>PNJK01000001.1 GCA_013821825.1 Rhodobacter sp.
CCTTAGGTTCATTTTGCCGATGCCACAAACGAAACTCTCTAGTCGGATCAGCGAAGTTCCGAAAGCAGGCCTTCGGAGGAACATCTTAACAAACCCTTACCGTCCACACCCCTTCCCCTGCAAAATCAACCCCTTACCCAACCCGTCCACTGTGGACAGGGGGAGTCCCCTTGCGGCCCCCAGACCCTCACACATAGGCCTCCGCCCAGCGGCTCACCAGTTGCCCCTGCAGCCGCCGCGCCCGTTTGGTCCAGGCCGTGACCCCCTCCGGGTCCTCCCGCAGGGCGACCGGCACCGCATCCCGCCGCTCCGGATCGCCCGAAAAGATGGCGAAAACTAGCTCCCTGCCGCTGGGGGGGCTGATGTGCCCCGCCAGCCCCGAGACGAAGTTCAGCGTCCCCGACTTCGCCAGCACCTTCACCGGGTGGCCCTCGATCGCCGCGCCCTTGTCGTCCCTCATCCCCACGTCGCGCAGGATCGGTTTCAGCCCCCGACGCTCCCTCTCTGCCTGGCCCAACACCCGCGCCATCCCAGCCGCTGTCACCCGTGACGCCCCCCCCAGCCCCGAATGATCCTGCAGATCGAACGAAACCCCGAACGCACCCTGCACCCACTCTGACATCGCCGAAGCCGAAGCCGAAAGCCCCGCCGCCCCGGACGCGGTCAGGCCCACGCATTCCGCCGTCAGATTGGTTGAAAACCGCAACATGTCGCGCAGCACTTCGGGCAGCGGCTCGCTTTCCACCCGGCCAAGTTCGCGGCCATCAGGGCGCGCGCCGGTCCGCTCGGGCGGGGCAAGCGCAATGCCCTGCGCCCGGGCCAGCGTGCGAAACACCTCGGCCACATAGGCCCCCGGGTCACGCACCGGCAACCAGCGGCTCCCCCCCCTTGCCGAGCGCGGACGCGGCGACGGTCCACTCCTCGACCGGACCCGGCGTTTAGGTGAACAGCGGGGCATCACGCGCGGCAATCGCCACCCGCACCATACCCACCTTGGGCGCAAAGCGTTCACCCCGGGCATCGACGGCCACTTGCCAGTCGCCGCTGGCACGCTTCCATTCGAAATACACCCGGTTGAAGTTGAGGTTGAGCCCGGAAATCGCGGCATTATAGCCGACGTGATCCGGCTGATCCTCTGCAATCCCCCGCAACCTTGGCAGCGCACCGTCCCAGTACAGGAACCGCCCGGTGGCACCCGCGATCCCGGCCTTGGCCAGCCGCGCCACCAGGCTACCCAGCTGGTCGGTCTGCAGGGTCGGATCGCCCCCTCCGACAAGGATGATATCGCCTTGCACCACTCCGCCCGCGACCGGACCCGTAGCCAGCACCCTGGTCAGGAACCGATATCCGGCGCCCAGCCGGTCCAGCGCGTAAAGTGCGGTCACGGCCTTGGCCACGCTGGCCGGAGGCAGGGCGAAGTTCGGCTCGTGCACGGCCAGAACCGCACCGGTCCTTGCGTCCGCCACCACAAAGCTGACCGCACCGCCCAACTTTGCCGCGTCGATCAGACGCGACACATCTCCGGCCGAGGAAGCCGACGGCATCGCCGCCACCCCACCTCGCGGTCGGGGGCGGGGCGAGGTTTCCATTATCTCGGCCAAGGCCGGGAACGCCGACCCCGCCAACAACCCACCCAGAAGCATCCGCCGCGTGATCACCGCAACAACCTCCGTTTACCCGGTGATACCCGATCCGAGTGATTCCTCCAGCCCGGCAATTCAGTCTGCGAGATCACAACCTGCTCACCAAATTGCATATGGCGCTTGCCCTCCAGCATTCCTGCGGGCGGGTTGGGGGCGCTGGACCGGCGCTTCAGCCCCGCCCTGATCGCCAATCTCCCTTCGCCCGGATCTCGGTAGACGAGGCGTCATTCAGCGGCAGGTTCACAAAGCACCAGACCGGCGGGGCATGGCTTGCAAGGCTTTCTCCCCGCGCCACCCGATGCACCCGAAACGCCCGAGCCGCCACCGACAGCCGCGCCTCCACGCCCGAGCCGGGCCGCGCCAGAACGCCCACCGCAACACTGCGCAGGATGTCGCGCCAGCGCTCCCAGCGGTGAAACTGCACCAGATTGTCGGCACCCATGAGCCAGACAAAAGTGACGCCGGGATAAACCCGCCGCAACCGCTCGATGGTGTCCACCGTCACCCGGGTGCCAAGGCTTTCTTCCAAAGCCGTGATCTTCACGCGCGGATGCTGCATGACCTTGCGTGCCCGCGCCAGCCGGTCGGCCATCGGCGCGGGCTGGCGCGCCTTCAGTGGATTGCCGGGGCTGACCAGCCACCAGAGCTGATCCAGCCCCATCCGCTTCAACGCCTCACGTGTGATGTGCACATGCCCCTCATGCGCAGGATCGAACGACCCGCCGAGAAGCCCGACGACCATGCCCTTGGCCGCAATAGGAAAACCGGCACGCATTCCGGGCTCCCTTGCATACCCCGCTGGGTAGTCATGCCGCTGGCGTGCACGGCTGTAAAGCAAAAACCCCTTGACTTGCCGCTTATAACTGACTTTAGTCAGGTAATTTACCTGACAGGAGTCAGACATGCTGGACTCTATCGCTCGCCTGCGCCGGTTCAACCGCGTCGTCACCCGCGAAATCGGGGCTCTCGACACGTCCTACCTTGGGCGTGGACGGCCGCTCAGCACCGCACGTGTTTTGCACCTGATAAAGCCAGAAGGAACCGACATCGCTGTCATCCGGCAGACCCTGCATTTCGATTCCGGCCTCCTCAGCCGCCTGCTCCGCGCGCTTGAGAAAGAAGGTCTGGTGGTGGTGAAGTCTGACCCTGCCGACCGCCGCCGCCGGATCGCTCACCTGACCGAGGCGGGCCAGGCCGAATGGCAAGTCTATGATCAGCTTGGCCACGACAAGGCCAAGGCTGTCTTCGACCGTGCCGGGTCGCGCCAGCAAGCCCTGATCGAGGCGATGGACCTTGTCGCAACGGTGCTGTTGCAAGACGAATTGGTGATCCGCGATGCCGATCCCGACGACCCGGCTGCGCTTTCTTGCTTGTCAGCCTATTACCGGATTCTTCTCGACACCTTCGCCAGCTTCACCCCCGAGATGCTGCCCTTGCCTCTGCCCGAAGCTGCCAGATACCGCAGCCCTGACGGCGCGTTTCTTGTGGCCTGGTCCGACGACCTGCCGGTCGGCTGCGTGTCGCTTCGTCCGCTTGAACCCGGGGTTGGAGAGGTCAAGCGGCTTTGGGTTCATCCCATTGCCCGCGGCCAGGGTCTCGCTCGTCGCCTAATGCGCGCCATCGAGACCCGCGCCCGTGAATTGGGGATGACCCGTCTGCAACTGGATACCAACACCGGACTTTCCGATGCAGTCGCCCTCTATCGCAGCGATGGTTGGACCGACATCGCCCCCTACACGACCTCGCCCTCAAACCTCTGGATGGCCAAACGCCTCTGACCGTTGCAGCCCGGTCCCATCGCCGCTACATACGCGCCAACCCGCGATGGAGCACTGACATGGCCAGCTATCAATACGTCTACCACATGGAGAACGTCTCCAAGACTTACCCCGGCGGCAAGAAGTGCTTCGAGAACATCCATCTCAACTTCCTGCCCGGCGTGAAAATCGGTGTCGTCGGCGTCAACGGCTCGGGCAAGTCCACACTCTTGAAGATCATGGCCGGAATGGATACCGACTTCAAAGGCGAGGCTTGGGCCGCCAAGGGCGCCCGCGTCGGCTACCTCGCGCAGGAACCGCAGCTTGACCCGACGCTCGACGTCAAGGGCAACGTCATGCTGGGCGTCGCCGACAAGCAGGCGATCCTTGACCGCTACAATGACCTTGCCGTCAACTACTCGGACGAAACGGCGGACGAGATGGCCAACCTGCAAGACAGGATCGACGCCGAGAACCTGTGGGAACTCGAGGCCACGGTTGGCGTCGCGATGGACGCTCTGCGCTGCCCGCCCGATGACGCCGATGTCTCCACCCTTTCCGGCGGGGAACGCCGCCGCGTGGCGCTTTGCAAGCTGCTCCTCGAAAAGCCCGACATGCTCCTGCTCGACGAACCGACCAACCACCTTGACGCGGAATCGATCGCCTGGCTGCAAAAGCACCTGATCGACTACAAGGGCACCATCCTGATCGTCACCCACGACCGCTATTTCCTGGACGACATCACTGGCTGGATCCTCGAACTCGACCGCGGCCGGGGCGTGCCCTACGAAGGCAACTACTCCGCCTGGCTGGACCAGAAGGCCAAGCGCATGGCCCAGGAAGCGCGTGAGGACAAATCCAAGCAGAAGGCGCTGGAAAAGGAACTGGAGTGGATCCGCTCGGGTGCCAAGGCCCGTCAGGCCAAGGGCAAGGCCCGTCTGTCGCGCTATAACGAGATGGCCAACCAGACCGTCACCGAACGCGCGACGCAAGCCCAGATCATCATTCCGAACGGCGAGCGCCTTGGCAACAAGGTGATCGAGGTCGAAGGCCTGAAGAAGCACATGGGCGACAAGCTTCTGATCGAGGATCTGTCGTTCACGGTGCCTCCGGGGGCCATCGTTGGCGTCATCGGCCCGAACGGCGCCGGCAAATCCACCCTCTTCCGCATGATCATCGGGCAAGAGCCGCCAGATGAGGGCACGATCAAGCTCGGCGACACAGTGAAGCTTGCCTTCGTCGATCAGTCCCGCGATGCGCTCGACCCCAACAAGAACGTCTGGGAGGAAATCTCCGGCGGGGCCGAGGTCATCCATCTTGGTGACATGCAGATGAACAGCCGCGTCTACACCGGCGCCTTCAACTTCAAGGGCACTGACCAGCAAAAGAAGGTCGGCCTCCTCTCCGGTGGTGAGCGCAACCGCGTCCACATGGCCAAGCTGTTGAAATCCGGCGGCAACGTGCTTCTCCTTGACGAGCCGACCAACGACCTTGACGTGGAAACCCTGCAAGCATTGGAAGCCGCCATCGAAGACTTCGCCGGCTGCGCCATCATCATCAGCCACGACCGCTTCTTCCTCGACCGGCTTTGCACCCACATCCTCGCCTTCGAAGGCGACGCGCATGTCGAATGGTTCGAGGGCAACTTCCAGGCCTACGAAGAAGACAAAGTCCGCAGGCTCGGGCCGGATGCGCTGGAGCCGAAGCGGGTGAAGTACAAACGGTTTGCCCGCTGACACCAGCCCGACGCCCTCTGGTCCGGAACCAACACTAACCCAAGACCCCCCTCCCCCTCGTGGGGAGGGGCAGGGGTGGGGGGCACCGTGCCAAGCAGCAATCGTAGGGTGCGCTTCAGCGCACCACCCCGCTTGGGCGCCCTCTCCGCACAGGGCCGCGCCCTCTCTCGGGCGCTCGCTCCAACGGTCGACGTAGGCGCTTTATGGTGCAATTCCCTTGACGCCAGTTCGGCTGTGCAGCGGGGGAGAACGCCCTCCCGGGCGGAGGGAGGGCGCGACCCAGTGGACTTCGCCCTTGATTCCGGGCGAAGGGGTGCCAAGCCTGATTGCTGTGATTTCAAAGTGCGGCCGCAGTGTGCTGAAGTGTCCACTTAACCTCGTTTCCTTAGACAGCACGAAAAGAAGGCTAGGTGGACACATCATTGGTGGATTCGTATTCATCCGATTCCCAGACCGGTACATAGCTCCCCAAGGCAACCACCCCCGCGCCCTCAGTGTTGTCCCTCCGACCAAACAACCTTGGTTTCCCCTTGAAAGGCGCACTTGCCTGGGTGATCGGCATACCGATCCCCATCATCACCCACTACTCGGTCACCTGTTCTGGCAATCAGAACCGCCGGACAGGAGCCCCTTGTGGCCTCGGCAATGCAAACCTTAACACTACCCTAACGCCTACAGCTAACCCACTGGAATCCCTTGCGGCGCCCAGCCCGTCCACCGTGGACAGCTACAGAAGCAGCCCCAGCACCTCATCCGCCAGCCGGCTGACCTCCCCCGCTGCGACCCCCCGCAGGTCCGAGGCCCCCAGCCCGGTCCCCAAGGTCTCCGCGTAGACCACCCGCTGGCCGAGCGTAGCCTCCGCCACCCCCCCAACCGAGGCCGCCGCCTCTGCCACCTCCAGACCCAGCCGCGTCCCCGCCTTGACCCGGTTCAGCACGATCAGAGCCCGCCGCCCCTCACGGCCCACCAGATCGAAGACCCCATCCGTCGCCCAGAGGTCGACCATCGACGCCGCTACCGGCACCAGAACCAGATCCGCCTCCCGCAAGGCGGGCCGCAAATCGGCGTCGACCTTGGGCGGCGTGTCCACGATCACCACGTCCGCGAACTTCTTGAGCTTCTCGCACTCATAGCTCACCCCCCAGGCCGAGGCGGTGGAAAACTCCACCCCCGCTGCACCCAGCTTTTCCCGGCGCGACAGGAACCAGCGGCCAAGGCTGCCTTGCGGGTCGGTGTCCAGAAGGGCGACCCGCAAACCCCTGCGGTGAAACTCGACCGCGAGGTTCACGGCGATCGTGGTCTTGCCCGATCCGCCCTTCTGCTGTGCCACGGTCACGACCTTGCCCATCGCGATTCCCTCACTTGCTGCGACGCAGCATAGACGGTTTTGCGGCGGCAGCACAGAGCAAAGGCCCACCAGGCACCCGAAGCACCTGAACCTCTTGGAATCAGCCGCAGAATATGCCAATATTTTTTTGCGACGTTAACTTTTCGACCACTGTCTCCGACCATCGGCCACAGCAATCGACTTCAAGCTGACGGGGCCAAGCCGCCGCAATCTCGCGGGCGGAAGACTTGACAGGAGACATCACGATGGCCAAGGGCACCGTGAAATGGTTCAATGAAACCAAGGGCTACGGCTTCATTGCCCCGGAAGGTGGCAAGAAGGATGTGTTTGTCCACATCACCGCGCTGGAGCGTGCTGGTCTGCGCAGCCTGAAGGATGGTCAGCCGGTCACCTTCGACATCGAAGCTGGCCGTGACGGTCGCGAATCCGCGACGAACCTCGCACTCGCCTGAAGCGGGCGGCAAGAACGCGCGGCGGGCGGCAGGCCGCCCCCCGCAATACCATTTACATCAATGTCATTGCCGACCGGTCACGCAGGACGTGTTCGAAGCCCCTGCGGAAGCCCGTTTCAGACACATGGTCCGGAAGACAGACAGCCGTGCGAAGCCCCATCGGGTAGGCCGGGATTTCAAACTCCTGACTGACCAGCATCACCCGCATCTTCGCTTCGGCGGCGATCAACGTGGCAATAGCGCGTTCGGCTGCGGCGATGCCGCCGAAAGCGTCGCAATCCATCACAAACAGATCATAACCCATCGGATCGTCCAGGATGGCCGAAAGGGCCGTGTAAACTTCGTCCTCGACATCGACCAAGCTGCCATAAGTCGCAAGCCGTCGTGAGGTAAGTCCATCGGGCTGGTCCGTCAGAAGCATCACGCGGATGCCCAGGGAATGCTGCGCCGAAGTCTGCCTGCCGGTTCTTGCGAGAATTTGCACGTGCACTGCCTCCACTGCCTTTCATCAGACTGCACCAGCAATGCGGTCAGCATTCGCCGGAAAAAAGGAAACATACAGGTAAAATTCGGCGCCCGTGCCACATTCAAGCAGAGGTTGCCAGATGGGCAGGAGCACCAAGCGTCATAGTTGCAAGACGTCAGCTCTGCACCGTTTGGGATGGTTACAAGGAAGGTGTTAACCTATTCTTCGCTGAATTGCAGCCCTTGATCCATCGTCGGGCGGATCGAATCAATCGTGGGGTGGGGATGAACCGGTACGCAAACCTTACACAGTGGGAACTTCGGCAGGATCTTGCCGCCGCGTTTCGCTGGACCGTGCGACTGAATCTGCACGAAGCGGTGGCCAACCATTTCTCGGTCGCGGTGAACCCCGAGGGCACGCGGTTCCTGATCAACCCCAACGGACGGCACTTTTCGCGCATCACCGCTTCGTCGCTGGTCGAGATTGACGCGAACGATCCGTCCACCCGGTCGCGGCCCGACGCACCCGACCCGACAGCCTGGGGGCTGCATGGGGCGGTACACCGGGCCTGCCCGCATGCAGTCTGCGTGATGCACGTCCATTCGATTCACGCCACCGTGCTGGCCAGTCTGGCCGACAGCCGACTGCCCGCGATCGACCAGAACACCGCGATGTTCCACAACCGGCTTGTCGTGGACGACCATTTCGGCGGCATGGCCTTTGAAGAAGAAGGCGCGCGTTGTGCCGGCCTGCTGGCCGACCCGAAGATCACCACGATGGTGATGGGCAACCATGGCGTGCTGGTCATCGGCGCCACGGTTGCCGAAACCTTCAACCGGCTTTACTATTTCGAGCGCGCCGCCGAGACCTATATCCGCGCGTTGCAGACTGGACGGCCGCTGCGCATCCTGCCAGAAGAGATCGCCGAAAAGACCGCCCGGGAATGGGAGACCTATCCCGGTTTCGCCGAGGCGCATCTCCGTGAACTGCGCGCGATCCTTGATGTGGAAGACCCGGGCTACGCCAGCTGAGCGGCTGGAACCAACCGCTTTCCAGGCCAATGACGGTCCTGCCCGACGCTCCCCCGACCTCACCGAGGCCGAGGTCCAGATGGCCCTTCTGGCCCGACTGGACCCGGCGCGGGTTCCCGACGGCACAATGGCCGGCTGGTGGATGGTATGCGTCCAGCTTGATCCTGAGGCGCAAGGGGCGATTGCCCTGGGACCAAACCCCCGGTCCGGCTGTTCCGGCTGCCAGCCTGACCCTGGCGCTGCTGATCGCGGACCGGCGGCCAAGAGAGCCGTTTTCTGACGAAGCAGGGCTTTTCCTGCCCGCGTTTCTGGGGTCTCTATTGGCCAAATCGAAAGGACCGCCGCAATGACCACGACACCCAATATCCTGGTCCTCATGGTCGATCAGCTGAGTGGCACGCTGTTCCCCGACGGGCCCGCCGATTTCCTGCACGCCCCAAACCTCAAGCGCCTTGCCGCCCGGTCGGCGCGCTTTGCCAACTGCTACACCGCCTCGCCGCTGTGTGCCCCGGCCCGGGCCAGCTTCATGTCGGGGCAACTGCCCAGCCGCACCCGCGTCTATGACAATGCGGCCGAGTTCGCCTCGGACATCCCGACCTATGCCCACCACCTGCGCCGGGCCGGGTATCAGACCGCGCTAAGTGGCAAGATGCATTTCGTTGGCCCCGACCAGCTGCACGGGTTCGAGGAACGCCTGACCACCGACATCTACCCTGCCGATTTCGGCTGGACCCCTGACTACCGCAAGCCCGGCGAAAGGATCGACTGGTGGTACCACAACCTCGGCTCGGTCACCGGCGCAGGCGTGGCCGAGATCACCAACCAGCTCGAATATGACGACGACGTCGCGCATCAGGCCATGCAAAAGCTTTATGACCTCTCGCGCGGCGCAGATCCCCGACCCTGGTGCCTCACCGTCAGCTTCACCCATCCACATGACCCCTTCGTCGCCCGCCGCAGGTTCTGGGATCTTTACGAAGACGCGCCGGAACTGGAGCCGCCAAAGCCGATTGCCTACGCCGATCAGGACCCCCATTCCCGCCGCCTGATGGACGCCTGCGAGTGGCGCGCCTTCGACATCACCGATGACCAGATCCGCCGTGCCCGGCAGGGCTATTTCGCCAACATCTCTTACGTCGACGACAAGATCGGCGAGATTCTGGCCGTGCTCGAGGCGACCCGGCAAGAGGCGGCGGTGCTGTTCCTTTCGGACCACGGCGAGATGCTGGGCGAAAGGGGCCTGTGGTTCAAGATGAACTTCTTCGAAGGCTCCGCCCGGGTGCCGCTGATGGTCGCGGCCCCGGGTCTTACACCGGGCAAGGTGGCGACCCCGGTATCCACGATCGACCTTGCCCCCACGATCGCGGCGCTGGCGGGTATCTCGATGGCCGAAGTCGCGCCCTGGACCGAAGGCATAAGCCTTCTGCCCGTGGCGGACGGCGCGTCCCGCCCCGCCGTCACCATGGAGTACGCCGCCGAAGGCACGATCACCCCGATGGTCGCCCTGCGCGAAGGGGCCTGGAAATACATCCGCTGCCCGGCCGATCCGGACCTGCTTTACGATCTGGCGCATGACCCGGATGAGCGCACGAACCTTGCCGGGGATCCCCGCGCCACCGAAATCCTGACCCATTTCCAGACCCTCGCCGATCAGCGCTGGGATCTCCCCGCATTCGACGCCGCTGTCCGCGAAAGCCAGGCCCGCCGCTGGGTGGTCTACGAGGCGTTGAGGAACGGCGCCTTCTACCCCTGGGACCACCAACCCCTCCGCGCCGCGTCCGAGCGCTATATGCGCAACCACATGGATCTCAACGTGCTGGAGGATCAGAAGCGTTTTCCACGGGGGGAGTGATCCTGCCGCTCGACCCATTCCGGCCTGCCAGCCGGAGCAAGGCACTATCGGGGCGCTGGCGGGGGCTCGATGCCCGCGACGGCGGCGGCGCGTTCAGGTTCAGCGCCCGTCCGCCAGCACCATCTCTGCGCCCTTCCAGCCCATCAGCATTGCGGGCGCATTCGTGTTGCCTGCGATGATCGTCGGGAAGGCGCTGGTGTCGATCACCCGCAAACCATCAACCCCATGCACGCGCAACCGCGCATCCACCACCGATCCCTCAACATCCGGCCCCATCCGGCAGGTGCAGCTTGGGTGGTAGACCGTCCCCGACCGGGCGCGGAAATCGGCGATCAGGGCCTCGTCCGTCACCACATCGGGCCCCGGTCGCAACTCTTCCTTGATCAGCCGCGCCAGCGCCGGTTGCGCCGCGAGATGCCGCAAGTATTTCACCGCAGCCAGCATCTCCTCGACGTCGTGGTCGGTCGAAAACGCATTCGCCGTGATCACCGGATGCTGCAGCGGATCGGCTGACCGCAGGCGGATATGCCCCCGGCTGGTCGGGCGGCAGTTCGACAAGCCGATGCTCATCCCCGACCAGGGGTCCGGAGTCAGGACCGGACGTTCACCTTCCCTTGGGATCAGGGTCGAGAAGGCCTGCATGTAAAGCTGCATGTTTGGCCGATCCAAATCGGGCGAGGTGCGAAAGAACCCGCCAGCGTGGTTGATGCTTTTCGCCAGCGGCCCGCCCCGCAGCAGCAGATACTGCATCCCCGCCCGCAGTTTGCCCCACCACGGGCGCAGCTCGTCGTTGTAGGTCGGCACCGTCATCGACCAGGTATAGTTGATCCCCTGATGGTCGCTGAGGTGATCGCCGACGTTTGCATTGTCCCTCAGCACCGGCAGCCCAAGCGATTGCAGCAACCCCCCGGGTCCTATCCCCGACAGCTGCAAAAGCTGCGGCGAGTTGATCGCGCCGCCGGACAGGATGACCTCACCCCGCGCGCGCAGGGTTCGCTCAACGCCGCACTGCCGGTACTCCACGCCCACCGCGCGGCCATTCTCGATCACCACACGCGTCACCATCGCCCCGGTGATCACCCGCAGATTCGGCCGCTTCATCGCCGGCCGCAGGAACGCCCGCGCGGCCGAGTTCCGCCGCCCGCCCTTGATCGTCATCTGGTAGACGCCCGCGCCTTCCTGACTGGCGCCGTTGAAATCCGGAGTGGCGGGCAGCCCGCCCTGAGCGCAGGCCGCCACGAAATCCTGCACCAAAGGATGCAACCCGCTGGTGTTGGCCGACACGAACAGCGGCCCGCCCTGACCGCGCCAGTCATCGGCCCCGGCCTCATTATCCTCCATCGCCTTGTAGGCGGACAGGCAGTCGTCCCAGCCCCAGCCGGGGTTGTTTCGGCCCCAGTCGTCGTAATCGGCCCGGTGGCCGCGGATATAAACCATCGCATTGATCGAGGACGATCCGCCCAGCACCTTTCCCCGGGGCCAGTGGTCGCGGGCGCCCGCCAGCCCGGGGTCGGGTTCGGACTTGTAAAGCCAGTTCACCGTCGGGTCGTAGAACAGTTTGCCATAGCCAAGCGGCAACTGGATGTAGAAGCGCCGGTCGCTGCCACCCGCCTCCAGCACCGTGACCTTGTAACGACCGTTGGCGGACAGGCGGTCTGCCAGCACCGACCCCGCGCTTCCCGCACCCACGATGATATAATCCGTCTCGTCCATATCGCCCCCCGGCACTCTCGGCAGGTTAGACGGAGGCCCCCACCGAAACCGTCCACTTTGCGACAGCAGATGTCGCCCAGAGGCAGGGCTAGCCCACTGCCACCGCAAAGGTCGGGGCGTAGTCGACCGGGAAGTTCACCGATCGCGCAATGAAGCAGACCTCGTGGATGCGGTGGTGGATCGCCTCGGCCTCGGCCATGTCCGCCCCCGGGCGGACCACGACATGCGGCCGTAAGGTCACCTTGACAAATCGCCCGGCCCCGCCGCGCCCGACCTCGCCCACTCCGAGCGGGCTGTCGGAATAGGAGGTCACCACGATCCCCGCGTCGCTCGCGTAATGCAGATACCACAACATGTGGCATGCGGAGAGCGCGCTCAGGAGCAAGTCCTCCGGGTTCATCTTCGCGGGATCACCCCCCAGAAGCGGATCGTTCGAGCAATGCACGGGGTCCCTCCCCGGTACCGCGATATCCCATGTCCGGTCATAGGCCTTGTAATGCGCCGTCCCCTCGCCCCGGTTGCCGGTCCAGAGAATGCGGGTGGTGTAGTCGTGGGTGCGCGGGGTCATGAGGGATCAAGGTAATCAGGCGTGAAAGGGATCAGGCACTGCGGTCCGCCTTGCGAGACGCTGCCCCGAAGCGTTCAGATCGGACCATCCGCAGGTTGCGGCGAGCAGTTCGACATCATGGTCGGTGCCCACGGCAAGGCTCTTTCGGAACGAGGTGGAATTCCGCATCTGGCGACGCTCCTTGAAGCGCCGCAGCCATGATCTGGTGACGGTCGTCACTGGCGTTGCGATCGGCAGTGCCGCCCGCCATTTCCTTTGCACATATCGATAGCAAAGGTCGAAATCCTCACCGAGTTCATCATGATATGCGTCATTGTGGATACAGGGCAAACCTCCGCCATAGACACCTTTGCCCTGGCTGATCGCGGTTTGCGCAATATCTGTTCCGTACAGGTGCCACCCTGGCATCGCATCGTCGAACCTGATCCCGGAAGCCCGCCGCAGCACGATCAGCAATTCGTCCAGCGAGGCGCACGGCATCGGCATCTGCGGTACACGTCCGACAATCCCGCCGAGGGACGATGACCATACTGGCCCCCAACCGGCTCTGCCGGGTCCGATGCCAAAGGCGCCAAGCAAGGCCCAGTTCGGATCAGTAGCTTCGATTTGCGCAATTCTGGCCTCCAGCAGGGTGTCCCAGCCCGCCGGCAAGAAGACATCGTGATGCACGAATACGAGAATTGGCTCATCTGTTGCGTCAATGGCCTGCCGGTAACCCAGACTTGCAGAGGAAGCGCCCTCGCTAACGTGACACCGCCAGGCCTTGGCGCAGGGTGACCGCTCAAGATTAGTCGACCGAATTGCAGTGGAATGGCTGTTTACGCAGAGAACATACTTTGCCATGCCTGATCTTACGAAAACCAGTTCGCATGTCAACTCGGCGTACCTGGCGGCCGATCAAGGCCTCATCGCCCCTTCCACACCGGATCGCGTTTCTCGGCAAAGGCCCGCGCCCCCTCCAGTTGATCCTCGCTGGAGTAGAGCCGGTCCACCGTCGGCAACTGCCGCTTGGTGACGCGGTTCAGCGCGTCCTGAAAACGCATGTTCTCGGCCTCGCGCACCACTTCCTTGATCGCGGCATAGACCAGCGGCGGGCCGCTTTCCAGCAAACGCGCCAGTTCCCAGGCCTTGGGCAGCAACTCCTCCGGCGCGCAGACTTCCTTGATCAGCCCCCAGCGTTGCGCCTCCCCGGCGTCGAACCAGCGGCCGGTCAGCAGAAGGTCCATCGCCACATGATAGGGGATGCGTTTCGGAAGCTTGATGCTGGCGGCGTCCGCCACCGTGCCCGACCGGATTTCCGGCAGGGCAAAGGTCGCGTTGGTGGAACACAGGATCAGGTCCGCCGACAGCGCCAGCTCAAGCCCTCCACCGCAGCAGATGCCCTGTACGGCGGCGATCACCGGCTTGTTGAGGTTCGGCAGTTCCTGCAACCCGCCAAAACCGCCCACACCATAGTCGCCGTCGACCGCGTCGCCCTCGGCGGCAGCCTTCAGGTCCCAGCCGGGGCAGAAGAACTTCTCGCCCGCCGCGCGGATGATGCAGACCCTTAACGTGTCGTCGTCGCGGAATTCGCGGAACGTCAGCCCCATGATCCGGCTGGTCTTCAGACTGATCGCATTGGCCTTGGGCGCATCCAGAGTGACCTCCAGAACGGCGCCTTCCCGCCGGGTTTTGATTGGCCCCTCGGTCCGCATCTGCATCTCCGGCATCTCATACTCTCCTGATCAGAGCATCCACCGCCACGGCGCCGATTTCGCGCACCATGGTCGGATTGATCTCGATTTCCTCAAGGCTTTCGTCGTCCAGCATCAACTTGGCCAGCCTGACAGCAATCTCTGCGACGGCGCCCATATCAGCCCTGGTCCGCCCGCGGTAGCCATCCAGAAGCGGCCAAAGACGCAGGCCCTTCGCGGCTTTCAGCACCTCAGCCTCAGTCACCGGCAGCACCAGTGTCACGGTATCAGCCAAGAGCTCCGCCGTGACTCCGCCCAAGCCCAGCGTCAGCGTTGCCCCATAGACCGGGTCGCGGCGGAGGCCGACAAGTACTTCGGCCACCGCCCCCGTCACCATCTCCTCGACAAGATACCCAGTCGCTCCCGGCATCTCTGCTTGCCCTTCCAATGAGGTCAACCCAAGCCGCACCGCCCCGGCCTCGGTCTTGTGGGCAAAGCCAAGACCCTTGATCGCGTAGGGCGGGCTTAACCCCGCCAAGTCAAGCGCCTCCAAGGTCCTTGCCGTTGTAGCCTTAGGCACCGGAACCCCGGCCCCCGCCAGCAGCGCCTTCCCCTCGGCCTCCGACAGCAGCCGGTTGTCTCGCTTTGGCAAGGCGGCAGCGGGACGCCACCCCGGCACGCCTGGTGGCGTCTGCGCGGCCTTCACCGCCGCCAATGCCGTCTCCAGCCCCAAAAGCGCACAGACGCCTTCCTGCATCATCGCCTGCACCCGTCCCTCGCCAAAGTTCTCAGCCATGGACGCGACCGGAAGGGCGGGCTTCCCCGTCGCCTTTTGCGCCGCCACAATCGCCGCAAAGGCCGGGTCGTAACCGGACGGATCGCAGCGGTCGGCCCGGGGGCTGTCGATGACATAAAGCCCCGCGTCATAGGCCTCCAGCATGGCCGAGAATACCTCGGTCGTCTTCGGACCATCGCCCCAGATGAAGGTGTGGTAATCTAGGGGGTTGGAAATCGTCGGGATCTCGCCCAGCACCGCGAACAGCCGGTCGTGCGTGGCCTGGGGCACTGGTGGAAAATCGATCCCGTGCGGCGCGGCCAGATCGGCCACCAGCCCTGCCTCGCCACCCGAGCAGGACAGCGAACAGATCCGCGTCCCGATCTGCGGGCCATGGACGTGGAAGATTTTCAGCGTCTCGACCAGTTCACTGGGCGTATTGACCTCGGCAACCCCGATCTGCCGCAAGTAGGCACTGGACGCCGCGCCACCGCCTGCAAGAGAAGCGGTATGCGAGGCCGCCGCCGTCCGGGAAAGTTCCGTCTTCCCCGACTTGATCGCCACAACTCCCTTTCCCAGTTCTCGCGCCTTCTCGGCAAGGGCGGCAAAGGCTGGGGCATCGTCAATCCCCTCGATGTAAAGCCCCACCGCGGTGACGCGCCGATCGTCCAGCAGTGCCCCGGTCAGTTCCGCCAAACCAACCACGGCGGCATTGCCCAGACAGGCAACATAGGCCACCGGCAGGCCTCGCTGCTGCATGCCAAGGTTGATGACGATGTTCGACGACTGGCTGACCAGCGCCACGCCCTTGTCGACCCTGATGCCCCCGTGCTGGTCGGGCCAGAGAAGCGCACCGTCCAGATAGTTGATCACGCCATAGCAGTTCGGCCCAAGGATCGGCATCCCGCCGGCCGCCGCGGCCAGGCGGTCTTGCAGACCCACCTCGCCTGCCTCTTCCCAGCCAGAGGCAAATGAGATCGCCCCCCCCCGCACCCATCGCGGCCAACTCGGCCACCACCTCCAGCGTCGCAAACCTGTTCACCCCGATGAAGGTCGCGTCCGGCGGCACTGGCAGATCGGCAAGTGAAGCATAAGCCTTCTGCCCGCCAATCTCAGCCTTGGTCGGATGCACCGGCCAGACCGGGCCCTGAAACCCCATCTTCTGGCACTGCTCGATGACATTCAGTGCCCAGCCAGCCCCGAGGACGGCGATGTGGCGCGGGCGGAGAAGGCGGTCGAGGCGGCTCATGCCTGGCCTCCGCTTGCTGCACGGGCCGCCGGGGGCGCTTCGCCCCCCGGACCCCCAGAGGATATTTCGGAACAGAAGAAAGTGAAAAGCGGAAGAACCGTAACGCCCCGCCCGGACCCGCCGGACGAGGCGCCTTCTCCCGTTACGGTCATCGGCGTCCCCGCCTGTACCGTGTGACCAGACTGACGAGTCGAAGTTAACATTTGGTTGCTTCTTCTGTTTCCAAGTATCCCGCGGGGGTAGGCCATTGGTTTCGCCGTTGGTCCGAGAAACAGATGGACCAGGGGGTGTGAAACCCCCGCTTCCGACACCTTAGCCCCCGACCGCCCGCAGCAATTCGCGGCTGATGATATGCCGCTGAATCTCGGAGGTGCCCTCCCAGATCCGCTCCACCCGCGCGTCGCGCCAGATGCGCTCCAGCGGCAACTCGTCCATCAGCCCCATGCCGCCGTGGATCTGGATCGCCTCATCGGCGACCATCGCCAGCACCTCGGTCGCCTTCAGCTTGGCCATCGCCATGTCGGCTTCCGTCACCGAACCCTGATCGTATTTCCACGCGGCTTCCCGCGTCAGCAGTTCCGCCGCCTTCAGCTCCATCGCCATGTCGGCCAGCTTGAAGCTGACCCCCTGGAACTTGCCGATGGCCTGTCCGAACTGCTTGCGCTCCGCAGCATAAGACACCGCATGCCTCAAGGCCCGCTCGGCCCGGCCAAGACAAGTCGAGGCCACCTGCAACCGGGTCGCCCCCAGCCAGGAATTCGCCACCTCAAAGCCCTTGTGGACTTCGCCCAGCACATTGGCCGCTGGCACACGGCAGTCGTCGAATTCCAGGACGGAGTTGGTGTAGCCGCGATGCGAGACATTCCGGTAGCCATCCCGCACCGTGAAACCCGGCGTGCCCTTGTCCACGAAGAAGGCCGTGATCAGCTTTTTCGGTCCGCGCGGAGTTCCTTCCTCGCCTGTCGCCATGAAAACGATGGCAAATCCGGCAAGGTCGGCGTGCGAAATGAAATGCTTCGTCCCGTTCAGCACCCAGTCGTCGCCGTCCCGCCGCGCGCTGGCCTTCATCCCGCGCAGGTCCGACCCCGCGCCGGGTTCGGTCATTGCCAGACAATCCCAGGTCTCGCCCCGGATGCAGGGCATCAGGTACCGCTCGCGCTGCTCGGCATTCCCCGCGAGCAGAATGTTCGACGGCCGCGCCACGCAGGTCCAATGCAGCGCATAGTTCGCCCGGCCCAGCTCTTTTTCATAGAGGAGCCAGGAGAGGGTATCGAGCCCCGCACCCCCCACCTCCACCGGCATGTTGGCGGCATAAAGCCCCGCAGCGATGGCCTTCTGCTGCACTTCGCGGATCAGCTCCAGCGGCAGCACACCTGTCCGCTCCACCGCCGCTTCATGCGGGTAAAGCTCGGTTTCGACAAAGGCGCGCGTCGTCTCGACGATCATCGCCTGTTCTTCGGAAAGTCCGAAATCCATTACGCCCTCGCTTGTCCAACCGCCCGGCCCGCGCCCTCAGGCATTGGCAACCCGGCATGCGCCTTTGCAATCGCCTGCAGCTTGCCCCAGACCTCGGGCGCCGCCGCGACCGGCTTGCCCGTGCCGATGTCGACGTGGAGGCACAGCTGCTCCACCGTCGCCACGCACACATCGCCCTTCATGATCCGCACGAAGGACCGGAACCGCTTTTGATCCGCGCTGATGATCTGCAGCGTTCCGGTCAGCCGGTCGCCCAGCTTCGCTTCGCCCAGATGCCGAATATGCGTCTCGGCCGAGTAATAGCTGTGCCCCGCCGCCACGTAGTCCATCCCCGCCCCGATCAGCCGCAGGAACGCGTCAACGGTTTCCGAATTGGCAAAGTAATAGCGGCTTTCGGTCATGTGGCCGTTGTAGTCGATCCAGCCCGGCAGCACCTGCATCCGGGCCATTTCCAGTGGCTTGGCCGTGTCGGGCACCGGATCGGGCAGCGCCAACCTGCGCCGCGCGTCATGTTCGTTCAGGACGCGGCCCGCGCCGACGTTGCGGTCCTTCAGCGCGCGCAGGATGCCGACCAGGTTCTGGTCGCGCAGCCGTTCCAGATTTCGGATATGCATATGCCCGGACTGTGCGTCGGACTGGCCGGCCACCAGATCGACCAGTTCGTCGTTGAACTCGGGCACGTCGGTAAGCTTGGTCCATGGCCACTTCAGTGCCGGGCCGAACTGGGCCATGAAATGGCGCATCCCCGCCTCGCCGCCCGCGATGCGGTAATTCTCGAACAGGCCCATCTGCGCCCAACGCAGACCGAAGCTCATGCGGATGGCATCGTCGATCTCTTCGGTGGTGGCGACGCCGTCCTTCAGCATCCACAACGCCTCGCGCCAGACTGCCTCCAGGAACCGGCTGCCGATAAAGGCGTCGATCTCCTTGCGCATGACCAGAGGGAACATACCGATCTCGGTGACGATCTTCTTCGTCCGCTCAATGATCTCGGGCGGGTTGGCCGCCGAGGCCGAAATCTCGCAAAGCGGCAGCAGGTAGACAGGGGTGAACGGGTGGGCCACGATGATGTTGGCAGGCGCCACCGCGCCCTTTTGCAGATCGACGGCCTTGAAGCCGCTGGTAGATGACCCGATCAGGATGTCCGGGCTGGCCTGCTGCATCTGGGCATAGACTGCATGTTTCAACTCCAGACGTTCCGACACGCTTTCCTGCACATATTCCGCCCCTTCCAGCGCCTCGGCCATGGTCGCGGAAAAACACACGCGGCCCTCGGGCGGCATCGGACCATCCGACAATGAAGGGACGGCAAGCCGGGCGTTGGCCAGCATGATCTCCACGTTGCGCTCCGCCCCCGGTGCGGGGTCGAACACATTGACATCCCAACCGTTCAGGACGAACCGGGCCGTCCAGCCGCCGCCGATAACCCCGCCGCCAATGATTGCTGCTTTTCTGGTCATGAGAATGCTCCACGAAGGACAATCGCGTTCATGCCGATGAACGCCACAAGAAAAGACCGGACGCCAATTCGCGCCGGAGTAATCCGACCGCGGAACATGCGTCCGACCGACGTGCCCAAAAGGCTCAGAGCCCCCGCATTGACCACCCAGACGACCGCGCGGAACTTGAGTTGATCTGGATGCCGGTCAAGCTGCGCCTGCGATGCGAACATCTCCGCTGGAAGGCCGAAAACGATGTATCCCAATCCAAGTGCCGCAATTGCCAAAGCAGCGAGCGGAAACATCCACCCCGGTTCAGCCGCCTGCTGATATGCCGCCATGCCGAAGGGCGCCGCGACAAGGAAAGTCCAGAACCCCAGGATCGTCACTTCGCCACCGGCGCACGCTTTTCCAGCTTCAGTCGCGCCCGGACCTCGGCCGGGGTGATCACCCGCGCCCCAAGGTTTTCCACGATGGTCGCTGCCCGCTCCACCAGCTGCGCATTCGTCGCCAGCACCCCCTTCTCCAGCCAGAGGTTGTCCTCCAGCCCGACCCGCACATTGCCCCCGGCAATCGTTGCGGCCGCAACATAGGCCATCTGGTTGCGCCCCAGGGCAAAGGCGGAATAGTGCCAGCTGGTGGGCACATTGTTCACCATCGCCATGAAGGTGTTAAGGTCATCCGGCGCGCCCCACGGCACGCCCATGCACAGTTGCACCAGCACCGGCTCGGGGATCACGCCTTCATTCACCAGTTCCTTGGCAAGCCACAGGTGGCCGGTGTCAAACGCCTCGATCTCGATCCGAGCGCCCGCCGCCGTCATCCGCCGCGCCATGTCGCGCAGCATGCCGGGCGTGTTGACCATCACATAATCGGCCTCGTTGAAGTTCATCGTGCCGCAGTCGAGCGTACATATCTCGGGCCGGCATTCGACGATATGGGCCACCCGCTCCTCGGCCCCTGCCATGTCACTGCGCGGGCCGATCCGGCCCATATCCTCGGTCCCCTCGAAATAGATGTCGCCGCCCATTCCGGCGGTCAGGTTCAGCACCACATCCGTGCCGCTGTCGCGAATGCGTTCCGTCACCTCGCGGTAATACTCCAGCTTGCGACTGGGCTTCCCCGTCTCCGGGTCACGCACATGGCAATGGACCACCGCCGCCCCCGCCTTGGCCGCCGCAATTGCGCTGTCGGCGATCTGCTTCGGCGACCGGGGCACGTGGGGCGAGCGGTCCTGCGTGCCGCCCGATCCGGTCACGGCACAGGTGATGAAGACTTCGCGGTTCATGGTCAGCGGCATGGGGCATCTCCTCTTCACCCGCCACCATACCCCGCTTGTCAACCAGCGCATTGCACTTTACGAAATCTGCATGACGGAAAACGCACTCTTCACGCCGGCCATGGGCCCCTTGACGATCGCCCTCTTCGTGCTGCCGCAGGCGTCCATTCTCGAGGTCGCCTCCGCCCTCGACCCCCTGCGTAACGCCAACCGCCAGCTGGGACAGGAGGCCTTCCGCTGGCGCGTGGTCACCCCGGACGGCCTGCCCGTGCCCCTGACCTGCGGCATCGAACTGCCGTCCTCCGGAAACCTGTCTCACGCCATCGGCGCCGACGCGCTCATCGTCATCGCGGGCTACCGCCTGGCCGAAGTCGCCACCCGCCCGCTGATCCGCGACCTGCGCCGCATCGCTCCCCGCTTCGCCTTGGTCGGTGGAATCGATGCCGCCCCCTGGGTCATGGCCCGCGCGGATCTTCTGAATGGATACCGCGCCACCGTGCATTGGGAAGACCTTGAGGATATGGCCGCCATGCACCCGGACATCGACGTGGTTCCCGACCGCTACGTCATCGACCGCAACCGTGCCACCATCGGCGGAGCCGCAGCCGCAACCGATTTCATGCTGCACCTGATCCGCGCCCGCCATGGTGCAGCGCAGGCACGCCAGGTCGCCGCCAGTTTCCTTGCAACCGTCCGCAAAGGCTCGGAACCGCAGATAGCCCCCTTGGCGCAAGACCCCGCCCTCGACCCCCGCGTCGCCCGTGCCGTGGCCTTGATGGAGGCGGCACTCGACGTCCCCGAACCGGTCGCAGCCATCGCGGCAACGGTCGGCATCTCGCCCCGCCGCCTTGAAACCCTGTTCCGGCAAGACCTCGGCCTCACCCCCGGAGCCTACGCCCTCGGCCTCCGCCTTGCCGCCGTCCGCCGCCTGTTGACCGACACCGCGCACCCGCTGTCAGAGATCGCGCTCCGCACCGGCTTTTCCAGCCCTGCTACCCTGTCCCGCGCCTTCAGAGCCAGGTTCGGCCAGCCCCCCGGATCACTTCGAACCGCAGGCTTCCTCTCTGCGAAAATATCCCACGGGGGTGCGGGGGTGTGAAACCCCCGCTTACGCCGCGTCCAGCAGGCCGCGGCCTTTCAGCAAGGCCTCCACGCCCGGCATCCGGCCCCGGAACTGGAGATAAAGCGCCTCGGCATCTTCAGAGCCGCCTGCCGACAGGATGAACCGCTCCAGCCGCGCCGCCGTCTCCGGATCAAACGGATCGCCCGCTTCCTCAAAGGCAGCGAAGGCATCCGCGTCCATCACTTCCGACCACATGTAGGAATAGTAGCCTGCCGAATAACCGTCGCCGGAAAATACATGCGCGAAATGCGGCGTCGCGTGGCGCATCCGGATCGCCCGTGGCATCCCCAGTCCTTCCAGCGCTTCTGCCTGTTTCTGCATGGGGTCGGCAGGGGCCGCGCCGCTGTGAAACTCCAGATCGACCAGAGCCGAGCTGACGAATTCCACCGTCGCAAACCCCTGGTCATAGGTTCCCGCCGCCAGCAGCCGCTCCAGCATGCCGGCAGGCATTGGCTCCCCCGTTTCATGATGCCGCGCGTGTTCTTCCAGCACCGCCGGAACCTCCAGCCAGTGTTCATAAAGCTGGCTCGGCAGTTCCACGAAATCCCGCGCCACGGATGTCCCGGAAATGAACCCGTAGGTCACGTCCGACAGCATCTGATGCAGCGCATGCCCGAATTCGTGAAACAGGGTCCGCGCATCGTCATAGGACAAAAGCGTTGGCGACCCCTTGGCGAAGTTGCACACATTCACCACCACAGGCCGCTGCTCGCCGCCAAGCTTGCGCTGCGACCGCATCGCCGAACACCAGGCTCCGGACCGCTTTGACCCCCGCGCGAAGTAATCGCCAAGGAATACCGCCACATGGGCACCCTTACGCGTCACCTCCCACCCTCGCACATCAGGGTGATAGAACGGCCCGTCGATCTCGCGGAACTCCAGACCGAAGAGTCGGTTCGCACAGTCGAACTGCGCCCCCAGCATCGCCTCCAACCCGAGGTACGGCTTCAACGCCGCCTCATCCAGATCATGCTCGGCCTTGCGCCGTTTCTCGCTGTAGTACCGCCAGTCCCAGGCTTCCAGGGGCGCTGGCAACCCCTCTGCCACCAGCATCGCCTCCAGCACGGCTGCATCGTCCAGCGCCTTCGCCTTGGCCGGCTCCCAGACCCGCATCAGCAGATCGCGCACCGCGCCTGGCGTCTTTGCCATCTCCGGTTCCAGCTTGAAGGCAGCGAAATCTGCGTAGCCCAACAAACCCGCCCGCTCTGCCCGCAAGGCAAGGATCTCTGCGGCCACCCCGCGGTTGTCCGTCTCGCCCCCGTTCGCCCCGCGCGCCACCCAGGCCTCATAGGCCCGCTCCCGAAGCGCCCGGTTCGGCGAAAACTGCAGGAACGGCACGATCAGCGATCGGTTCAGCGTCACAACTGCGCCAAGGCCCCGCTCCGCCCCCGCCGCCCGCGCCGCGTCCTGCACGAACCCTGGCAAGGCACCCAGATCGGCCTCGGACAACTCCATGAACCAGGCCCGCTCATCTGCCAGAAGGTTCTGCGAAAACGCCGTCCCCAGGACCGCCAGCCGCGACTTCACCGCCGTCAGCCGCTCTGCCGCCGCCCCTTCCAGCGCCGCACCGGACCGCACGAACATCTGCCGGTAGAGTTCCAGCACCCGCATCTGCTCGGGCGTCAGTCCCAATCCCTCGCGCCCGTTCCACAAGGCCTCGACCTTCGCCCACAACGCCTTGTTGTTGGTGATCTCGGACGAAAACGCGCTCATCTTCGGTGCAAGATCGCGCATCAACGCCTCGCGCGCCTCTGTCGAATCTGCACCGGCAAGGTTGTAAAACACCCCCGACACCCGGTCGAGGTCGCCCTCGGCCAGTTCCAGTGCCTCGATCACCTCGGCAAAGCCGTTCCCCGGCCCCTCGGCAATCGCCGCGATATTGGCCCGCGCCCGCGCCAGTGCCTCGTCAAAGGCCGGAGCAAAATCTTCATCGCGGAGCAAGGCGAAGGGCGGAAGGCCGAAAGGCGTCTCCCAAGGCTGAAGCAGAACATTCATCGCGGATCTCCTTTGCCGCAAAACCTAGGGCCCCCGGACCCCAAGGTCCACCCTTCCCCCCTTGCTCTTTTCGCAAATTCTCTCAGGATTTCCGGGGGCGGAATGCCCCATCAACCAAAGCCGGTTGGCGCGCCAGAAGGTTTGCGGCGCATGCCGCTCCCTGTCCCTACTGCCCGTCCCGCCCGCGCAACCCTGCCTCCAGCCGCCTGAGAACCAGACTGAGCCCGATCGTCATCGTCAGATAGAGCAGCGCGGCCACGTTGTAGGTCTCGAAATAGCGGAAATTGCCAGCCGCCGTCACCTTGGCCAGCTGCGTGATGTCCGTCACCCCCAGCACGGAGACCAAAGACGAATCCTTCACCATCGCCACAAAGTCGTTGCCAAGCGGCGGCAGTACCATGCGGAAGGCTTGCGGAAAGACGATGTGACGGAACCGCTGCCAGCCGTTCAGGCCAAGCGCTTTCGCCGCCTCGATCTGGCCTGTCTCGACCGCCTGCAGTCCCGCACGGAAAATCTCGGCGAGGAAGGCCGAATAGGCCAGCATCAGCGCAATCACCGCGCGCCACAACAAGGGGAAATCCCGCCCCCGCAGCTCGTCCGCCCCCAGGGGGATCGCCAGCCAGTTCCACGCCGCTACCAGCCCCGGCGCAAGCACGAAAGCCACATAAAGCAGCAGCACGATGATCGGCACGCCCCGCATCACCTCGATGTAAAGCCGCGCCGCCTGCCGCAGGACCACAACGCGCGACAGCCCCGCCAAAGCAAGGCCAAGCCCGATAAGGCACGCCCCGGCATAGGCCACCAGCGTCACCAGAACCGTGATCCAGATACCTTTCGCCAGCGTCGCAAGGGCCGCTGAATAGACCGCACTTGCCCAGACCTCATAGAACAGCCAAAGGCCGGCGATCGTCACGATCACCAGCCACCAGGGAAAGTCGCGGTCAGGCTGCGAGGAGGGAGTCATGGGGATAGGCCCGGGCGGTCAGGCCCGGGCCAGTGGGCCTCAGCCGCCAAGCTTGTAGTCAAGGAACCACTTCTTGTTCAGCGCCTCGATCGTGCCATCCGCTCGCATCGCCGCAATCGCCGCGTTCATCGGTTCCACCAGGTCAGAGCCTTTCGGGAAGATGAAACCGAAATCCTCGGTCCCCAGCTTGTCGCCCACGATCTTCAGACCGCCGGCGCTGGCATCGACATAGCCGGCACCCGCCGTGCCATCGGTCAAGACCAGATCGACATCGCCCGCCTTCAGCGCCTCGACCGTGGCCCCGAAGGTCTCGAACAGCTTGATGCGCGGGTTGGCTTCGTTGCCGTCCAGCACCTCGTAGACGCCGACATAGAACGGTGTGGTACCAGGCTGCGCGGCCATCAGAAGTTCGGCATCAGCGGCAAAGCTGGCCGCATCGGTGAACCGCTCTTCATCGCCGCGCACCATCATGACCATCTCGCTGGTCATGTAGCTGTCGGAGAAATCGACCTGCTCTTTCCGGTCGTCGCGGATCGTGATCCCGGTCATGCCCATGTCGAACTGGCCTTCCGACACCGCAGGGATCATCGCATCCCAGCTGATGTTTTCGTAGGTCACCACGATGTTCAGCCGCTTGGCGATTTCCGCCAGCGCATCATATTCCCAGCCCACCGCGGCGCCCGAGGCGTCAAGGAACTGCAACGGCGGATAGGCGTTTTCGGTCACGATCACCACTTCGCGGCCAGCAAGATCGGGCAGGTCCTGCGCGAAAGTGGGCACAGTCAGCAGCGAAAGGCCCAAAAGGGCGGCAGCAGTCAGCTTCATCGGTCACGCTCCCGGAATGGATGGTCAGATTGCGACTATGCCATTCCCTTGGCGCGATGCAAGAAGCCGCGTCGCAGTTGCTGGACGGTCTCGGTCACGGATGGGTCGTTCTCGATGTTCGGCGCGATCGTTTCGGGGCCGATCAGAATTGGCGAAGGTACCGCGCTGACTGCACCGGCCGCACGCACCGCCAGCGCGGCCAAAAGGATCATCGGCTTTGCAGGTTTCGGGAACATCTGCCCCCCATCTTTTCAGCCAGTCATGCTGAAGAAACGCAAGAAACGCGGAAAAGCTCCCTCATATGCGAAGACATGCCGCCAATTGCCCGGGGCCGTCGGCAGCAATGGCGCAAAGCTCCCGGCAAATTGGTGACCGCCTTTGCGTTTGCCACCCCGCGGCGCTTCGGGCCGCTGCCGCAGCCTGTTGCCCTTCGGTCTTGGCGGCTATTGTCCGCAGGTCGGTCTGATGAGGAAACGTCCCCGCCGAGAGGTACTCTGCTTCTTCGGGCGTCGACTGGCGCCCCAGAACCGCGTTGCGGTGGCTGTGCCGGCCAAACCTTGCGATCACTTCCCAGTGCTTTTTCGGCTGCTCGACCCCGACCTCGTAGAACTTGCGCAGACGTTCAGGTGCTGCCCTTTGCGCCGCCTCTGCCACCGCTATGGCACGGTCCAGATTGGCAAGGTGATCGTCGCATTCGCAATGCTCCAGCGGCAGCTTGAACATCGATTTGAACCAGACATTTTCCAGTTTGTCGAAATGCCCGTTGTCGAACCCTTCCAGGCAAAGCGCCAGTGCCTTGGGGTCGCTGGCATAGGCTTCGGGCGTGTCTGCCCAGATCGACCGCGGGAACTGGTCCAGCACGATGATCAACGCCAGTCGTCCGCACGGCGTCGCCGCCCAATGATCCAGCTCCCCCCGCACGGCCTGTTCAGTCAGCGGGGTGTACCTTGCCATCACCGCGGGCCCGGCACCGCCCCGCATGCGCCAGACCCAATGGTCAAGATGCGCCTGCGGCTCAGGATCAGGCCCGTCGGGAAACCAGAATTCGAGGATATCGTCCGGAGTCGTCATCTGCCGCCCCTTTGCGTCCGGCCAGAAATGAACTTCGCCCGCATGGCGTCGGTCGTCTGCGACCTTGCCCAGATCGGGCCAGACCAGCAGCCATCAAGGGGCGCGATGCGTCCCCCCGCAGACCTTGCAATCCGTGCGCCGCGCAACTTTGATAACCCGGACATCAGCAAAAAGCGCATCATGAATCATCAGCCGCCCCGACAGGGTTTCCCCGGCCCCGGTCAGATGCTTGACCGCCTCCATCGCCATGATCGACCCGATCACCCCCGGAAGTGGCGCGGCAACCCCCGCCTCGGCGCAACTCGGCACAAGGTCTGCTGCGGGTTTCACTGGGAAGACGCAGGCATAGCACGGGCCACCCTTCGCCGGATCGAAGAGGCTCACCTGCCCCTCCCACTGCGTCAGCGCGCCCGAGATCAAGGGCACACCCGCGGCCACACAGGCCCGGTTCACCAGATAGCGGGTGTCGAAATCGTCGGTCCCGTCCAGCACCAGATCATAGTCCGCCACCAGCCCGCCCGCGTTCGCCTCGGTCAGCTTGCGGTTATACGGCCTGACCACGATAAACGGGTTCAACGCCCGCATCGCCACTTCGGCCGAGAATACCTTCGGCATCCCGACCCGCTGATCGGTATGGATCACCTGCCTCTGCAGGTTCGACCCTTCGACCACATCTGCATCGATCACCCCGATGGTCCCGACCCCGCTGCCCGCCAGATACAGAAGCGCCGGAGAGCCAAGGCCCCCGGCCCCCACCACAAGGACTTTCGCCGCCTTAAGGCGCTTCTGCCCCGCCCCCCCGATCTCGCGCAGAAGAATATGCCGGGCATAGCGCTCCAGTTCGGCCTCGCGGAATGTGCCGGGCGCAGGCGCGGGCAAGGGATCCTCTGCCTTGCGGTGCCGAAGCGCACGCAAACCCTCGCGATAGCCCAGCGCCAACACCGCCAAGATCCCGAAAACCAGCCAGGCCCCGAAGTCGCCTCCCACCACCCGCGCAAGCGGGTTATTCACCTGAATGGGCAGGTGCGCGACCAGCAACAGCGCCCACCAGCCCGCCGCCGCAATCAGCCACCGCTCTCCCCAGCCCCGCCTCTGGCCCAACACCCAAAGTCCGACGAAGCCCAGCAGCCCGATCAAGACCTGTCCGTCCCGAACCCGGTCGACCCAAAGCCCCCCATCCCCCGCGCCGTCTGATCCAGCGTTTCGACCGCCGAGAACCCGGCCTGCACGACCGGGGCCACAACGACCTGCGCCACCCGGTCGCCGTGGCGGATCGTATAGGGCTCCAGCCCAAGGTTGATCAGCGATACCCCCAAGGCGCCCCGGTAATCGCTGTCAACCGTACCGGGAGTGTTCGGCAACGTGATCCCGTGCTTCGACGCAAGCCCCGACCGGGGCCGCACCTGCATCTCAAACCCCTCGGGCACAGCCACCCTTAACCCGGTCGGACAGATCGCCCGCCCCATCGGCAACAGCGTCAGACCTGCCCCGCGCGCCTCTGCCGGGAAATTCGCGCAAAGATCCGCCCCCGCCGACCCCGCCGTCTGGTATGCGGGCAATGGCAAGGACCGATCCGCCCAATCTTCCCACACTACGCTTACAACCGGACCCATCCGATCCACCATCTTCTGTTCCCAAATATCCCCGCCGGAGGCTCCGCAGCTGGCCTCAAGCCAATGCCTCGGCGATCTTCAAAGCCAGCCGCCGTGCGACCTCGCCCTTGCCCATCCGGGGCCAGGCCTCGGCCCCGGCGTCCGAGATCAGGACCACCTCATTCTCCGTCCCGCCCATGATCCCCGTGCCGGGTGACACGTCGTTGGCCACGATCCAGTCGCAGCCCTTGCGCGCCCGCTTGGCCATGGCATGGGCGACGACATCCGTCGTCTCTGCTGCAAAGCCCACCACCAGACGGGGCCGGCTCGAACCCGTTGCCACCAAGGCCAGAATGTCCGGGTTCTCGGCAAACTCCAATACCGGAGCCTTGCCCGACCCGTCCTTCTTCATCTTCTGCGCCGACGCATTGACCACCCGCCAATCCGCCACCGCCGCCGTCATGACTGCCGCATCGGCCGGTAGCGCCGCCTCGACCGCAGCCGCCATCTCGCGCGCCGTCTCGACCCGCACCACCATCACCCCGACCGGGGGCGCAACCACAGCAGGCCCGGTCACAAATGTTACCCTTGCCCCAAGATCGCGCAGCGCTGCGGCAATCGCCGTCCCCTGCGCGCCCGAGGACCGGTTGGCGATATAGCGCACCGGATCAACCGGCTCATGCGTCGGACCCGAGGTCACGACGACATGCCGCCCTGACAAAGGCCCGCCGCCCAGCGCCGCTTTGATCGCTTCCACAATCGCCGCGGGTTCGGCCATCCGCCCCGGCCCATATTCGCCGCAAGCCATCTCGCCGTCATCCGGGCCGACCGTCAGCACCCCGTCGCCGCGCAGAACCGCAAGGTTTCGCCGGGTCGCCGCATGTTCCCACATCCGCACATTCATCGCGGGCGCGACCAGCACCCGCTTGTCCGTCGCCAGAAGCAGGGTCGAAGCAAGGTCGTCCGCCCGCCCTCCGGCCATCTTGGCCAGCAGGTCCGCCGTCGCCGGGGCCACGACCACAAGGTCCGCCGCGCGGCTCAGCTGGATATGCCCCATCTCGGCCTCGTCCGTCAGGTCAAAGAGGTCCTGATAGACCTTCGCCCCCGCCAATGCCCCCACCGACAAAGGCGTCACAAACTCCGCCCCCGCCCGTGTCAACACCGGCACCACCGACGCCCCCGCCTTCTGGATCAGGCGGATCAGCTCCAACGCCTTGTAGGCCGCGATTCCGCCGCCGATGATCAGAAGTATCCGCTTGCCCGCAAGCATGGTCCCGGGCCCTCCGTTCAAGGTCAGGGACAAGGTGTAGGGTCCGGGCTCGCCAAACTCAACACCCGACGGTCGATGAAACATCTTGCGCGGGGCGGGGGAACCGGTCGATCTGCTCCGCCAGCAGTCGCAGCAATTTCCATAGCCCGCTGTCGTGGATGCCGCGCCGCTCCAGTTGGGTAACGGTGTTCAGCACATACTCCGCGCCCGAACCCCAATGCCCGCAAGCCCGTGCCAGGGTCTGTGCCACCTCCGTCAAAGCCAGGCGCCCGGCGTAATAGGGTGAAGCGCGGTTCATCACGAAGCCCAGCGCCGTGACCCGGCCCGCATCCGTATCGACCGTCAGCCAACGCGGGAGGTTGTTGATCGGTTTCACCGTGAACTCGCGCCGGAACAGCCGGTCCAGCAACGTCGCCGGGTCTTCCGGCGCCAGTTCGTAAAGAACGCCCCGGCACTGGCCACCACGGTCCAGCGCCATCATCAGGCCCGGCTGTTCAAATGTCCCGCGAAAGCGGCGCATCCGCAGGCAGAAGGACCGATGCCAGCCGCGCGCGATGCCGGGCTGTTCGGCACGATGCTCCAACTCAGGCTTCCAGATCAGCGAGCCATAGGCGAAAAGCCGGATCGGCTGTCCGGGCAAGGGCTGGTCGGCAAGGACCTTCTTTACCCAGTCGGCATAGTCTGCGTCGGTCTGCTGCCTGACCCCCTTGGCCGGCCCGGCATCCTCCACCGCCCGATGAACGCGGGCGATGTGGTCAGGTGTAAGGGAAAGGCTGCGTGCAAGAATTCGCGTCATCAAGACACCCGGCAGAGGCCGACCTGTGTTGCATGCTTGCCCGGCAATGCACTTCCGTCAACCGCGTTGCAGGGGCTGGCTGCCATTGCGTTGGAAACGGCATCGGTCTGCCAAGGTTTCGCGACCGATTCCCGTCGGGTCAGACGAGGAAATGTCGTACTTCGCGCGACTGCGCTTCCAGACTTCGGCGCATCTTGGCGAAAGCTGCCGCCTCCAGCTGCCGCACGCGTTCCTTCGACAGGCCCAGTTCTTCGCCAAGGCTTTCCAGAGTCCGACCCTCTTCGCGCAGCTTGCGTTCGGCCACGATGTAGCGCTCGCGCGCGTTGAGCCCTTGAAGCGCAGTGATCAGCCAGTCGCGCAGCCGGGTGGTGTCATGCGCGCCCTCGACTGCCTCGGCGGCTTGCACGCCCTCATCTTCCAGCGCGTCGATCCACTCACGTCCGTCTTCGTCGGTCGATTGCGTCGCGTTCAGCGAATAGTCCGACCCGGACAGCCGCCCCTCCATCATCTCGACATCATGCAGGGGCACGCCAACCTCGGCCGCAACCATCTGGCGCAGCTGGTGTTGATCCAGTGTCTCGCCGTGTTGGGAAGCCTCGCGCTCCAGCTTGGTCTGCACTCGGCGCAGGTTGAAGAACAGCGCCTTCTGGCTCGAGGTCGATCCGGTCCGCACCATCGACCAGTTGCGCATCACATAGTCCTGAATCGACGCCTTGATCCACCAGACAGCATAGGTCGAAAACCGTACGCCCCGGTCGGGGTCGAACTTGTCGGCGGCCTTCATCAGTCCAAGGCTGGCTTCCTGGATCAGGTCGTTCATCGGCGCGCCATAGCGGCGGAACTTCGATGCCATGCTGATCGCGAGGCGCATGTAGGCGGTGATCAATCGGTGCAGCGCCTGTTCGTCGCGCTGGTCGCGCCAGGCATAGGCCAGCCGCAACTCGGTTTCCGCGTCCAGCAATTCCGCCTTCATCGCTTTGCGCGACATCGTCTGGTCAGTATGTCCGTCAAATGCCATGATGACCTCCAGATCGGCTATCTGCGGCGGTTCCGCCCTTTGTTCCCCTTTCTACGGAGCGTCTGCTTGACCGGATCACTTCAGCCCTTCCCGCTTGCGCCCCTGACACTGGTCGTGGGGGGCGCCCGTTCCGGCAAGTCGCGCTTCGCCGAACGGCTGCTTTCGGCTTCGGCCCGCCCAAGGCGCTACATCGCCACCGCCGAGGCCTGGGACGATGAAATGCGGGCCCGCATCGCCGAACATCAGCGCGACCGCGGCGCCGACTGGACCACCGTCGAAGCCCCGCTTGACCTGCCCGCTGCCCTCGCCTCCGCCCGCCCGGACGAGGTCGTCCTGATCGACTGCGCAACGCTTTGGCTTACCAACCACCTGCTTGCCGACAACGACCTGCAGAAGGAAACCGAAGGCCTTGTCGCCGCCCTCGCCGCCTGCGCCGCACCCGTCGTCGTTGTGTCCAACGAAACCGGCTGGGGGATCGTTCCCGAAAATGCGCTAGCCCGGCGGTTTCGCGACGAACAGGGCCGCCTGAACCAGCGTCTCGCCGCCGAGGCGACACTGGTCGTCACCGTGATCGCGGGCCTGCCACTTGCGCTCAAGGGCAGCCTTTCGGGTCTGCCATGACGCGGTTCTGGTGGGTCCGCCACGGCCCGACGCATGAACGCGCGATGACCGGCTGGCGCGATGTTCCGGCGGATCTGTCCGACACCGCCGCCCTCGCCCGCTTGAACGCCCACCTGCCGCCGGATGCCCTCGTGACCTCCTCGGACCTGATCCGTGCCACCGCCACTGCCGACGCCCTATCCTCCGGCCGCATCCGCCTGCCCCCCGACCCCAACCTGCGCGAGATTCATTTCGGCGACTGGGATGGTCGCCACTGGTCCGACATCGCCGCCACCGACCCCGACCTTTCGAGCCGGTTCTGGGAGGAACCGGGCCCGCACCGCGCCCCCGGCGGCGAAAGCTGGAACGACGCCGCCGCCCGCGCCAGCGCCGCCACTGACCAGCTTGCCACCCGCCATGCGGGCCAGGACCTGATCATCGTAGCGCATTTCGGCGTTATCCTGACCCAGCTCGCACGTGCCACCGGCCAGACACCCTTTCAGGTTCTGGCCCAGACCATCGATCCGCTCTCCGTGACCTGCCTTGTCCACAACGCGGGCCGCTGGCAGGCGCTTTCGATCAATCATTGTCCGTGATTGAAACCGTCACAATTCATCGCTTCCCTTCGCCCATGCCACTCGCTCAAATACCGGCAGCGAAAAGGACAACCCCCATGACCTATGACCTTGTGATCGGCGACCGCGCCTATTCCAGCTGGAGCCTGCGCGGCTGGTTTCTGTTTGACGCCTTCGGCATCCCGGTGAAATGCCACACGGCCCGGCTTTACACCGACGAGCTTCCAAACCTGCTGAAAGACTACTTCCCGGCGAAAACCGCCCCCACCATGCGCACTCCCGACGGCTCGGTCGTCCCCGAAACCATCGCCATCGCCGAGGAACTGGCCACCCGCCACCCTGACGCCGGACTCTGGCCTTCCGACCCCCACGCCCGCGCCACCGCCCGCGTCCTCGCCGCCGAGATGCACGCAGGCTTCACCGCCCTGCGCAGCCACTGCCCGATGAACCTGCGCGTCAGCTATACGGACTGCCAGCCGCCCGAAGCGGTCCTGTCCGATCTCAGGCGCCTTGAAACCCTCTGGGCCTGGGCGCGCGAAACCACCGGATCGGAAACTCCGTGGCTTTGTGGCGCCTACTCTGCCGCCGATGCCTTCTTTGCTCCGGTCGCCAGCCGCATCGGCACCTACAACCTGCCGGTCAACCCGCAGGCGATGCTTTACGTCAACGCCCACCTCGCACATCCGTCTTTCCGCCGCTGGCGCGCGATGGGCATGATCGACGGCGCCGATCAGGAATTCTATCGCCGCGACTATCCCCGCCGCGACTGGCCCGGCCCGAACCGCCTGCCCGCCCGCGCCGTGGACGGCACCGAAGCCGAAAACACGGCCTGCCCCTACTCCGGCAAGCCCGTCACCCATGTCCTTGAACTCTATGGCCGCCGTTTCGGCTTTTGCCGCGCCTTCTGCCGCGACAAGACCGTCGCCGATCCCGAAGCCTGGCCGGAATTCATGGCCCTTTACCACTCGTAAACCATTTCGCCCTACCCGTTAACCAATGTGAAGACGGGATCGGGCGGAATGCGCATTGCGAAAGACCTTGGACATCGGCGCGACCGGTGCAAAGCCCGGTCGCGGCTTTGCTCCCCCTCCCTTTACCTGTTCCCGAATATCTGCCCAGAAGGCCCTGCCCAAGCCGGTTGCGCGCCCTTCGCGCGCAGAGGCGAGACAAAAGGCGCGCGCGAAGCGCTCAATCTGAAAGCCGGCCGGGCCAGCGATGCGGCCATGAAACCATCTGCCCCGCCGGGCCTTCGCGCATGACCGCCCGTTCCTACACCGTCGCCTTCGAAGGCGTCGAAGCCCGCCTGGTCGAAGTGCAATGCGCCCTCTCCCCCGGCGCACCGGCCTTCAACCTGGTCGGCCTGCCCGACAAGGCGGTGTCCGAGGCTAAGGAACGCGTGCGCGCCGCCCTGCAGGCGCTGTCGATCGCGCTTCCGGCAAAACGGATCACCGTGAACCTCTCGCCGGCCGACCTGCCCAAGGAAGGCTCGCATTTCGACCTGCCGATCGCCGTCGCCCTGCTTGCTGCGCTGGACATCATCCCGCGCGAAGATGTCGAAGGCGTCGTCTCGCTGGGGGAACTGTCGCTTGACGGTCGCCTGATCGCCGTCGCCGGTGCGTTGCCCGCCGCAATGGCCGCCGCCATCGAAGACCGTGCACTACTCTGCCCCAAGGCCTGCGGGGCTGAGGCGGCCTGGGTCGGCGCAACCCAGGTCCTTGCCGCCGCCTCGCTGGAAGAAGTGCTGCACCATTACACCGGTCGCGCAACGCTGACTCCAGCCGAAGCGGGCGAGGTCATCCGAACCCGCAACCCCCGCGACCTCCGCGAGGTAAAGGGTCAGGAGCGCGCCAAGCGGGCGCTGGAAATCGCCGCCGCCGGTCGCCACCATCTGTTCATGGTCGGCACTCCGGGGTCGGGAAAATCCATGCTGGCCGCGCGCCTGCCCGGAATCCTGCCGCCACTTTCCGCGACCGAGGCGCTGGAAACCTCGATGATCCACTCTTTGGCCGGGTTGCTGACGGAAGGCGGCATCTCGCGCGACCGGCCGTTCCGGGAACCGCACCACACCGCCTCGATGGCGGCCATCGTCGGTGGCGGTCGCGGGGCGAAACCCGGCGAAATCAGCCTGGCGCATAACGGCGTCCTGTTTCTCGACGAGTTTCCCGAATTTCCCCGGACTGTGCTCGACACCCTGCGCCAACCGATCGAGACCGGCACGGTTATGGTCGCCCGGGCCAACGCCCATATCCGCTATCCCTGCCGGTTCCTGCTGATCGCCGCCGCCAATCCGTGTAAATGCGGCTACCTTTCCGACCCGGCCCGCGCCTGTGGCCGCGCGCCGATCTGCGGCGAGGATTACCTTGGCCGGATCTCCGGCCCGCTCATGGACCGCTTCGATCTGCGCGTCGAAGTGCCGCCCGTCGCCTTCGCCGACCTTGACTTGCCCGCTTCCGGCGATGCCTCCGCAACGATTGCCGAGCGCGTCGCCACCGCCCGCGACATCCAGACCGGGCGCTTCAGCCAACACCCCGAGCTGCGGGTGAACGCCGATCTCGAAGGCAGCACGCTCGAAGAGTTCGCCACCCCCGATGCGGACGGCAAGGCCCTGATCTCGCGCGTGGCGGAACGCATGGGCCTCTCGGCGCGCGGCTATCACCGGGTGCTGCGCGTCGCCCGCACCATTGCCGATCTGGACGGCAGCAAGACTGTGCGAAAACCCCACATCGCCGAAGCGATCAGCTTCCGCCTGACTTCAGCCATCGGCGGTCTCTAGATTCGGGTTCATCCCAACCCGCCTGCCGGCAGGCCTTGCGAATTGCTTATCGGCCAACGCACCCATTGAAACACGAAGGATGCGAAGAATGCCCTGACCAGGATACCCGTCAGAGGCCCCGCTTCGCCTCTATCACGTCCCAGATTTTCGCAGCGGCATTCGTCCCGTCGAACCGCTCCAATTCCTGGATCCCGGTGGGCGACGTCACGTTGATCTCCGTCAGCCAATCGCCGATCACGTCGATACCGACGAAGACCTGCCCCTTCTGCCTCAGGACGGGCCCGATCGTCCGGCAGATCTCCAGATCCCGCTCGGTCAGCCCCACCTTCTCCGGTCGCCCGCCAGCATGCATGTTCGACCGCGTCTCCCCGGCCTGGGGCACCCGGTTGATCGCCCCAACCGCCTCGCCATCGACAAGGATCACCCGCTTGTCGCCCTTCGACACGTCGGGCAGGAACTTCTGCACGATCAGTGGTTCCCGGTTGATCCCCATGAAAAGCTCATGCAGCGACGACAGGTTGCGGTCGTTCGGATCCAGCCGGAATACGCCGGCCCCGCCGTTGCCGTAAAGCGGTTTCAGGATGATATCCCCATGCCGCGCCTTGAAAGCCCGGATCGTGGCCAGGTCGCGTGCGATGGCGGTGGGTGGGGTCAGAGAGGGAAACCGCAGGACAAGCAGCTTCTCAGGACTGTTCCTGACCCAGAAGGGATCATTCACCACCAGCGTCCGCGGATGAATCATCTCAAGCAGATGGGTCGTCGTGATGTAACCCATATCGAACGGAGGATCTTGCCGCAGCCAGACGACATCGTATTCCCCCAGATCAACCTCAATCTCGGCACCGTAAGTGACATGATTGCCGACCTCGCGCCGCAGCTCGATCGGCCAACCGCAGGCCATGACCCGGCCCTCGACAAAGGCCAGCCGGTCAGGAGTGTAGAAAAACAGGGAGTGCCCGCGCTCTTGCGCCTCGACCGCGATGCGAAAGGTTGAATCGGCGTTGATATTGACAGACCCGATCGGATCCATCTGCAGGGCTACCTTGAGGGGCATGTCTCTCTCCAGCACGTTCGCTAGGAGTGATGACCCAAGGCAGAGGAAGATGCAATTCAGCCAGCGAAGGCATTTTCCAGAACTTCGATCCGGCCTTGCCCGTCGACCAGCGCCAGATCGATGCGAACATCAGTCAAGAAACCCTTGGGTTCCCCGGCCAGAAATTCGTCCACCGTCGCGAATATCCGGCCAATCTGCGCCTTCGACAGGTGCGATGCCGCCATGTCATGGCTCCGGCTTTGCTTGACCTCGACGAAGATCACTTCGTCGCCCTGACGTCCAATCAGATCAATTTCACCGGTGATGCCGCGCCAGTTGCGGGCGCAGATCGCGATCCCCTTGTCTTCGTAGACCCGGGCAACCGACGCTTCGGCAGCATGCCCGGCATGATAGTTCGCCAACCCGCGGGACGAACGGTTGCGCCTGACAGCATCGGAAACGAAGTCGAAGGGCATGGCATCCTCTTGAAGGCGGGGGCGCTGTTCATTTCCGGTCAAGATCAAGGGCGATCCGGTAGACGATCTTGCGCGATACCCCCAGAGTTTGCGACACAAAGGTTGCAGCATCCTTAACGCTCATCGTGGCAAGGGCGTCTGTCAGGGCTGTCTCGATGCTGGCGGCGCTGGCTTCGGGCTGTGGGGCGCGGTCCACCAGTACGACGATCTCGCCCTTCACCTCGCGATCGGCAAATTCGGCAGACAGGTCCGCAAGCGTCCCGCGAGACACCTCTTCGAAACGCTTGGTCAACTCGCGACAGATCGCTGCCTGCCGCCCGGCCCCAAGGGTCAGCTCCATGTCAGCCAGCAGAGACCGAAGACGCTTCGGGCTTTCATAGAAGATCAGTGTTGCCTGGACACCGGAGAAGTCCGCCAGATATGTCCGCCGGGCGCCCTGGGCAGCTGGGGGGAAGCCCGCGAACAGGAACCGGTCCGAAGGCAGACCCGACAGCGTCAGCGCGCAGATCACGGCACAGGGGCCGGGTGCTGCCGTCATCGGCAGATCGGCGGCTGCAACCGCCCGGGCCAATTCGAACCCAGGGTCCGAGATCAGTGGCGTACCGGCCTCGGACGCGTAGGCCACGCTCTTGCCTTCGCCGATCAGGGCCAGAAGGCGCGCAATCGTGCCTTCGCCGCTGTGGTCATGATAGGCGATCACCGGGCGAGTCCCCAGCGGCACCCCGTGAATCTCCATCAGGTGCCGCAGGGTGCGCGTGTCCTCGGCCACCAGCACGTCGGCCCCGGACAGGACGTCCAGCGCCCGCAGCGTGATGTCTCGCGCCGCTCCGATCGGGGTCGAGATCAGGTGCAGCCCCGGCGGAATCGCGCGCAGGGCGGGTTTATGGGCGATTTCGGTGAGCGCTGCTGGTTGCCTCACAAGTTTACTTCCCTTCCCGAACCAATTACCTTGACCCATGCCTGTCTAGGACCGTGATTACCTTGGCCCGTGTTCGGCGTGCCTTCGCAGAGTGAGGAACCTTTATGTTGTCTGTTATTCGTCGGGCCCGCAAGTCGCTGGGTCGGTCTTTCCTTGTTCTCTGCACGGCGGTTCTGGCGGCTTGCGTGCCGACGGGCGGCCCCTCGACCGGACCGGCGACCGGTGCGGGCGGCACGGTCCAGGTAGCGCTTCTGGTCCCTTCGGGATCCGGGCAGGCGCAGGATGAACTTTTCGGCCAGAGCCTGGAGAACGCCGCCCGGCTGGCGATCGCGGACCTGTCCGGGGTGAAGATCAACCTGAAGGTCTACAAGACTGGCGGCAGCCCGGCGCAGGCCACATCCTTGGCTAAGCAGGCGGTGGACGAAGGTGCGCAGGTGATCCTCGGGCCGTTCTATTCCGAAGAGGCGAATGCCGCGGGCGTCGCCGTGGCAAATTCTGGCGTCAGTGTGCTGGCGTTTTCCAACAACGCCGCGATTGCGGGTGGCAACGTGTTCGTCCTCGGCCAGACCTTCGACAACACGGCACGCCGGCTGGCCAGCTATGCGGTCAGGAACGGCAAGTCGAGGGTCCTGATCGTGTACGACCGCAACGTGGCGGGCGAGGTCGGCAAGACTGCCATCGAACGGGGCGTCTCGGCTGCCGGTGGGTCGGTCGTCGGGGTCACCTCCTACGAATTCTCGCAGAACGGCATTGTTCAGGCCGCATCGGGGATCGTGGGAACCGCGCGGTCTTCGGGTGCCACGGCGCTGTTTCTGACGGCGGATACGGCCGGCGCACTGCCTTTGCTGAGCCAGTTGCTGGTGGACAACGGCATCGACCGGTCCAGCACGCAATTCATCGGCCTGACCCGCTGGGACATTCCGCCAGCAACGCTTGCCCTGCCAGGTGTGCAGGGTGGCTGGTTCGCAATGCCGGACCCGGGGCTGCAGGCGCAGTTCCAGTCGCGCTATCAGGCGGCCTATGGCTCTTCCCCGGTCGCCGTCGCGGGGCTTGCCTATGACGGGATCGCGGCCATCGGAGCACTGGCGCGGTCAACCAAGGGCGAACCGGTCAGCCGCTCGGCCCTGACCCAGCCGGCAGGATTCGCGGGTGTCTCGGGCATCTTCCGCCTGCTGCCGAATGGCACGAACGAGCGTGGGCTGGCTGTGGCGGCCATCCGTGACGGGCAAGTTGTCGTGGTCGATCCGGCCCCGCGCAGCTTTGCTGGCGCCGGGTTCTGACATCATGACCAAGGCGGCGAAGGTCGCGCCGTCCCTGTCGGATCCGGCACCCTTTCGGGTGCCAGATGTCGTCGTTCTGACCCGCATGGTCCTGGAAGACCTGAGTTCTGCAGACGACGCACGGGCTGCACGGGCCGTGGTGGTGCGGCACCTGCAAGCCGCGAAGGCCGAGGCTAACGCGGGCTTCGAGATGGCATTCCTGACCAATCCGCGGTCAGCCCGCAGGTTGGTGACGGCACAGGCGGCCCTGACCGATGTGCTGGTGCAGGTGGCGCTTGCCGCAGCCCTGAAGCTGCACCCGTTGCCGAACCCGACCGAGGCCGAGCGGATCGCCGTCCTGGGCGTCGGCGGCTATGGCCGTGCCGAGATGGCACCGCAATCGGATGTGGACCTTTTATTCCTGACGCCGTGGAAGATCACTCCCTGGGCGGAAAGCGTCATCGAGACGATGCTTTACATGCTGTGGGACCTGAAGCTGAAGGTCGGCCATTCCAGCCGCACGGTGAAGGACTGCCTGCGTCTGGGGCGCGAGGATGTGACGATCCGCACCGCCCTTCTGGAGCACCGCTTTGTCTGCGGCTATGCGCCGCTTGCAACCGAATTGGCGGATCGGCTTTGGGCAGAGTTGTTCAAGAACTCCGGTCCCGAGTTCATCGAGGCGAAGCTGGCGGAACGGGCGGAACGTCACAAACGGCAGGGCGGCCAGCGTTACGTGCTGGAACCGAACGTCAAGGAGGGCAAGGGCGGACTGCGCGACCTCCAGACGCTCTACTGGATCGGCAAGTATATGCACCGCGTGCCCAGTGCCGAGGGGCTGGTCGGGGCGGGGCTTCTCAGCCGCGAGGAATTCGACAGCTTTGCCCGGGCGGAAGATTTCCTCTGGGCCGTCCGCTGCCATCTGCATTATGCGACCGGCCGCGCAAACGACACCCTGACCTTCGACCTTCAGGTCGAGGTGGCGGCCCGAATGGGCTACCGCGACAGCGGCGGCAGGCGAGCGGTCGAGCATTTCATGCAGGACTATTTCCGCCTTGCGACACGGGTGGGCGAACTGACCCGCATCTTCCTGACCGAGCTTGAAGCCCGCCACGCCAAGCGCGAAGCCAGCCTGTTCGGCATCTTCAAGCGCACGAAGAAGGTGAGACCGGGCTACAAGTTGGTGCAGGGGCGGATCGACGTCATCGATCCCCCGGCGTTTCTGGCCGACAAGCTGAACCTGCTGCGCGTTTTTGAAGAGGCGCTGCGGACAGGCTATCTGCTTCATCCAAACGTCATGCGCCTGCTGGCGTCGAACCTGGACCTGATCGACGAGGAGATGCGCGACGACCCCGAGGCGCGGCGGATCTTCCTTGACCTGCTGCTCAAGCACGGCAACCCCGAACGCAGCTTGCGCCGGATGAACGAGCTTGGCGTGCTTGCCGCCTTCATTCCGGAATTCGAACCCATCGTCGCGATGATGCAGTTCAACGTCTATCACCACTACACGGTAGACGAGCACATCATCCAGACGATCAGCTGCCTCGCCCAGATCGAGCGCGGCGAGCTGATCGAAGAGTTGCCGGTTGCAAGCGGCATCCTGAAGGAAGGCGTGAACCGCCGGATCATCTATGTGGCGCTCTTGCTGCACGACATCGGCAAGGGCCGACCCGAGGATCATTCGATCCTCGGCGCGCAGCTGGCGCGACGCATCTGCCCCCGGCTGGGGCTGGAGCCCGAGGAATGCGAGACCGTCGAATGGCTGGTGCGCTATCACCTCCTGATGTCCGACATGGCGCAGAAGCGCGATGTCGGCGATCCGCGCACGGTGCGGGACTTTGCCAAGGCGGTGAAGACGAAAAAGCGCCTGGACCTGCTGACCGTGCTGACCGTCTGCGATATCCGCGGCGTGGGGCCAGGGACCTGGAACAACTGGAAGGCCATGCTGATCCGCCAGCTCTACAAGCTGACCGCAGATGCGCTGGAGGGTGGGCTTGAGACCGTCAACCGCGAAAACCGCAAGGATGACGCCAGACTGGCCCTGCGGACCCGGCTGGAAGGCTGGGAGAAGGCGGCCGTCGACCACGAGACCAGCCGCCACTACGGCCCCTACTGGCAGGGCCTTTCGACCGAGACCCATCTGGTCTTTGCCGGCCTGCTTCAAGGTCTGGCCGATGACGAGATCCGCATTGACCTGCACCCCGACCCCGACCGCGACGCGACCCGCGCCTGCTTTGCGCTTGCCGACCACCCTGGCATCTTCAGCCGCCTTGCAGGGGCATTGGCGCTTGTCGGGGCGAACGTGGTGGATGCGCGCACCTATACCTCGAAAGACGGCTATGCGACCGCCGTCTTCTGGGTGCAGGACATCGAGGGCAAGCCCTATGAGGTGTCCCGTCTGCCGCGCCTGCGGGGCATGATCGACAAGACGCTGAAGGGCGAGGTCCTGGCGCGCGAGGCGCTGAAAGACCGTGACAAGCTGAAGAAGCGCGAGCGCGAGTTCCGCTTTCCGACCCATATCACCTTCGACAACGAAGGGTCCGACATCTACACGATCATCGAGGTCGACACCCGCGACCGGCCCGGCCTGCTTTACGATCTGACCCGCACGCTGGCCAACAACAATATCTACATCGCCTCGGCCGTGATCGCGACCTATGGGGCGCAGGTGGTGGACAGCTTTTACGTCAAGGACATGTTCGGTTTGAAACTGCACCAGAAGCACAAGCAGGAAGCGCTGGACAGAAAGCTGCGCACCGCGATTTCCGAAGGTGCGGAACGGGCGCGGGACGCACAGGTATGAAGCCCGTCCGGATCGTAAAGGGGTTCCTCACCGTCGGATTCTGGACGCTGATCAGCCGCATCGCGGGGCTGGTGCGCGACATCTTGCTTGCCAAATATCTCGGCGACGGCCCGGTTGCGCAGGCCTTTGTCATCGCCCAGTCGCTGCCGAACATGTTTCGCCGCTTTTTTGCGGAAGGGGCTTTCAACTTCGCCTTCGTCCCGATGTTCGCCAAGAAGGTCGAGGCGGATGAGGGGGCCGAAGCCTTTGCCCGCGACGCCTTTTGGGGCATGGCGGCACTCCTGACCGTGTTCTCGGTATTGGCCATTCTCGGGATGCAGCTTCTGGTCTTCATGATGGCTTCGGGCTTTGTCGGGGACGCGCGCTTTGACCTTGCGGTCACGCTGGGGCGGATAGCCTTTCCCTATATCCTCTTCATCTCGCTGACCGCGCTGCTGTCGGGGATGCTGAACGCGGCGGGGCGGTTCATCGTGACCTCGGCGGTGACGATCCTTCTGTCGGCCACGATGATTGCGGGCATGGTGCTGGCCAACCGCATGGGCTGGGACATGGGTCGCACGCTGGCCTGGTCGGTCACCCTGTCCGGCGTGCTGCAACTGATCGTCACCTATGTCGCAATCCGGCGGCTGGGCTACCGGCTGCCGTTCCGCTGGCCGGTCCTGACGCCCGAGTTGAAGCGTCTGGCCATCATCGCCGCCCCTGCAGTGCTCGCGGGCGGGGTGGTGCAGATCAACCTGATCGTCGGGCGGCAGGTGGCCAGCCTGACCGAAGGGGCGGTGGTCTGGCTTTACAACGCCGACCGGATCTACCAGCTGCCACTCGGCGTCGTGGGCATTGCCATCGGGATCGTGTTGCTGCCCGATCTCTCGCGCCGTCTCCGCGCCGAAGACGCCGAAGGGTCCAGAGCCAGTTTCAACCGGGGGACGGAGTTTGCGCTTCTGCTGACCCTTCCCGCCGCCGTGGCGCTGGTCGTGATCGCCTGGCCGATCATCTCTGTCCTGTTCCAGCGTGGGGAATATGGGGCCGAGGCCACCCAGAACACCGCCTGGGCGTTGGCAGCCTACGGGCTTGGCCTGCCCGCCTTCGTGCTGCACAAGGTACTGCAACCGTTGTACTACGCGCGCGAGGATACCCGGTCCCCGTTCCGCTTTGCCGTCTGGTCAATGGTGGTGAATGCAGCGCTTGCCGTGGGCCTGATGCCGGTAATCGGCTACATGGCTGCCGCGATTGCCACCTCTGCAGCCGCATGGGTGATGGTCTGGCAGTTGTGGCGCGGGTCCCGCGTCATGGGCGACGCCGCGCGCTTTGACGACAGGTTCCGCAGGCGGCTGCCCCGGATTGTCGCTGCGTCGCTGCTGATGGGTCTGGTGCTTTGGGGCTTGTCGGTCCTTTTGGCGGTACCCCTTGCCACCCCCGGCATCCGAACGGCGGCTTTGGGGTCGATGATCCTGGCCGCAATGGCGGTCTATTTCGGCAGCGTCTTGCTGATCGGCGGGATGAGCTGGGTGGAACTGCGCAGCGCGCTCCGGCGTCAACGCTGACGGATCATCTCTCTCACCCGGGCAAAGCCGCCGGGGCTGACGATGAAGGAGAGAAGGAACCCCGCCGCGAAGCCCGTAACGTCGGCCACCCAATCCCAACTGCCGCCGAAGAGGACGCCGAAGACCAGCTGGAAGAAAAGCAGCGCCCCGATCAGGCTGAAGGCGCGGTATTTGTTCGCCCCCTTCCGGGCAAGGTTGGTCCAGAGCAGGAAGGTGAAAGCCCCGATCAGCCCGTAGACCGCCGGATAGGCCCCGATCAGCGGCGCGCGGATATCCGGGATCAGAAGGCCATAAGCCAGCCCCCCGGCGATTGACGCGCCAGACACCACCACCAGCACCCCCCACCAGCGGAAGATCTCGCCCACCATCTTGCCCAAGGCGAGCAGGATCACCACCGCGAACAACGCATGCGTGAAAGAGCCGTGGACCAGCGGATAGGAGACCAGCCGCAGCAGGTCCGCATAGGGCTGGCCGCCGGTTTCGGCCTGATACCGCAAAAGCTCGGGGAACATCGCGAAGCGCTCGACCGCCTGCAGCCGCCAGCCGATGCCGCCCGCGCCGCCGACCAGCCCAGCTTCTGCCAACACCAGCACCAGTTCCATGGCGATCACCGGCAGCGCCAGCACCCAGACGATCATCGGCAAGGGATTGATCGGCGCCGCATTGTGGTCTGGCTGCATCTGTTCCCCCAACCCCCGGGCGATTGACGCCCCTGCCCCCTTGGATTACGCGGGTTCGTCAGTGATTTCCAGACGGAGCCTCGCATGTCTTCCGCATCCTCGGCGGTCCAAACGCCGAAAGCCTTCAAACCCCGGATCTTCTCGGGCATCCAACCCTCGGGCGGGCTGACGCTGGGCAACTACCTTGGAGCGCTGAAGCGCTTTGTCGAAAAGCAGGACGAGGGGATCGAGACGGTCTATTGCCTGGTCGACATGCATGCGATCACCGTCTGGCAGGACCCGGAAAAGCTGCGCCAGCAGACCCGCGAAGGAGCGGCGGCCTTCATCGCCGCCGGGATCGACCCGAAACGGTCGATCCTGTTCAACCAGTCGCAGGTCTCGGCCCATGCCGAGCTGGGCTGGATCTTCAACTGCGTCGCGCGGCTGGGCTGGATGAACCGGATGACCCAGTTCAAGGACAAGACTGCCGGCAAGAACGCCGAGGCGGCCAGCCTTGGGCTTTACGCATATCCCAGCCTGATGGCCGCCGACATCCTGGCCTATCACGCTACTATGGTCCCCGTTGGCGAGGACCAAAAGCAGCACCTTGAACTCACCCGCGACATCGCGATCAAGTTCAACAACGACTATGGCGTCGATTTCTTCCCCGTGGTCGAGCCCCTGATCGAGGGTGCGGCGACCCGTGTGATGAGCCTTCGCGACGGCACCAAGAAGATGTCGAAATCCGATCCGTCGGATCAAAGCCGGATCAACCTCACCGACAGCGCCGATCAGATTGCGGGCAAGATCCGCAAGGCCAAGACCGACCCGGAGCCCTTGCCAGAAACCGTGGACGGTCTGAAGGATCGACCCGAGGCGCGCAACCTGGTGAACATTTACGCCTCCCTTGCCGGACACACGGTTGGCCAGGTTATCCGGGACTTTGCCGGGGCGCAGTTCGGCAGTTTCAAGCCAGCGCTAGCCGACCTTGCCGTGGCGAAACTGTCACCGATCACCAACGAGATGAACCGCCTGATGGCCGATCCGGCCGAGATTGACCGCATCCTTGGAGATGGGGCAACACGTGCTGAAGCCATCGCCCGGCCGATCCTCGACCAGACCAAGGACATCGTTGGCATGATCCGGTCGCGGCAGATGTAATCCACAGGATAGATCGCCCCTCGACGATCCTGTCACATTCCCGATTCCTGCGGCACCTATAAAGGCAACTGTTCGGAGATGCGATCTGTCCCCATCGCTTCGGCCGTGGCCAGCCTGTCCCCTGAGAGGTCACAGCCCCACCGGCATGCCCCCGTGCGCCCCCCGCATGGGGGCTTTCTTTCTTCCTACGGCGGTCCGCGTCGGAAACTTTACCTAGATACCATAGGGCGAAAAGCCAAGTCTTTGACTCTCTTGACTCTCCCAGGTTGAAATGTGGCTCGCCACCAGAGTTTGCAGGGATTGACACCAGAGTTGGCAGCAAACGCTTTTCAGCGGCGACGGCTGGATTTGAGCTTCGGCTGTGCTCCAGGTGGAAAGGGGAGAGGCCATCACGCGGCCTCTTTCTTCGATTTGGGTGGGCGGGGGATGTCGCGCGGCCATTCCAGGTCCGCAGGCCAGTTATCCGCGAACCATGTCAGGACGCGCTCGGCTGTCCTTGTCCGACAGTCGGCACCCTTCGCGATAATGTTGTGGAAGAAGTCGCCCTTCCCGAAAATCCGCATGGAGATCGCGAAGTGGCCGACACTCTCGTGTGCGGCGAGCGTCTGGGCGAGATGAAGGAGTAGGGCTGTTTGACTCATGGGCCGACATTAGCCTGTAGTGGCTCATCCTGTAAAGCCACTACAGGCTATATTTTGCATTTTAGCCATTACAGGCTATCTTTGCCCGATGGATGCGATTCTCGACTCTATCGACCAGGCACTTCGTGAGAAGGGATTGTCCGATTCGGCGGCTTCAAAGCTGGCTGTCGGGCACCCCTCTCTCATCAAGAATTTGCGCATGCCGCGCGATGGCGAGAAACGTTACAACCTGCCCGCCTTGATGAGGTTGGCCGATGTCTTGGACCTCGAATTCTACTTCGGCCCCAGAAGACCAGCAGGCAGACCGGACAACGGCGTTTCCTTGCGGAACCTGTCGCCTGATGCGGATTCCCCGTCTGGTTTCCTGATCATCCCATGGCTGGACGCGGGTCTGAACAGATCCAGCGCTCCGGTTGCCTTTTCGCGGGCATGGCTTGCCACGCACGGTCTCATTCCCGACTTCCTTCTGGTGGCTCAGCCCGACAAGATATCTGTCGAAGACCGACCATCTGGCGACAGTCTCGTCTTGCTCGACACGCGGCCGGTGATCCGCAAGGGCCATGGCCTTTGGTGCTATCGGGAACCTGGCCGCATCAGCGTATCATGGGTGACCTTTTCTGGTAGTGTAACGGTCGTCCAGGCGTCGGACCCGGAGCAGGAACCTCAGATCATTCACGGCCCACCTGGAGGGGCGATCAGCATTATCGGCAAGGTGGTCTGGCTCGGCCAAAGCCTGCTGATGAAGGGCAAGATTTGATAACTGCCCAAATTTGTTCACAAGGAGATTGAACATGAAGACCTTCGTCCTAACCGCGTTTTTGCTGGCCCTCGCAGCCTGCGTTCCAGCCGGAGAGCCTATTGTCTCCGACTACAATGGCGACAGCGTCAAGATCGCGATGTACAACGCTTTCGGTGAGGGTGCGCGCAGCGCGGCCACCGATGCCGAAGCGCTTCGCATCTGCCAGAAAGGTGGCAAGCGCACCGCCGAATATGCTTCCGTGCGCCAGTCCGCCGAGTACCAGGTCGAGCACCTCTACCTCTGCCTCTGACCCGAAAATCAGTTCCCAGAACGGGATCGGGTATCATGCCCGATCCTGTCGCCGTTTCTCGGCCTTTCCAAAGCCTTAGCGCGAACTGGGAACTGGCGGACGAACTTGGCGCGTCAGTTCCCAGTTCCAGAAGCCGGTTGCATGTTGTGGGGGTCGATGAAGCGGCATCGATCACACACCCCATATCCTCCAAAATCAATGTGTTAAACGCTACATGCAAATGGCAACCCGAACATGCGGCTCCATTTGCATGTTCCGAGACCCCGGCAGCCCGTCCCTTGCACTGCATTGACCCGTTTAGTGGACCTTAAACACTGGTTTTACAGGGGTTTAAACGCACCCTTCCCGCCGATGCATGATTTATGCATTTGCTGTGTTGCAGGGCCTCATTCCCCGGTTTTCGCCATTTCCTGCTGACAACCCCGCGCGCCTCTACCCCGTCGCCGCCACCGCGCTAACCCCGCGCCACCCCACGCTTTTTCACCTGTTCCCACCTAATCTCACCTGTTCCCGCTTCCCTGCAGACTCTGGTGTCAACGCTCAATGAAAAACCGGTTGTCCACAGAAGAATTCCAAAGAAATCGCTTTACAGGCTTCCGCTTTGGCCACACCATATCTAGTAAGGGAAGCGTCGGGCAAACGCAGACCCTTGCCAGACACCCAGCTTCTTGTGGGTCGTGGCCCGCCTGAAGCTTCATAATGAGGCCGGGCAATGTCGCTTTCCGAAGACTATGCAACGATGGACGATCTTCATCCGATCGACATTGTCGAGACACTGGCCGAACACCATGCGTGGGAATTTGACCGTGTCACCGAAGATCAGATCGCCATGGCAGTCGAAGGCCAATGGCGGACCTACTCGCTGACGCTGGCGTGGAGCCCGCAGGACGAAACCCTGCGCCTGATCTGCACCTTCGAGATGGAGCCACCGGAAAACAAGCTTTCCGATCTCTATGACGTGCTGAACCGCTGTAACGACATGGTGTGGACTGGCGCCTTCACGTGGTGGGTGGAACAAAAACTGATGGTCTGGCGCTATGGCCTGCTGCTTGCGGGCGGGCAGATGGTGGGGCCGGAGCAGATCGACCGGCTGATCACATCTGCGGTCATGGCTTCGGAGCGGTTCTACCCGGCTTTCCAGATGGTTGCCTGGGGCGACCACTCACCCGCCGATGCGATGAAAGTCGCCATTGCCGAGGCTTACGGCCGCGCCTAACCTTGTCCTGTGAAAACCGGGAGATGGCATGGCACTGGATCGGGTGGCCCAGGATGGGCTTGTACTGCTTGGCTGCGGCAAGATGGGGACGGCGCTGCTGACCGGCTGGCTGGCAGCAGGGTTGCCGGTGGATTCCGTCTGGGTCATTGAGCCGAACCCCACCGATTGGCTGATCCAGACCGGGGTCCGCTTGAACGAAGGCCTGCCCGAAGCGCCTGCCGTGGCCTTGCTTGCCGTGAAGCCGCAGATGATGGGCAAGGCGTTGCCCGCGCTGCAGGCGCTGGGGAACGGCACAACGCTTTTCGTGTCCATCGCCGCAGGCACGACGATTGCCACGTTCGAAGGCGTCCTCGGGGCGGAAACGCCGATCATCCGGACGATGCCAAACACGCCCGCCATGGTGGGCCGGGGGATCACTGCGATCTGCGGCAACGCGCATGTGTCGGCCGAAGACTTCGCCCTGGCGCGCGAATTGATGGCCGCGGTGGGCGAGGTGGTCGAGCTAGACGGCGAACACCAGATCGACGCGGTGACGGCTGTCTCGGGCTCGGGCCCGGCTTATGTGTTCCACCTGATCGAAACGATGGCCGCGGCGGGTGAGGCCGAAGGTCTGCCCGCCGATGTGGCAATGCAGCTGGCCCGTGCCACGGTCTGCGGCGCAGGCGAACTGGCTTACAGAAGCTCCGAGACGGCAGCACAGCTGCGCATCAACGTGACCTCGCCCGGAGGCACAACCGCCGCCGCTATGGCAGTACTGATGGACCCGGAGACAGGCTTTCCGGCGCTGCTCAAGCGGGCGGTGAAAGCTGCAGCCGTCCGTGGGCGGGAGCTTGGGAAATGACCATCACCTACGCCGAGTTCGAGGCGGTCGACATCCGCGTCGGCCGCATCACCCGCGCCGAACCTTTCCCCGAGGCGCGCAAACCTGCGATCAAGCTTTGGGTCGATTTCGGACCGGAGATAGGCGAGAAAAGGTCGTCGGCGCAGCTGACGCGGCACTATGCTCCGGACGACCTGGTCGGTCGGCTGGTGCTGGGCGTGGTCAACTTCCCGCCCCGCCAGATCGGCAAGGTGATATCCGAGGTGCTGGTGCTGGGTGTGCCGGACGAAGACGGGCAGGTCGTACTGATCGGGCCGGGCCATGACGTTCCCTTGGGAGGAAAATTGTTTTGAATCCAACGCTTCTGATTACCCGCCGCCTGCCTGACCGTGTGCTTGATGCTGCCCGCGCCCGGTTCGACGTGACACTTCGCGACCGGATTGAACCACTGTCGGCGGATGAACTTCGCGCGGCGCTTCGTGACTATGACGCTGTCCTGCCCACCCTTGGGGACCGGTTCCAGCCGGATGTCTTTGCCGACGTGCCGAACCCGAGGGCAAAGATCCTTGCCAACTTCGGGGTGGGGTATAACCACATCGACGTCGAGGCCGCCAAGGCCGCAGGCGTGGCGGTATCGAATACCCCCGGTGCGGTGACGGACGCGACCGCAGATATCGCGCTTTCCCTGATCCTGATGACCGCGCGGCGGCTGGGCGAAGGCGAACGCATCCTGCGGGCCGGAAGCTGGGAAGGTTGGGGACCGGTGCAGATGCTGGGCACCCATGTGACCGGAAAACGCCTTGGCATCATCGGGTTTGGACGGATCGGCAAGGCAATTGCCAAGCGCTGTCATTTCGGCTTCGACATGGAGGTGGTGTTCTACAACCGCTCTAAGGTCGAGGGTCCCGGCTTGCCTGCGCGGCAGGTCGAGATGGCCGAGGCGATGGCGGCGGATTTCGTGGTGGTGGCCGTGCCGGGGGGCAAGGCGACCTACCATCTGATCGACGCCAAGACTTTCGACATGATGAAGCCATCCGGGATCTTCGTGAACATCTCTCGCGGCGATGTGGTCGATGAAACCGCGCTGATCGACGCGCTGCAAGCAGGCCGGATCGCGGGGGCGGGCCTTGACGTCTACGAATTCGAGCCAAGGGTTCCCGCGGCCCTGATCGCGATGGAGAATGTGACGCTGCTGCCGCATCTGGGGACCGCCTGTCTTGAGGTGCGGACCAGCATGGGCATGATGGCGGTGGCAAACCTGATCGCCTCCGCCGATGGGCAGGTCCCGCCCAATCTGGTCAACCCGTAGGCGCGGGCCAGAACCCTTCTGCGAAGCGTGCTGGCCCTTGGCCTCAGGCGGCTTTCTTTTCGCCGCCGAAGCGGGTGTAGAAGGTCTCGCCCTTCTCGGCCATCTCGCGCAACAGCGCCGGGGCGTGGAAGCGGGGGCCGAACTGGGCGGTAAGGCCACGGCAGATCTCCACGGCGCGGGCGGCACCGATGATATCAAGCCAACTGAACGGCCCGCCGGACCATGGCGCAAAGCCCCAGCCGAGGATGGCGCCGACGTCACCTTCGCGGATATCGGTCAGAACGCCATCTTCCAACGCGCGGACGGCCTCCAGCACCTGCGCGAACAGAAGCCGGTGCTGCACATCGGCCAGCGACGGTTGCATCTTGTCGCGCGGATACTTCGCCGCAAGCCCGTCCCAGAGGCCAAGCCGGTCGCCCTTTTCGTCGTAGGCGTAGAAGCCTGACTTCGATTTGCGCCCCATGCGGCCCGCATCCGCCATCCAGAACAGGACCTTGTCCACCGCCTCATCCGGATAATCCGCGCCCATCGCGGCTTTGGTGGCCTTGGCGATCTTGACGCCTAGGTCGATGGAGGTTTCGTCCACCAGCTGCAGCGGCCCAAGCGGCATGCCGACCAGCTTTGCCGCGTTTTCGATCAGCGCCGGTTCTACCCCTTCGGCGACCATGCGGATGCCTTCGTTGATGTAGGGGATGATGCAGCGGTTGGCATAGAAGAAGCGGGCGTCGTTGACCACGATCGGGGTCTTGCGGATCTGGCGGACGAAATCCAATGCCTTGGCGACGGCAATATCGCCGGTCTTTTCGCCCCGGATGATTTCGACAAGGTTCATCTTGTCGACCGGGCTGAAGAAGTGGATGCCGATGAACTGCTGTGGGCGGGTCGAGGCCCCGGCAAGGCCGGAGATCGGCAAGGTCGAGGTGTTGGTGGCATAGATGCAGTCCGCGCCGGTGGCAGCCTCGACCTTTGCAGTCACCTCTGCCTTGACTTTGGGATCTTCGAAAACCGCTTCAACGATCAGATCGGCACCCTTCAGGGCGGCATAATCCGTGGTCGCAGTGATGCGGACCAGCACTTCGGCCTTCTTCTCTGCCGTCACCGTGCCGCGCTTCATGCCCTTGTCGAGGATACCTTCGGAATGGGCCTTGCCGCGATCCGCGGCCTCCTGGCTCGCGTCGATCAGGACAACCTCGATCCCGGCGAGGGCCGAGACATAGGCGATCCCCGCCCCCATCATGCCCGCGCCAATTACGCCCAGCTTTTTCACCGACTGGTCAGGGGCCGCGGGACGGTTGGCGCCCTTCTCCAGCGCTTCCTTGTTGATGAAGAGGCTGCGGATCATCGCCGCCGAGGACGGGTTCATCAGGACGGACGTGAAGTGCCGCGCCTCGATCTTCAGCGCCGTGTCAAAGGGGACAAGCGCGCCTTCGTAGACGGCGGCGAGCAGGGCCTGGGCCGCCGGATAGACACCCATGGTCTTGCCATGCACCATCGCGGACGCACCGACAAAGGTCGGGAAGCCCGGAGCGGAATAGGGCGCTCCGCCCGGCATCTTGTAGCCCTTGGCGTCCCATGGCTTGACCAGATCGGCGTCGGCGGCCGCCAGAACCCATTCCTTTGCGCGCTTCATCAGGTCTTCCGGGGCGACGACCTCGTCGATCAGGCCCGAAGCCTTGGCGGATTTCGGATCGACAAGCTTGCCTTCCAGCAGGAACGGCGCGGCCATCATCGCGCCCAGCTTGCGCGAGAGGCGCGTCGTGCCTCCGGCACCGGGGAAGATGCCGACCATGATCTCGGGCAGGCCGATCTTGGCCTTGGGGTTGTCGGCGGCGAAGATGCGGTGACAGGATAGCGGCAGTTCAAGCCCGATGCCCAGCGCGGTGCCGGGAAGCGCCGCAGCAATCGGCTTGCCGCCCTTCTGGGTCTTCGGGTCCATACCTGCGCGTTCGATCTTGCGCATCACCTTGTGAATGCCCATCAAGCTATCGAAGATCGCCTGCGCGCCGCAAGCCCGCATCTGGGCGATCACTTTCAGGTCCATGCCGCCGGCAAAGTCCTTCTTGCCGCTGGTCAGGATGATGCCCTTGACACCCGCATCGGCCAGCGCCGTGTCGACAAGGTCGGACAGAAGCGTGAAAGCCTCGGTCGACATGACGTTCATCGACTTGGATTTCACGTCCCAGATGATGGTTGCGACGCCATCCTGGTCAGTGGTCATGGTGAAATCGGTCATCGGTTCGTCTCCTTGGGCCAGCCGGGATAGGGGGTGCCGTCCTTGTGGGACTGGGTGCGCAACCCCTTGTGGCGTGAATAGTGCAGGTCGATGTCGGGATAGGTCACCTCGTCCTCGGGCAGACGAGAGCCTGCGACGAAATAAGTGACGGGCTGGTCGGTGCGGTTTTCAAGGCAATGCGCGTTCGGCACACCCGCGGGCCAGCAGACGCAAGTGCGGGGCGGCAGGTCGCGGGGGCCGTGGTTTTCGTGCAGGGTCACGACACCGTCGAGCGTGTAAAGAAACTCATCCTCGTCCGAATGCCAGTGGCGCTGGCTGGACCGTGCACCGGGCATCAGGGTTTCGGTGAAGGCGCCGAACTGGGTAAGACCACCTGCGTCAGAAAGCGGATGGGCGACGTAGTCGCCAATGGCGTTGAACGGGGCGGGATACGAGTTTGGCACGCTTTCGCCGGGGGCCGATCCGGCGCGGATCAAGGTCTGACGGGCCGTGCCGTCAAAGGCATGGCCCCATGGCGCACGCAGGTCCAAAAGCTCATCCGGCAGGGCGCCCTCGCGCAGCACGGCGCCATCTTTGGCAATCATCTGCCAGCGGGTGTCGCCATTCACCAGCCGCCGTCCGTCATCAGGATAGGTGCAGATATCGCCCTTGGCGCGGCTGCCGACGATCAGCCAGTTGCAAGGCACCTCGCCCCGGTTCGTCAAGTGATGCGCGTTGGGATCGCCCTGACGCCAGCACAGGGCATCGCCAGGAAAGACATCGGTCATGCCATTGTCGTCCCGCAGGGTCGCGGTGCCTTCCAGAAGATACAGGAACTCGTCCTCGGCAGAATGCCAGTGCCGGGCGCTGGACCATGCGCCGGGGGCAAGCGTTTCGAGGTAGGCCCCGAACTGGGTCAGCCCACCTGCGCCCGACAATTGCAGGGTCGCAAGCCCGTTTTCGCCCGAGACCGGCGCAGATGCGGAATCGACAATCATCCCCGCGCATCCGATTTCGGAGCGGGAAACAAGAGATGCTCGGGGACCGGCCAGGTGGCAGCCTCGGTAGCGTAATGCGCTTCGGAAAACCGCCAGACATCGGTACGGAGAACCAGAACCTGACGGGCCTGATGCGGCGGCGCGACACGAATCCCATCGGCAATCATATGAGTGAAATGCCGCCCCTCGATCCGATGTGGAGCGACATAGTCCGCCTCACGCGCCAAGCGTTCGTAGTGGGTGACGCCGCGCCGCCGAAGCGTTTGGTGCAGGGTCTGAAAGGTGGGCAGCAGGTCGGCTCTGGAGGTGACGAGCAGACGTGCGACGTCGGTATGCACGAGGTATGGCAGATCGATCATCGCCGCATAGGCAGCGAAGTCGCCCGCCAGCGCGGCAGCGGACACGGTATCCAGAGCCTGTTGATAAATCGTCAGCGGGTTCATCGGATGCCCCTCCAATCCGTGCCGTCCTTGTAGGTGAACCGGGCGCGGCCACCCTCCATCTCGACCTTGAGATCGTGGTCTGAATAGGTCGCGACCTCACGCTTGGCCTTGCTGCCGACCACCAGAAAGCGGGCCACCTTGTCCGTACGGTTGATGAAGTGATGGCCATCGGGATTTCCGGCCGGAAACGCGGCGCAATCGCCGGGGTGTAGGATGGTCTCGCCCGCATCCTCCACCAGCGTGCATTCGCCTTCTGTCACCATGACGAATTCGTCTTCGTTCAAGTGCCAGTGGCGCAGGCTGGAAAGAGCGCCGGGCTCGAGCGTCACCAGATTGACGCCAAACTGGGTCAGCCCCCCGGCGTCGCCAAGCCGCAGCGACGAACGTCCCGCCATCATCTCGGCATACGGTGAAGGATAGATCGAGCCGGTCCTCACCGGCACCGCCTTGGGGTCAATTACTGGCATGGTATCCTTCCTTTGGGCGCAGTGCGCCCAGCCGGGAAGGCACCGGCTTCAGGCGGACAGGGCCATGGCTGCGAATTGCGGGTCCAGCTCGGGCAACGACAGATGCGGGAAGCAGACCATCTCGATCCGGATGCCGGAGAGGGTCCTGGAGCAATAGTACAGGATCGAGGTGAAGCGGTCTTCCTGCTGCCCGGGGACAATCTCGTGATACTCGACCCAGATGCGGAACCGCCCACGCCGCGGGACACCCACTGCTACGACATCCGATTTCAGGGCAACCACGCCGTTTCGAACCAGCGCATCGTGCCAGAGCGCCAGCATCGCACGCCCCTCGTCCGGATTGTGGACGATCAGGCGAGTCGAAAGCAGTTCGATCGGAACGGGATAGACAAAATCTGCTACCAGTTCGTCCAGCCGACCGGCAAGAAGCCAGTCGGCGCGGAGGCGCATATGGTCGCTGATTTTCGAAAATTGCACGGCGAGTCTCATCAAGGCAGCAAAAGGACGACTTAGCCCAGAAGGAATCACCCCGAGCGCCAGCCATTCGGGTGACCTCGCGCATCGAAATGGCGAGATAATGGCAATCGGCTTTTTTCCACCGATCCGGGGAAGGGGCCGCCTGAAGCATCCTGTCAGACCCGTTCAATGACCGTGGCCGCGCCCATGCCGCTGGCGATGCACAGCGTAGCCAGGCCCAGCGTCTTGTCGGAGCGCTCCAGTTCGTCCAGCAGCGCGCCGATGATGATTGCGCCGGTCGCGCCAAGCGGGTGGCCCATGGCAATCGACCCGCCATTGACGTTGACCAGCTCAGGATCGACGTCGAATGCCTGCTGAAAGCGCAGGACCACGCTTGCGAAGGCTTCGTTCACTTCGAACAGGTCGATGTCGCCGACGCTCAGGCCGCTGTCGCGCAGGATCCTTTCGGTAACCGGAACCGGGCCGGTCAGCATGATCGTGGGATCGGTTCCGATCTTCGCCGTGGCGCGAATCCTGGCGCGCGGCGTCAGGCCGTGGGCGCGGCCGAATTCCGCGTCGCCGACCAGAAGTGCCGCAGAACCATCCACGATCCCGCTGGAGTTTCCGGCATGGTGAATGTGGTGGATCCGCTCCAGATGCGGGTATTTCATCAGGGCGATCTTGTCGAAGCCGGGCATGACCTCGCCCATGTCCTTGAAGGCGGGCTTCAGTGCGCCAAGCGTCTGCATATCTGTGCCGGGGCGGATGTATTCGTCACGGTCCAGGATCGTCAGGCCATTCTGGTCACGGATGGTCAGGACGGAATTTGCAAAACGCCCCTCCTCCCAAGCCCTGACCGCTCGGCGCTGCGATTCCACCGCCAGAGCATCGGCCTGATCGCGGGTAAAGCCGAACTGGGTGGCGATGATGTCGGCGGAAATGCCTTGCGGGACGAAGTAGCTTTTCATCGCAAGGCCGGGATCGACGGCGATTGCCGCCCCGTCCGAGCCCATGGGGACGCGGCTCATCATTTCGACCCCGCCGGCGATGTAGGCGTGGCCGGCACCGGCCTTCACCTGATTGGCGGCAAGGTTCACCGCCTCCATCCCGGAGCCGCAGAAACGGTTGATCGCAACGCCGGGGATGCCTTCGTCAAGGTCCGAGGCAAGGACTGCGGACCGCGCAAGGCAGCCGCCCTGTTCGCCCACCTGCGTGACGTTGCCCCAGATCACATCCTCGATCACCGCGCCGCTCAGGCCGTTGCGTTCCTTGACCGCGTTCAGGACCTTTGCCGACAGCGCGACCGCAGTAAGTTCATGCAGCGACCCGTCAGCACGCCCTTTGCCGCGGGGGCTGCGGACGGCATCGTAGATATAGGCCTCGGGCATGGGTTTCTCCTTCGTCGGTCAGAAACTGCAGCAGTCGGGCGTGCAGTCGCAATCGGGTGTCGTGTCGGCCTTGCCGCAGCCGCGCGTCGTGGGCAGATCGCAGCCGATGCAGCCGCAGTCGTACCACTTGTCTTTCTGACGCTTCCGGCCATCTTCGCGCAACTCTTCCGCCGCGTCACGACAGGCCGCAAATCGCGCGCGGATCAGGGGGATGGCCCGGATCGGCCCCTGGTCGGCAATGGCGGACCTGGCGAACCCAGAACAGCCGGCGCCACCCTTGGCCACGCGTAATGCGCAGGCAAACCCCTCGCGCGGCGAGAGGCGGCGCTGATATCCGCCGATCGCGGCGAGGGCGACGCGGTCCAGCATGTCACGCCTGGGCGGACGGAAGCGCCCGCTGCATCAGGTCGTAGGGGTGTTTCCAGCCGCGAAGCGCCGCGATGCGGTCCAGCCAGGCGTCGATGTGGGGCCAGTCCTTGCGATCAAAGCCGAAGGGTTCCGGGTAATAAAGATAGCCGCAGCAGGACAAGTCCGCGATCGTGGCTGCATCGCCGACAATCCAGTTCCGCCCGGCCAGATGATCGTTCAGCACAGTATAGGCTGCCTTCAGGCGGCCTTGCTGGAAGGGAACCACACCTTCGGGGCGCTTTTCGGGGGGCAGGAAGTTCATCAGGAACCGTGTCGTCCCGATTTGGGCAGACAGCTTGTGATTGTCCCAGAACATCCAGCGCAGCACCTCGCGCCGCTCCGCGGCTGACCGGCCGCCCATCTTGCCGGTCTTGGACGAGATATAGTCAAGGATCACCCCGGATTGGGTAAGGGTATTTTCCCCGTCAATCAGGACCGGCACTTCTCCCATCTCGTTGATCGCGCGAAACTCGGGGCTTCGCGCCTCGCCCTTGAAGAAATCGACGAAGACCGGCTCCCAGTCCTGATCGGTCAGGGTCAGCGCAAGTGCGCATTTGTAGGCGTTGCCGCTTTCACCGAAGCAGTAGAGTTTCATTGCGAAGGCCCCTCCCCAGGGCAGGTCGGTTCAGGTCTTGCGCTCTGCCAGATCGGCCTGAAAAGCGCGCAGGCGCGCGGCGAGTTCATCCGCGTCCGTGATGGCCGCGAGGTTTTCGAAGAGGAAGGACAGCGCCTCTCCCTCTTCAAGTCCGGTACTGGTGGTGAACTTGCGCAGGGCACGATAGCCCTCTTCCGTCATCGCGGCGGGAAAGCGCCGGGTCAAGCGAAAGCGTCTGGGCATCGTCGTTCCCCCTTTGGCAGAGGCCGGGGCTAGAAAGCCTCGGCCGCAAGCGCCATCACCGTGTCCGCCCCGGTTTCGATCCGCGCCAGGTGCATACCGCAAGCAGGCAGCTGCCGGGCCATGTAGAACCGCCCGGTGGCGATTTTCGCTTCATAGAAGGACCGGTCGCCCGCCCCCGCGTCAAGCGCCAAGTAAGCCGCACGCGCCATCCGCGTCCACATCAAGCCAAGGCAGACGTGTCCCATCATGTGCATGAAGTCATAGGACCCTGCCAGCGCGGCGTTGGGGTTCTTCATGCCATTCTGCATGAAGAACATTCCCGCCTGCTGAAGCTGCTTCGAAGCGGCCTTCAAGGGCTCGGTGAAACCGGCCATCCGGGCCTCGCCCTCAGGCGCCTTCACCTCGGCCTTGACCATCTCGAAGAAGGCCATCACATGCTTGCCGCCATCGGTGGCCAGCTTGCGGCCCACCAGATCAAGCGCTTGCACGCCGTTGGCGCCTTCGTAGATCATCGCGATCCGGGCGTCGCGGGCGAACTGCGACATGCCCCATTCCTCGATGTAGCCGTGGCCGCCGAAGACCTGCTGGGCCTGCACCGACATGTCAAAGCCCTTGTCGGTCAGGAAACCCTTGAGTACCGGGGTCAGCAGGCCGATCAGCCCGTCCGCCGCCTCGTCATGCATCCGGCTGTGCCGGTCGATCAGCGTAGCCCCCCAGAAGGTGAAGGCTCGCGCACCTTCGACGAAGCTTTTCTGTTCCATCAGATTGCGGCGGATGTCGGGGTGGACAATCAGCGGGTCAGCCGGACCGCCGGGGTTTTCAACCCCGGTCACTGCGCGCCCTTGCAAACGGTCCTTCGCGTAGGCCAGCGCGTTCTGATAGGCGGCCTCGGCAACGGCATAGCCTTGCAGACCCACACCCAGCCGGGCCTCGTTCATCATCGTGAACATGGCCTTCATGCCCTTGTGAAGATCGCCCAGCAGCCAGCCCGTTGCCCCGTCATAGTTCATCACACAGGTCGAGTTGCCGTGGATGCCCATCTTTTCCTCGACCTTGCCAACTGACACCGGATTGCGCGCGCCAAGGCTGCCGTCTTCGTTCACCAGGAACTTCGGCACGATGAAAAGGCTGACGCCCTTCGTCCCTTCGCCGCCGCCCGGCGCTTTTGCCAGCACAAGGTGGACGATGTTTTCGGCCATGTCATGGTCGCCGGCAGAGATGAAGATCTTCTGGCCGGTAATCCTGTAGCTGCCATCCGCCTGTGGTTCGGCCTTGGTGCGCATGATGCCCAGGTCGGTGCCGCAATGCGGTTCCGTCAGGTTCATCGTACCAGTCCATTCGCAGGACACCATCTTTGGCAGCCATGTCTGCTTTTGCTTGTCCGTGCCATGGACAAGGATCGCCGAACAGGCGCCGTGGGTCAGGCCCTGGTACATGTTGAAGGCCATGTTGGCCGACACGAAGGTCTCGTTCACCGCCGTATGCATCAGGTAGGGCAGCCCCTGCCCGCCATATTCCGGCGCAGCGTCCAGCGCCGTCCAGCCACCTTCGCGCATTGTGTCGAAAGCCGCCTTGAAGCCGGTCGGCGTGCGGACAAAGCCGTTCTCCAGCACGCAGCCTTCGCGGTCGCCCACGGCATTCAGGGGGGCAAGGATGTCCGAAGCGACCTCGGCCGCCTCTTCCAGCACGGCCGCAGTGAAGCCTTGGTCCAGATCGCCATAGCCGGGGATGTCGGCCTCGGAAATCTTCAGGACATCGTGCAGCAAGAATTGCATGTCCTTCACGGGGGCGGTGTAGCTGGGCATCTTTGGTCTTTCCTTCCCGGTATTATTCCGCCTCGTGCCGAGGCGCGTGGCCCCTGACGTCGACTTTGGCCAGTTCGGCCTTCAGATCGGCAATCGCCACGTCCAGTTCGGTCCGCTGCGCTTCCATGATGGCAAGGCGTTCGCGGGCAATCTCGCAGGCCCGCTGACGCTGAGCCGCGTCCGACCTGTCGCGGTCGTAAAGGTCAAGCGTCTGGCTGATATCCTCCAGACTGAACCCAAAGCGCTTGCCGCGCAGGATCAGTTTCAGGCGGGCGCGGTCACGCCGTGTGAAGAGCCGCCTGGTTCCCACGCGAACGGGGTTCAGAAGCTTTTTCGCTTCGTAGAAACGCAAGGTGCGCGGCGTCACGTCGAAGGCGTCGCACATGGCACGGATCGTCGTCAGGTCGGTCTGGATATCGGGTTGCGGGTCTTGGATCATCGTCAGCTCGTGAAATGGTGTGTCGCAAGGACAGATGAACACCTGGCACAAGCATTACCAGAGCAGTTGACGTTAACGTCAGTGTAACGTCACGTCATGAATTTGCTTGACGTCAAGTCGGAACCTCGGGGCGTCTGATGGGGGCGGGGACCTAGTTTGCGGGCAGCTTGTTCATCTCTGACACTGCCGTATCGCGCAGGGCCCGCAGATCGGCGAGCGCGGTTTCCAGCTCCGCGCGCTGCCGGTCCAGTTCCAGCAGCTGCCGGTCTGCCAGCTTCAGCCATGCTTCAAGCTGCGGGCGTTCGCCCTTCTTGCCGTAGATCAGCAGCCATTGGCGAATCTCTTCCAGGGAAAAGCCGAAACGGCGGCCACGCAGGATCAGCTTCATCCGCGCGATCTCTCTCGGTCCGTAGAAACGGGCGCGGCCTTCCTTTTCGGGGGCAAGAAGTTCGATGTATTCGTAGTAGCGCAGGGTACGCGGCGTCACCTCGAACTTGGCGCACATCTCCTTGAAGCTGAGCCGTGTCTCGGTCATGGGCCGTCCTCCCCCTATGAACCTAGCGCGGGGGACATCGGCCACGCAACGCTCGTGCGGGGCCTTGCGCTTCCCCCGGACGCCGGGTTTGATGCCGCGACCGGAGGCTACATGACAAAGCCCGCGCCCGACGCCCTGACCATCGCCCGCAAGTTCATTGCCGCGCTGCCGCACAGCCGGGCGCTGGGGATGCAGCTGGAAGAAGTGTCAGAGGGGGTTGCCGTGATCTCGATGCCCTATGATGCGCGGCTTATCGGTGATCCGGAGACCGGCGTGATCCATGGTGGCGCGGTTTCTGCGCTGATGGACACCGCGGCAGGGGCTGCGGTGATGAGCCACCCTGCCGCCGGGTTTTCAACCGCTACGCTGGACTTGCGGATCGATTACATGCGCCCCGCAACCCCCGGTCAGACAATACGCGCCCGGGCCGAATGCCACCATGTCACCCGCAGCGTTGCCTTCGTGCGCGCGGTGGCTCTGGACGAGGACGAAAGCCGTCCGGTGGCCATGGCGACCGGCGCCTTCACGGTTGAAAGGCAGGCGAAATGAAGCGCCCAGAACCGCTGAGCGTCATCAAGCAACGCCGCGAGGGGCTGCTGCGGACGCTGGTCGACGGGGTGCCCTATATCCGCTTTCTGGGGGTTGAATTCGACCGGCGCGGGGATGAACTGACGGCCATCCTGCCTTTTCAGGACAGCCTGATCGGTAACCCGGCGCTGCCGGCGCTGCACGGCGGCGCCACGGCGGCATTTCTTGAAATCGCTGCGATCATCGAACTGTCCTGGTCCTCGCTTTGGGACGGGGTCGAGGCGGAAGGGGCGCTGCCACAAGGGCAGTTGCGCCTGCCGAAGACGATCGACTTCACGGTCGACTACCTGCGCGCGGGCCTGCCGCGCGACGCCTATGCCCGGGCAAGGGTGAACCGTTCCGGGCGACGCTATGCCAGTGTCCATGTCGAGGCCTGGCAGGACAACCGCGCCCGTCTGTTCGCGCAGGCCACCGGGCATTTCCTGATGCCGACCAACGGGAATGCAGGTTGACCGAGATCAGCCACGGCCGGGTCCTGCGGATCGCGGGACCGATCGTCCTGTCCAACGCCACGGTGCCGTTGCTGGGTGCCGTAGACACCGCGGTTGTCGGCCAGCTGGGCGATGCGGCCAGCCTTGGCGCGGTCGGCATCGGAGCGGTGATCCTGGCGACCTTGTACTGGGCATTCGGGTTTCTCAGGATGTCGACCTCGGGCCTTGCGGCACAGGCGCAAGGTGCTGGCGACATGGCCGAGCGGTCTGCAGTCCTGATCCGCGCACTGATCGTCGGCGGGGTTGCGGGGTTGGCGCTGGTGGCCGCTCAGGTCGCTCTGTTCGCCGGGGCGTTCTGGCTGGCGCCTGCCAGCGCCGAGGTTGAAAGTCTGTCCGGCCAGTACCTTGCGATCCGCATCTGGGGCGCCCCAGCGACGATTGCGCTTTACGCGCTGACCGGCTGGTTGATCGGGCTGGAGCGGACGCGCGGCGTCCTGATCCTGCAACTCTGGCAGAACGGGCTGAACATCGGGCTGGACCTGTGGTTCGTGCTGGGCCTTGGCTGGGGCGTGCCGGGGGTGGCAGCAGCCACTCTGATAGCGGAATGGACCGGCCTCTTGCTGGCGCTGTGGTTGGCGCGCGATGCCTTCGGGCCGGGGCTGCGGGCAGGACTGGCCCGCTTGCGCGACCGGCCGGCGATGGCGCGGATGTTCACCGCGAGCCGGGACATCATGGGGCGGACCGTGCTGTTGCAACTATCCTTTACCAGCTTCGTCTTCCTTGGCGCGCGCTTTGGCGATGTGACCCTAGCCGCCAATCAGGTGCTGATGCAGTTTCTGGAAATCACCGCCTTCGCGCTGGACGGTTTCGCCTTTGCCGCCGAGGCGCTGATCGGGCAGGCGATCGGTGCGCGGGCCAAGGGTGCGACGCGGGCGGCTGGTCGCATCTGCTTGCAATACGGGGTCGGCGGGGCAGCGGCGCTGGCGGTGATCTTCGCGCTGACCGGGACTGCGATCATCGACCTTATGACCACCTCGCCCGAGGTGCGGGCCGAGGCGCGATCCTATCTGCCGTGGATCATCGCGGCCCCGATGATTGGCGTGGCTGCATGGATCTATGACGGGATCTTCATCGGTGCGATGCTGACCGGCGACATCCTGCGGGCGATGCTGCTGTCGGTAGCCGTCTATGCCGTGGCCCTGGCAGTGCTTGTGCCCATGGGCGGCAATCACGGGCTGTGGGCCGCGCTGATGGTGCTGAACGGGGTCAGGACGTTCACTCTCTGGCGGCGCTATCCGAAGGTTCTGGCTTTGGCCGATCGCGCGTGAGGCTTGCCATCCCTTGCACCTGCGGGCAATGATCCTGCGGCCAACGGGGGACATCATGCGCAAGTTTCTGGTCGTGCTGGACGACAGCCGCGAATGCCTGAACGCGATGCGCTTTGCCGCACTGCGGGCCGCGCACACCGGCGGGGGGGTGACCATCCTGTCGATCATCCCGCCCGAGGAATACCAGCACTGGATGGGCGTGGCCGACCTGATGCGCGCCGAAGCCCGCGAACGGATCGAGGCGCATTTCGAGGTCTTTGCCAAGTGGATGCGCGACAAGCAGGGCGTAAACCCGGAACTTGTCATCCGCGAGGGTGACCCGGTGAACGAGATTCTGGCGCAGGTGAAGGATGATCCCGAGATCGGTATTCTGGTGCTGGGCGCGGGGACCGAGAAATCAGGGCCCGGACCGCTGGTGACCGCGATGAGCCGCAGTTCCGGCAACCTGCCGATCCCGATTACCATCGTGCCGGGTGACATGTCGAAAGAGCGGCTGGACGCGATTACCTGAAGCCTGAACGCTTCGGTGCAGACTCCCTTCCAGGGCCGACCATAGTTTGCGTAGCCTTTGTTTGACGGACGACGTGGGTCGGATAAGCAGGGGCATACAGTGCGCATGCTGCTGGTCATCTCGCTGCTGGCGGTGCGGCGGGCGCAAAATCCGGTGCTCGCGGCCCTGATCCTGATCGCGGCGGCGACGGCGTTCTACATGGACCGTCTGGCGGACGCTTGGCGCCTGGACGCTCGTGACCGCAGGATCGGCGGCGCTGGTCGTCGGGCTGCTCTTCACCAACATGAAAAGCTATGCAACGCTGCTGCGTGCCGACAAGGAACTGCTGGGCGCCGTGCAACCCCTGGCTCTGATGAGCGGCGCGTTGCGCTGTGCCAAGATGATGCTGAAATCCACCCGGATCGAGCTTCTGCCGACCGGAACCGGTGCCCGGCCCGGGGCAGTATCTTGCGGCGGCGGCCAAGCCGGTGCTGATGGTGATCGTCGCGGGTGAAACGGGACCGGCGGCCAACTGGTCGCTTGGCGGCTATGCGCGCCCGACGAGCCCGGAACTTGCCACGCGCGACATCCGGTATATCAAGAATGCAACCAGTTGCGGCGCGGCGATGGCGACCTCGCTGCCCTGCATTTTCTCGCCCCTGACGCGGGATTCGTATTCCTACGAGGGCAGGATCGGGACGGAAAACCTGCTGGATGTGCTGTCCCCTGCCGGGCTCAAGGTGGAATCGTGGGACAACAACTCCGGCGACAACAGGGTGATCCTGGCGATGCATTGCATGTCCGACGTCGGCGAGTGCCTTGGCGAAGGCGGCCTTTATCTGCACGGGACGCCTTGGTTCATGGCGTCCGAAAAGCAGACCCATGTGCCGATGGTGATCTGGATGTCGGACCGGTTCCGTGCGACGTTGGGTTTGAAGGAAGCTTGCCTGACCAATCAGCTGGAGGCCCCGGTGACACACGACAACATGTTCTTGACGGTGATCAGGCTTCTGGATGTCACGACGGAAGCAAGGGTTCCCGCCCTGGGCCTTGCCGCCGAATGCCGGGCAAAGGCCAGCTGACCGATGGAAAAGCAGAAGCCTGAGCGCAAGTCCGGGGTGGCGCATTTCTTCGCTGCGGCCGGATATTCCATCGGTGGGGCAAGGCGCCTGTGGCGGGAGTCGGCCTTTCGGCAAGAGGTGCTGGCGCTTGTCGGTCTTGCGGTCCTCTTCGCGCTGGTCGGGGCGAACGTGGCGGAATTCCTTGGGCTGGCGATCCTGTCCCTGATCGCGCTTGCCGTGGAAGCCCTGAACACCGCGATCGAGGAACTGGTGGATCACCTTTCGCCCGGATGGTCCGAGTTCGCGAAGAACGCAAAGGACATGGGGTCCTTCGCGGTGCTCTGCTCTCTGGTGGCGACCGGGCTTTACGCGGGCTGGGTAGTGTTCCTGTAAGTCGTGGAATATTGCCTGCCCCCACCTTCCATCCCGGATCTTTAGAACGGTTCCAAACTTGACAGTGAGGGGCGCGAAGCGCATATCCGAGTAGAACTGTCGGAGACCGCAAATGTTCATCCAGACCGAATCCACGCCGAACCCCGCCACGCTGAAATTCCTGCCCGGCCAGACCGTGCTGGAGCTTGGCACCGCCGATTTCCCGACCGTAAAGGCTGCGGCGAAATCGCCGCTGGCCCGACGCATCTTTGCGGCGGGAGGTGTCACCGGTGTCTTCTTTGGCACGGATTTCGTGACCGTCACCAAATCCGAAGCAGTAGAGTGGCAGCATATCAAGCCCGCGATCCTTGGCGCGATCATGGAGCACTACCAGTCCGGTGCCGCCGTGATGGAAGGTGAGGCGTCCGGTGGCGGCCATGCCGAACACACTGGCGAAGACGGCGACATCGTGCGCCAGATTAAGGAACTTCTGGACACCCGCGTCCGCCCTGCCGTGGCGCAGGACGGTGGCGACATCACCTTCCACGGATTTGACCGGGGCGTTGTCTATCTGCACATGCAGGGCGCCTGCGCCGGATGCCCGTCCAGCACGCTGACGCTGAAGATGGGGATCGAGAACCTCTTGCGGCACTACATTCCGGAAGTCCTGGAAGTACGCCCGGTTGCGGCCTGATCAGGCGGCCTGACGCCTTGTTGCCAATCCTTGCCTTCGACACTTCGGCCGCGCATTGCGCGGCCGCTTTGCTGATGTCGGACCGGTTGATCTTGCGGCACGAACCGATGGAAAAAGGTCAGGCCGAGCGGCTGATCCCCATGCTGGAAGAGGTCTTGGCCGGGGGTGGGATCGACTGGAGCTCTCTCAAGGTGATTGCGGTGGGCACCGGGCCGGGGAACTTTACCGGCGTCCGGATCGCCGTGGCAGCAGCGCGGGGGCTGGCTTTGGGGTTGGGTATCCCGGCGGTTGGCGTGACGCGACTGGAGGCTCTGGCCCATGGCCTGCCTCGCCCGGTGACCGTGGTCGAAGATGCGCGGCGGGGCGAAGTCTATGTGCAGGAATTCCACGCAACCGGCGCAGGGCCGGCGAGGCTCTTGCCTTTGGGCGAATTGACCGTCAGCGGGCCGGTGACCGGGTTGGCGGCAGGGGCTGCGGCAGTTCCGCCCGCCATGCCCATTGCCGAGGCTGTCGCGCGGATCGGCGCGGCGCGTGCCGGAACTCCGCAGCCGCGCCCTGCGCCGTTCTATCTGCGCGGAGCAGATGCGGCCCCCCCGTCCGACCCGCCGCCGGTGATCCTTGATGCCTGAGCCGGAAATGGCGGCCTTGCACAAGCCGCGAAGTCTGACGGACATCGGAACCGATGCGCGCCGGACCAAATACGCAAAGCCGATTGCCGGAGGTCCACGGTGACGCCCGAGGCACTTGCCGCTCTGCATGCCCGCGCCTTCACCACTCCACGTCCGTGGAGTGCCGACGAGTTCACAGGCTGGCTTGCCGACCCCCTGGCCTTTCTGCTGGTCGAGGGCGATGCCGGGTTCCTGTTGGGCCGAGCCGTCGCCGGCGAGGCGGAACTGCTGACCCTTGCCGTCGCCCCCGAGGCGCGGGGGCGTGGGCTGGGGCAAAGGCTTGTCGCCCGTTTCCTCTATCAGGCGCGGCTGCGCGGCGCCGAAGAGGCGTTTCTGGAAGTGGCCGAAGATAACGCTCCGGCCCGCGCGGTTTACGCCCGGGCGGGTTTTGTCGAAACCGGCCGACGGCGCGGCTATTACCGCACGCCCGAAGGCCGTGTCGTGGACGCGCTGGTGCTGCGGCGGGTGTTGACGAATGGGGCTGACAACAGCTCAATCTGACCGGACGGTCAAAATTCACGGCCCTTGACTGCGAATATCCCTTGACCGGCCCAAAGGACTGCCCCCAACTTCGCAGGGAGTGTCAGTGCCGACTCTGGGCCCCATTCCGGGGCCAAAGCGGCGCAAGCTGGCATGAAAGACAACAACAACCGACCGGGAGCATCCGATGACCTTCATGAAATCCCTTATGGGCGCCACTGCCATGGCCCTGACCGCCGGCGCTGCGCTGGCCGAACCTGCGATCATCTTCGATCTGGGTGGCAAGTTCGACAAGTCGTTCAACGAAGCGGCCTTCAATGGCGCAACCAAATGGGCCACGGAAACCGGTGGCACCTTCAAGGAACTGGAGATGCAGTCCGAAGCCCAGCGCGAGCAGGCGCTGCGCCGTCTGGCGGAATCGGGTGCCAACCCCGTCGTCATGACCGGCTTTGCCTTCGGTGACGTGCTGAACTCCGTCGCTCCGGACTTTCCCGACACCAAGTTCGCGATCATCGACATGGTCGTCGACCAGCCGAACGTGAAATCGGTCATCTTCACCGAACAAGAAGGCAGCTTCCTTGTCGGCATGATGGCCGGCCTTGCCTCGAAGACCGGCACCGTCGGCTTCATCGGTGGCATGGACATCCCGCTGATCCGCCGTTTCGGCTGCGGCTATGCGCAAGGAGTCCTGGCTGCCAATCCGGATGCCAAGGTCGTGCTGAACATGACCGGCACCACCCCGGCGGCGTGGAACGACCCGGTCAAGGGTGCGGAACTTGCCAAGGGCCAGAAGGCGCAAGGCGCGGACGTGATCTATGCAGCGGCAGGCGGCACCGGCGTTGGCGTGCTGCAGGCTGCGGCAGATGAGGGCATCCTGTCGATCGGCGTTGACAGCAACCAGAACGGGATGCACCCCGGCATGGTCCTGACCTCGATGCTGAAGCGGGTGGATGTCGCCGTCTACAACGCCTTCAAGGAAGGCGCGGACATGACCACCGGCATCAACGTTCTGGACCTGAAGGCCGACGGCGTTGGCTACGCCATGGACGAAAACAACGCCGCACTGGTGACACCTGAAATGCAGGCAGCCGTCGATGCGGCCGCCGAAAAGATCAAGTCTGGCGAACTGGTCGTGCATGACTACATGGCCGACAACACCTGCCCGGCTGCCTCGTTCTGAGGGACTGAGGCTTGAAGACAACGTGCCGCGCCAAACCCTTGGCGCGGCACGTTTGCAGGAAGACCAAAGGCCGCGGGCACGTGCGGCGGTCACCTCGCGCTGACGGGGTGTCAGGGAGGGGCACGACATGGCGGAAAACACACTCGCCATCGAACTGAAAGGCATTTCCAAGGCCTTCGGTCCGGTGCAGGCGAACAAGGATATCAACATCGCGGTCCCGAAGGGCACGATCCACGGGATCATCGGCGAAAACGGGGCCGGGAAATCGACGCTGATGTCGATCCTGTACGGGTTTTACCGGGCCGATGCCGGACAGATCTTCGTCGGCGGAAGGCTGACTGCAATTCCCGACAGCCAAAGTGCCATCCGGGCCGGCATCGGCATGGTGTTCCAACATTTCAAGCTGGTGCAGAATTTCACCGTGCTGGAAAACGTGATCCTTGGGGCAGAAGATGGTCCGCTTCTGAACACCTCGCTGTCGAAGGCTCGAAAAGTGTTGGAGGGGCTGTCGCGCGACTACGAACTGGACGTCGATCCGGACGCCTTGATCGAGGACCTTTCGGTCGGCCACCTGCAGCGGGTCGAGATTCTGAAAGCCCTCTATCGGCAGGCCGATATCCTGATCCTTGACGAACCGACCGGCGTCCTGACCCCTGACGAGGCCGATCATCTTTTCCGCATTCTCAAGGGACTGAAAGATCAGGGCAAGACCGTGATCCTGATCACTCACAAGCTGCGCGAGATCATGGAGGCCACCGACAATGTCAGCGTCATGCGGCGCGGGACGATGGTGGCCACCGTCAAGACCGCCGAGACCAGCCCTGAACGGCTGGCCGAACTGATGGTGGGCCGCAAGGTTTTGCTGGAGGTGGAAAAGAAGCCCGCCACCCCGGGCAAGGTCGTGCTGAAGGTCGACGACCTGCGGGTGCGCGACGAACACAAGGTTGAACGGCTGAAGGGCGTCAGCTTTGAAATTCGTGCGGGCGAGATTTTGGGCATTGCGGGCGTGGCTGGCAACGGTCAATCGGAGCTTCTTGCAGCCTTGGGCGGCATGATGCGGGCGACCGGGAAGGTCACGCTGCAAGGCACGGACTTGCCCCTGTCCGGCAAAGGCTCGGACGGGCAGTCGCGCCGCCGGGCAGGCATCGCCCATGTGCCCGAGGACCGGCATCACTATGGGCTGATCCTGGATTTCTCTGCCTGGGAAAACGTGGCCTTCGGCTATTTCAACGAGCCTGAATACCAGAAGAACGCGCTGTTCATGGACAACGACGCGCTGCGCGACGACACCCGCCGGAAAATGGAAAAGTACGACGTGCGCCCGCCTGATTGCTGGTTGCCGGCAAAAAGCTTCTCGGGTGGGAATCAGCAAAAGATCGTCGTCGCCCGCGAAATGGAACAGAACCCCGAGCTTCTCTTGATCGGCCAGCCGACCCGGGGCGTCGACATCGGCGCTATCGAGTTCATCCACAAGCAGATCATCGCGCTGCGCGATCAGGGCAAGGCGATCCTTTTGGTCAGCGTGGAACTGGACGAGATCATGTCGATGTCGGACCGCATCGCCGTGATGTTCGACGGCCGCCTGATGGGCTTCCGCGACCCGGAAGAAACCGACGAGCGCGAACTGGGAATGATGATGGCCGGGATGGCCGGGAAACGCTCCGGACAAGGGGAGGCCGCGTGATGGACCGTCTTCCCCGCTGGGCCGATGTGGCCCTTGTCCCGCTTGTCTCGCTGATCCTGGCCGGGATCATCGCGGCGCTGGTCCTGCTGTCGATCGGGCAAAGCCCGGTCGAGGCGTTCAGGGTGATGGTCGATGGCGCGCTGGGCTCGGCCTATGGCTGGGGCTATACGCTTTACTACACCACCAGTTTCATCTTCACCGGGCTGGCGGTGACCATCGCCTTCCACGCGGGCCTGTTCAACATCGGCGGCGAAGGGCAGGCACAGCTTGGCGGGCTTGGCGTGGCGCTGGTCGCCCTGTCGCTGGACTGGCCGCACTGGACGCTGGCGCTGACGGCAGCGACGGTGGGGGCCGCGGTCTTCGGCGCGGTCTGGGCAGGGATCCCAGCCTATCTTCAGGCCAAACGCGGCAGCCATATCGTGATCACCACGATCATGTTCAACTACATCGCGGCGGCGCTGCTGGTCTATCTTCTGGTCGACGTGCTGCGCCCGGCGGGACAGATGGACCCCGCCTCGCCCCGTTTTCCGGAAGGTGCCAAGTTGCCGGCGCTGAACGACATTCCGGTCATCAACCTGATTTTCCAGAAGGCCGTTCCAGCGAACGTCACCCTTTTCATCGCGCTGGCCATGGCTGTCGTCGTTTGGGCAATCCTGTGGCGCACCCGGCTTGGGTATCAGATCCGCGCCTTCGGAAAGTCGGAGCCGGCCGCGCGTTATGCGGGCATCAACCCGGTCTTCATCATCATGGTCTCCATGTTGCTGTCCGGCGGTCTTGCCGGGATGATGAGCATCAACAACGTGATGGGTGAGGCAGAGCGATTGCTGCAGAACTCGTCAGAGGGGGCGGGCTTCATCGGCATCGCGGTGGCGCTGATGGGCCGAAACCACCCGATCGGGGTGGTGCTGGCGGCGCTGCTGTTCGGGTTCCTCTATCAGGGCGGGGCCGAGCTTGGTCTCTGGACGTCGATCCCGATCGAGATGCGGATCGTGGTGCAGGGCCTGGTGATCCTGTTCACCGGAGCCCTTGACGTGATGGTGCGGATGCTGCTGACACGGGCCTTCGGCCTGCTCCGCAGCCAGAAGTTGGGGGCCGCGTGATGGATTACAGCACGCTTCTGCAAATCCTGGACTCGACCCTGCGACTGGCGACTCCGCTCTTGCTGGCTTCCCTTTCCGGGCTTTTTTCGGAACGCTCAGGCATCTTCGACATCGGGCTTGAAGGCAAGATGCTGGCCGCAGCGATGGCCTCGGGGGCGGTTGCGTTTCTTAGCGGGTCGGTCTGGCTGGGGTTGCTGGCCGGGATCGGCGCCTCGCTGGTCTTCGCAGCGATCCATGGGGTTGCTTCCATTACCTTCCGGGGCAACCAGCTGATTTCCGGTGTGGCGCTGAATTTCCTCGCGGCGGGGATGACCGTTCTGGTGGCGCAGCGCCTCTTTAGCCAGGGCGGTCGGACGCCCCCGATCTCGGGCGAAGCGCGGTTCAACCCAGTCACGCTGCCCTTCGCCGAGGCGCTGCGCGACGTGCCGATCCTTGGCCCGCTGTATTACGAGGTGATCTCGGGCCATTCGCTGCTGGTCTATGCCGCAATCGCGCTGGTGCCGCTGTCCTGGTGGGTGCTGAACCGCACCCGCTTTGGCCTGCGGCTGCGCGCGGTGGGGGAAAATCCGGCGGCAGTGGATACGGCCGGTGTCTCGGTCGTGGGCCTTCGTTTCGCGGCGGTGGCGATCACCGGCGTGCTGTGCGGGCTGGCCGGGGCCTATATGGCGACCGCACTGCAGGCGGGATTTGGCAAGGACATGACGGCAGGGCGCGGCTATATCGCGCTGGCTGCCCTGATCTTCGCCAAATGGCGGCCGGTGGCGGTCCTTTGGGCCTGCCTTCTCTTCGGCTTCTTCCAGGCGCTTGCTCTGCGCCCCGATGTGGTCGAGGCTGTCATCCAGGTCAAGGTGCCCGTCCCCTTCCTGGACGCGCTGCCATACCTGCTGACCGTCCTTGTTCTGGCAGGCTTCGTCGGCAAGGCGATCCCGCCCCGCGCCGGGGGTGAACCCTATGTGAAGGAACGCTAGGCCTTTCCATCTTTCGACAAATGCCCCATGGGTGGTGTGGGGCCGTGAGCCCCCGCTGCTTGGCCAGCCACACAGAGATCCCGATGACCGATGCCGCAACCCTCGCCGCCTTGATCCGCGCCCGCGCTGGCGATGCGCCGGTGCGGCTTGGCCTTATCCTGGGCTCGGGCCTTGGCCATCTGGCACATGCGGTCGATGGCGAGGCAATTCCCTACCGCGACCTGCCTGGGTTTCCGCATGTGGGTGTCTCGGGCCACAACCCGCAGCTTTACATCGGTATGCTGGAGGGCATCCGCGTCGCGGTTTTCGGCGCCCGCGAACACTATTACGAGAACGGCAATCCCCGGGCGATGCTGCTGCCTTTGCAGGTATTGCGCGAACTGGGGGCGAACGAGCTGATCCTGACCAATGCGGCGGGTTCGCTGCGGGCGGACATTGCGCCGGGCGATCTGATGCTGCTGTCGGATCACATCAACTACAACGGCCTGAACCCGCTGATCGGCGAAAAGACCGACGCGCGCTTTGTGCCGATGAGCGATGCGCATGACCCAGAGCTGCGGGCGGCGCTGCAGGCTGCTGCCGCTCGGGAAGGACTGCCTCTGCCGGAAGGCGTCTATTGCTGGTATTCCGGCCCCTCCTTCGAGACGCCAGCGGAAATCCGCATGCTGAAGACCCTTGGCGGCGATGCGGTCGGCATGTCGACGGTGCCGGAAGTGATCCTGGCGCGGTTCCTGGGACTGAAGGTGGCCGCCATCTCGACCATCACCAACATGGCCGCCGGGATGAGCGACGAGAAGATCAGCCACGAGCATACCAAGGCGATGGCCCCGTTGGGTGCGGCAAAACTGGAACGCATCCTGAGGGAATTCCTGCGCAGCCTCCGATGAGGCACATCGCCGTTTGACTTCACCGTCAAAGGCGCGCAAGCCTTTGATGATCCCGCCGCTTTCGCCCCCGATTGGGCCGCTTCGATGCAGCTTTATCTCCCCATCGCCGAGGTTTCGGTCAATGCCTTCCTCATTCTGGGGCTGGGCGGAATCGTCGGATTTCTTTCGGGCATGTTCGGGGTGGGCGGCGGATTCCTGATCACGCCGCTGCTGTTTTTTATCGGCGTGCCGCCACCCGTGGCCGTGGCCACCGGGGCCAATCAGGTGGTGGCGTCTTCGATCTCGGGCGTGCTGGCGCAGCTGAGGCGAAAGGGCGTGGACTTCCACATGGGTGGTGTTCTGCTTGCCGGGGGCATCGTCGGGTCGGCGATCGGGGTCTGGGTGTTCCGCCTGATGACGGCTGCGGGTCAGATCGATCTTTTCGTCCAGTTGTCCTACGTGCTGTTTCTGGGTCTGATTGGCGCGATGATGCTGCAGGAAAGCCTGCGCAGCATCTTGCGCGCCCGCAAGCCCGGCGCGCCGATCCGGCGCAGCCATGTGCATTCCTGGGTTCACGGGCTGCCGCTGAAGATGAAATTCCGCGCCAGCGGGCTTTACATCAGCGTGATCCCGCCGCTGATCGTGGGCGCGCTGGTCGGCTTTCTGGCGGCGATCATGGGCGTGGGTGGCGGGTTCATCATGGTGCCCGCGATGATCTATCTCTTGGGCATGCCGACCAAGGTCGTGATCGGCACCTCGCTGTTCCAGATCATCTTCGTAACCGCCTTCACCACCGTCATGCATGCCGTGACCAGCCAGACCGTCGACATGCTGCTTGCCCTGATCCTGATCCTTGGCGGGGTCGTCGGCGCGCAGATCGGCACCCGTGTCGGTGTGCGCCTCAAGGCGGAACAGCTGCGCATTCTTCTGTCGCTTCTGGTGCTGGCCGTGGCTGTCCGCATCGCGGTGGACCTGCTGCTGCAGCCGGGCGAGCTTTATTCGGTTGCGCCTGGGGTTCTGCCATGATCCGCGCGCTGGTGCTCTTGATTGCGCTGGCCTCGCCGGCGCTGGCGCAAGAGACCATCGTTTCGGGGCTCAGCCAGAACCGGGTGTCGATCACCGCCGATTTCGACGGGTCCGAGATTCTGATCTACGGCGCCGTCAAGCGTGACGCCCCTGCCCCGGACGGCAAACCGCTGGAGGTAATCATCACCGTCGAAGGGCCGTCGACGCCGGTCACCGTCCGACGCAAAGCGCGGGTGGCGGGTATCTGGGTGAACAACGCCGAAGTGCGCGTCGACAGCGCCCCAAGCTTCTATGCCGTGGCGACGACCGGACCGCTGCGGCACATCCTGTCGGAGACTGAAAACCTCCGCCACGCCATCACGATTGAACGACTGATCCGAGCCGTCGGGATCAGCGCCGAAGCCGAGCAATCAGGCGAATTCATTCCGGCGCTGCTGCGGGTGCGGACCAACGAAGACCGCTACCGGGTACTGGAAGGCAAGGTGGAATTGACAGAGGATACCCTGTTCCGGGCGGATGTCGTGCTGCCGGCGAACCTGACCGAAGGCGAATACAAGGTGCGGCTGTTCCTGCTGCGCGACAAACGGGTCGTGGCGAAACAGGAACGGCTGATAGGTGTGCGCAAGGAGGGGCTGGAGCGGTTCATCTTCAACCTCGCACAGGAACGGCCGCTGATTTACGGGCTGATCTCGCTGGCGCTGGCGGCACTGGCAGGTTGGGGTGCTTCGGCCGCGTTCCGGCTGATCCGGGCCTGACCGGACCGCCCCGCATTTCCCGATGGGAGGGATGAGCGGCCCGGAAAGCCCCGCGATCAACCCTTCTTCTTCGACAGCGCCGCTTCCAGTGCCACGATCCGCGCCTCAAGCGCCGCATTCTCCTCGCGGGCTTTTTGCGCCATGGCGCGGGCGGCGTCGAACTCCTCGCGCGTCACCAAGTCGCGGTCGGCCATCCAGCGGTCGACCATGCTGCGGAATGCGGTCTCGGCCTCGGTCTTGGCGCCTTGTGCCACACCCATCGCATTGGTCATGAGCTGGCTCATGTCATCAAGGAACTTGTTGCGGGTCTGCATTGGCCTCTCCTTCGCGGGTCTTCGCCATATATGGCGTGCCACGGTCCTGACACAAGCTTGTCAGAAGGCGACCGATCACCGCCGGTTGACTTTGCCTGTGCGCCCCGCGACAAGGACGCTGAACCTCAGGAAACGCACATGATCCCCTTTCCCGACCTGTCCCCGACGCTGTTCGAATTAGATATCTTCGGATTCACCTTGGCGCTGCGCTGGTATTCGCTGGCCTATATCGCCGGCATCCTGTTCGGCTGGTGGATGATCTTGCGGGCGATCCGCACGCCCCGCCTCTGGACGGGGGACCCGCCGCTTACCGCCGAGCAGGTCGAACGTTTCCTGACTTGGGCCGTTGTGGGCATCATAGTGGGCGGACGGCTTGGCTATGTCATCTTCTACGACCCCGCGAGCTATATTGCCAACCCCATTGAGATCCTCTTCGTCTGGGAGGGCGGCATGTCGTTCCACGGCGGCTTTTCCGGGGTCCTGATCGCCGGCATCTGGTTCTGCCGCCGCGAGCGTATTCCAATGCTGTCGATGGGCGACCTGCTGGCCGTTGCCGTGCCGATGGGTCTGCTGTTGGGGCGGTCAGCGAATTTCGTCAACGCCGAGCTTTGGGGGCGGCCAACCACGCTGCCCTGGGGCGTGATCTTCCCCGGCGAGGCCGCGCAGGCCTGCGAAGGGGTCGTCGGCCTGTGCGCGCGGCATCCAAGCCAGCTCTATCAGGCAGCCCTTGAGGGGTTGCTTCTGGGGGTGGTGCTGGCGTGGCTGGCCTTTCGGCGCGAGTGGTTCAAGCGCCCAGGCGCACTGATGGGGGTGTTCCTGGTGGGCTACGGGGTGGTGCGGTTCCTGGTGGAGTTCGTTCGCCAGCCCGACGCGCAGTTCGTCAGCGCCGGCAACCCGATCGGTTGGGTGATCCAATTTGGCCAATATGGCCTGACCATGGGCCAGACCCTGTCGCTGCCGATGATCGCGGCAGGCCTGTGGTTCGTCCTTCGCGCAAGGCCTGAATGACGCCGCTTGGCCAACTGCTGATCGAGCGCATCCGCGAGGGCGGGCCGATCAGCGTGGCCGACTACATGGCCGAATGCCTGTTGAACCCGGTGCATGGCTACTACACGACCCGTGATCCTTTCGGTGTGGCGGGCGACTTTACCACCGCGCCGGAAATCAGCCAGATGTTCGGCGAGCTCGTCGGTCTTGCCCTGGCGCAGGCCTGGATTGATCAGGAGACCCCCGCGCCCTTTGTGCTGGCCGAGCTTGGGCCGGGCCGTGGCACGCTGATGGCCGACATGCTGCGGGCGACCCAGGGCGTGCCGGGTTTCCACGCGGTCGCAAAGGTTGTTCTGGTCGAAGCCTCCCCGGCTTTGCGAAGGGTGCAGCAGGCGAGGCTTGCACGATTCGAGACGAATGTTGTCTGGGTCGATACTGTCGAGGATTTGCCGGATACCCCGCTGTTCTTGATTGCCAACGAATTCCTCGACGCTTTGCCGATCCGCCAGTTCCAGCTTGGGGCGGAAGGCTGGCGTGAACGTCTGGTAGGCCTTGCCGAGGGCAAGTTGGCGTTTGGCCTGTCCGACACTCTGGCGCAGGTGCCGGACACCCCGTCCTTCACTGGGGCCCCAGAGGGTGCGGTAGTTGAGCATTGCGCCGCCGCGCGGTTCACGGTTTCCGCCGTGGCAGCACGGATTGCCCGTCACGGGGGTCTTGGCCTGCTGATCGATTACGGTGGATGGCGGTCACTTGGCGATACGCTGCAAGCTTTGCGCCGACACACCTTCGACGATCCACTTGCCCATCCGGGCGAGGCCGACCTGACCGCACATGTCGAATTCGAGGCTCTGACCGGGTTCATTCCCCATTTCTACACCACGCAAGGCGAGTTTCTACATCGCCTCGGCATCGCGGCTCGCGCCGAAAGGCTGGCCCGAAACCTGACTGGAGCCGCGCTTGAAAGCCACCTTGCTGCGTTTCGCCGCTTGACCCACCCCGAAGAAATGGGTTCGCTGTTCAGAGTGCTGGCGCTGACCCGCGCCGCAGCACCCCCGCCGCCAGGATTTGATCCCTGATGCCCACGACGTTGGAAATCATCATGTCTGACGCCCTCACCTGCCGACACGGGTTCTTTACCCGCAAGGGCGGGGCCTCGTCCGGCATTTTCAGCGGGCTGAACTGCGGCACCGGTTCCACCGATCAGGCTGAGATCGTGGCGATCAACCGCACAAGGGTGGCCGAGGCGATGGGTGTAAAGCCCGACGCGCTGGTCACGGTTCACCAGGTGCATTCCGCCAAGGCGGTTCCGGTGACCGGCCCGTTGTCCCACCGGCCGGATGCGGATGCGCTTGTGACGGCCACGCCGGGTGTCCTGCTTGCCGTGCTGACCGCCGATTGCCAGCCGGTACTGTTTCACGATCCGGAAGCTGGCGTGATCGGCGCGGCGCACGCGGGCTGGCGCGGCGCGGTGGACGGGGTGCTCGAGGCGACGCTGGATGCGATGGAGGCGCTGGGCGCCCGCCGCCACGATATCAGCGCCGTGATCGGCCCTACGATCAGCCAGGCCGCTTATGAGGTTGGTCCGGAATTCCTTTACCGTTTCCGCGATGAAGATCCGGAATGCGAGCGATTCTTTGCTAACGGCAAGGGCGACAGGATGCATTTCGACCTGCCCGGCTATGGCCTCTATCGCCTTCGCGCTGCCGGGGTTGGCCATGCCGAATGGACCGGTCATTGCACCTATCGCGACGCGGCCCGATTCTACTCCTACCGGCGCACAACGCATGCGGGTGAAGTCGATTATGGGCGGCTCATCTCGACAATACGGCTTTAATGCGGCTCAATTGGGCATGAAAATGCACAGATTATAGCACGACTTTTCCCCACCACCGCCGCATTCGGCCTGCAACCTTGGGTATAGGGGAACCTTTGCCATCAGGGAAAAGCCATGATCATCGAGATGAGAACCAAGCGCCGCTGGATCGTTTCTGTGCTGGAAGCCGTTGCAGAATCTGCTGATGCACGGGTTACCGTCCGCGCAACCGTTCGGCAGGGCTCCGGTCGCAGCAACATGAATGCCGGTCAGAAGGGCTTCGCCATGCGCCTGAAGGCCGCGACCCGCCCGTTGGCCGACGCCGCCCGCTGAGACTATTGCGGCTCAGGCGTTCCTTGCCAGCCGTGCTTCCAGAACGTCGAAGGGCAGGCCGGGTTCATCCTTGGCACAGCGGATGACAAGGCTGGTCTTCACGTTCGCCACATGATCAGCCTTGAGCAGTTGCTCGGTCAGAAAGCTTTGAAAGCTGGACAGGTCAGGCGCCACGCATTTCAGGATAAAGTCGATCTCGCCGTTGAGCATGTGACACTCGCGCACCAGCGGCCAGGCGCGGCAAAGCGCCTCGAAGGTGGAAAGATCCGCCTCGGCCTGCGAATTCAGTCGCACCATGGCGAATACCTGCACTTCAAAGCCCAGTTCGCGAGCATCGATTTCGGCGTGATAGCCGCGGATGAAACCCGCCTCTTCCAGCCCGCGCACGCGGCGCAGGCAGGGCGGCGCGGAAATGCCCACGCGGCTGGCCAATTCAACATTGGTCATGCGGCCGTCAGCCTGCAGTTCGGCCAGGATCTGCCGGTCGATGGGGTCGAGTTTGTGTCCGGCCATTCCTGCCTCCGTTGCCTGCCTTACTTACGTTGCGGGCAGCAAGTGCGCAATAATATTTCAACGCTACGCAAGAAAACGTATGGCGGCGTGCCATGACGCGGCTGCATGGCCCCCATGCGGGGGCTTTCCGCCCCGGTCATGCGTGGCTATATCGGGGACCGAAGCAAAGGGGACTATCATGGCTGAAACGCGGCACACACGGGTTCTGATCATCGGCTCGGGTCCTGCGGGCTATACCGCCGCAGTCTACTCCGCCCGTGCGATGCTCGACCCGATCCTGATCCAGGGTCTTCAACCCGGCGGCCAGTTGACCATCACGACCGAGGTGGAAAACTGGCCAGGTGACAGCCATGTGCAAGGCCCCGACCTTATGGTGCGGATGGAAGAACACGCCCGCGCCATGGGGGCGGAGATCATCCAGGACTACATCACCGGGCTGGACCTCTCTGCCCGCCCTTTCACCGCGACGGCCGACAGTGGCACCACCTACACGGCGGATGCGGTGATTCTGGCCACCGGCGCGCAGGCGAAATGGTTGGGCCTGCCAAGCGAGGAAAAGTTCAAGGGCTTCGGCGTGTCCGCCTGCGCCACTTGTGACGGCTTCTTCTATCGCGGCAAGGAAGTGGTCGTCATCGGCGGCGGCAATACGGCGGTCGAAGAGGCGCTGTTCCTGACCAACTTCGCAACGAAAGTCACCCTGATTCACCGCCGCGACTTCTTGCGCGCCGAAAAGATCCTGCAGGACCGCCTGTTCAAGAACGCCAAGATCGAGGTGGTCTGGAACCACGAGGTGACCGAAGTTCTGGGCGACGAATCCCCGCTTGGTGTCACCGCCGTCCGCGCCCGCGACGTGCAGACGGGCAAGACGACGGATATCCCCTGCGCCGGGTTCTTCGTGGCCATCGGCCATGCCCCGGCGTCCGAATTGGTCAAGGACCAGCTGCCGCTGCACAACGGGGGATATGTGGTTGTTGAACCGGGCACGACCCGCACCGCGATTCCGGGCGTCTTTGCCGCCGGGGACCTGACCGACCATGTCTACCGTCAGGCCGTGACCAGCGCCGGGATGGGATGCATGGCCGCGCTGGATGCCGAAGAGTTTCTGGCCGGGCACTGAACAGCGAGCCGATTGCCGCCCGCGATCGAAGCGGAGCCGATGAAGGCCCCGGTCCGCAACCGGCCCTTTGCAGGGCTACCGCAGCCGCTGGCCGCCTTTGTCGAACAGCATTGCGTCCGTCGCGTCAAAACCAAGCCCGACCATCACGCCCGGCGCCAGATTGATCTGGTCATGGCGTTCAACGATCAGCTTTTCACCCGAAGGCGCGGTCAGGTGGACGTAGGACACGCCGCCCAGTGCCTCGGTCAGTTCCACGCGGTGGGTGCTGCCGGCAGGATCGATCTTCAGGTGCTGCGGGCGCAGCCCGACTGAAACCTCGGCCCCCTTGCCAGGCAGGGCGGCCCCGGTGGTGAACGGCTGCGCCAGACCCTTTGCCGCGACTGATCCCGACCCTTCGACCACACCGCCAACGAAATTCATCGCCGGGCTGCCGATGAAACCCGCGACGAACTTGTTGTCGGGGTCATTATAGAGGTCCAGCGGGCGGCCCACCTGTTCCACCCGCCCCGCGCGCAGGACGACGATCTTGTCGGCAAGGGTCATCGCCTCGACCTGATCATGGGTCACATAAATCACGGTCGCACCGATCTCGCGGTGGAGGCGCGCGATTTCGACCCGCATCTCGACCCGAAGCTCGGCATCCAGGTTGGACAGCGGTTCGTCGAACAGGAACACTTCCGGCCCGCGCACGATGGCACGACCGATGGCGACCCGTTGACGCTGGCCGCCGGACAGGGCCTTGGGCTTGCGCCCAAGATAGTCGTCCAGCTTCAGGATGCGGCTGGCTTCCTTGACCTTCGCGTCAATCTCGGCCTTCGGGTGGCCGGTCATCTTCAACCCGAAGCCCATGTTCTCGGCCACGGTCATGTGCGGGTAAAGCGCGTAGGTCTGAAACACCATCGCGACACCGCGTTCGCTGGGGTCCGCCCGGGTCACGTCGCGCGCGCCGATCTGAATCTTGCCGTCGGTGGTTTCCTCCAGCCCCGCGACCATTCGCAGAAGCGTGGACTTGCCGCAGCCCGAGGGCCCGACAAAGACGCAGAACTCGCCGTCCTCGACGCGCAGGTCGACCCCGTGGATCACCTGTACATCGCCGTATCGCTTTGTCACCCTGTCCAGCGTCACGCCTGTCATGGTTCGTCCCTCCCCTAATTCTGTTCTGGAAAACGCCAGCTTTCCGCTTCGGCGGCGATCTTCGCCGCGATGTCCTTGATCAGTCCCGCCTGCCCCTCCAGGGCCTCCAGCGTGGTCCGCGCCGTGGTCGAGGTGACCGACAACGCCCCAAGCACCCGGCCTGACCGGGTAAGAATCGGGACGGCGCAGCAGATGATTCCCTTTTCATGCTCCTCGCGGTCGAAGGCATGGCCCCGGGCGCGAATCGCCTTCAGCTCGGCCAGAAGCTTTTCCGGTGTGTCCAGCGTCTGATCGGTGTGGCGGTAGAACGACTGCCGCGCCAGCGCCTGATCAAGTGCTTCCGGCGCGGTCCAGGCCAGCATCGCCTTGCCGACCCCGGTGCAATAGGCCGGGCCGACCTTGCCGGCTTGCGCGAACATCTCGACGGGCTTTGCCGCGTTGCGCTTGTCGACGTAAAGCACCTGACCCTGGTCCATCTGTGCCAGATGGATCGTCTCGCCGGTTTTCTCTGCCAATTCATCGAGATAGGGCCGTGCGATCGGCGCAAGCGAGGACTGCGCCCAGGCCGCATGGGCCAGCCGGACCAGCCGCATCCCAAGAGCGTATGCTCCCGTATCGGGATCAAGCGCCAGCATGCCCTGGTTCGTCAGCGTCTGGAGAAGACGGTAGAGCGTTGCCTTCGGATAGTCCGTTTGCGCCATGAGATCCGAGAAGCGGACCGGAGCGCCCTGACGCGCGACAAGGTCAAGCACGTCCAGCGCCTTACCAACTGTGCCGTCCGAATGTCCCTCGGCTCCCACTCGTCCCCTCCCTGAACGTCGTTGTTGACAGGATAGACGATAGCCGACATAGTTTTCAATATTCAAGACTTAGTTTCAGATAATGGAACCAAACGGGAGGAAACCATGGTCCATAAGAAAGCGGGCGCGCTGGCCCTAGTGGCGGCGCTGCTCATGACAGGCTCGGCCTTTGCCCAGCAGCGTGTGCTCAACTTCACGACCGACAACAACGATCCTGCGCCGAAGGCCGCATGGGAACAGCTTGTGGCGGATTTTGAGGCGGAGAACCCCGACGTCGACGTCCAGATGAACATCATGGACCGGGAAGCCTACAAGACCGCCATCCGCAATTTCCTGATTGCCGACGCGCCTGATGTCGCCAACTGGTATCCGGCCAACCGGATGACTCCCTTTGTCAAGGCGGGTCAGTTCCTTGATATTTCGGATGTTTACAAGGACTACGGCCTGGACACCGAGCTTGCATCGACGTTGCCGATCGTGACGCAGGACGGCAAGCAGTGGATGGTTTCCTACACCTACTATCAATGGGGAATCTACTTCAACAAGACGGTCTATGAGCAGGTCGGCGCGACCATTCCTGCAACCTGGGACGAGTTCATTGCCAATTGCGAGAAATTCAAGGCGGCCGAGATTGACTGCCTGACCACCGGCACCAGCCAGCTCTGGCCCGCGGCCGGCATCTTCGACTATCTCAACCTGCGCACCAACGGCTATGAGTTCCACAAGGCGTTGACCAGCGGCGAAATCCCGTGGACCGACGATCGTGTCCGCGCGGTTTTCGCGGAATGGGCCAAGGTCGTGCCCTACACGACCGCAAACCAGGCCGCGATCGACTGGCAGGATGCCGTGCCGCTTCTCGTGCAGGGCAAGGCCGCGAACTATGTGATGGGCAACTTTGCCGTCGCGCCGCTGAAGGAAGGCGGCATGACCAACGAGACGCTTGGCTTCCTGCCGTTCCCGACCATCAACCCGGATGTCCCGCGCGCCGAAGAAGCACCGACCGACGCGATCTTCATTCCTGCCGGAGCGAAGAATGTCGATGATGCCAAGAAATTCCTGGCATTCGTCGCGCGTGCCGACACCCAGACCAAGCTGAACGAAGCTTTGGGTCAGCTTCCGGTGAACAGCGGTTCAACGGTGGGAGACGACCCGTTCCTCAAGGCGGGCTTCGAGCTTCTGTCGACAACCCCTGGCGGCATCGCGCAGTTCTTCGACCGTGACGCTCCGGCGGAAATGGCGAAGGCCGGCATGGAAGGCTTCCAGCAGTTCATGGTGCAGCCGGAAGAGCTGGAGAACATCCTGGCCCGTCTGGAGCAGGTTCGCCAGCAGGTCTACAAGTAAGGCTCCCGTCGGGCACCCTTCCGGGGGTGCCCGTCAGACTGCGCCCCGAGGGCCGCCCGCTTCGGCGGCCGCCCCCGGGGTCACCTCCCTTCCTTCGTTCAGCGCCCGAGGCCCCCCGATGACCAGCTTCTGGAAAGCGAACCAGCGCCGCCTGGCCCCCTGGCTGTTCCTGGCCCCCGGCCTTCTGATGTTCGCGGTCTACGTGATCATCCCGATCTTCCAGTCGATGTGGATCAGCTTCTACGACTGGGATGGCTTGGGCGAGGCCAAGTGGATCGGCACCGCGAACTATGTCGAGCTGACCACCGATCCGAACATGGTCACCAGCTTCAAGAACAACATCATCTGGCTGGTGCTTTACATGCTGGCCGTGCCGGCGGGCCTGTTCATCGCGATCTTTCTCAATCAGACGGTGGGCGGCATCCGGCTTTACAAGTCGCTGTTCTTCTTCCCCTTCGTGATCTCTCAGGTCGTCGTCGGGCTGATCTTCTCGTGGTTCTACGCGCCGAACTTCGGGCTTTTCTACAAGGTCATCGAGTTCTTCACCGGCCAAGGCGTCGCTATTCTCGCGGACCCCGGCCTGGTGACTTACGGCATCATTGCCGCAGGCCTCTGGCCGCAAATTGCCTATGTGATGATCCTGTATCTGACCGGCCTGAACAACGTGGCGCCTGATCAGGTCGAGGCGGCGCGGCTGGACGGGGCCAAGGGCTGGAGAATGCTTTGGTATGTGATCCTGCCGCAACTGCGCCCGGCAACGTTCATCGCCGTGGTCGTCACCGTGATCGGCGCGTTGCGGTCCTTTGACCTTGTGTCGATCATGACCAACGGCGGTCCGTTCGGGTCGTCCCGCGTCCTCAGCTACTACATGTACGAAAAGGCCCTCTCGGAATACGGCTACCGGATGGGCTATGGCGCGGCAATCGCGGTCGTGCTGTTCGCGATCATGATGATTTTCATCTCGGGCTTCATCTGGAAGATGTGGCGCGACGAAACCGAACGCTGAAGACCGGAGCGGTACCAGATGTTTCCCAGACCCATCCAGCAATCCTCGCCCGCCGTGCAGTGGCTTTACAGGCTGGCCCTGCCGGTCGCGCTGTTTCTGTGGCTGTTCCCGCTGCTCGGCGTAGCCGTCACCTCGGTCCGGCCGGCATCGGATCTGGCGCAGGGGAACTACTTCGGCATCCCCTCGTACCTTGCGTTCGAGAACTATGCCGATGTGTTCCGCAATACGCCGATGGCGAAATACATCGTGAACAGCTTCATCGTGACGATCCCCACCGTGATCGGCGCAGTGGCGCTGTCGCTGATGACCGGTTTTGCGCTGGCGGTCTACCGGTTCAAGGCGAACCTGATCCTGTTCTTCCTCTTCGTTGCGGGCAACTTCGTGCCCTTCCAGATCCTGATGGTGCCGGTGCGCGACCTGACGCTGAACCTCGGCATGTACAACACCTGGTATGGCCTGGCGCTTTTCCACATCGCGTTCCAGACCGGGTTCTGCACCCTCTTCATGCGCAATTTCATCAAGGCCCTGCCGTTCGAACTGATCGAGGCCGCGCGGGTCGAAGGCGTCGCCGAATGGCGGATCTTCTGGTTCATTGTCCTGCCGCTCATGCGTCCGGCCATCGCGGCGCTTTCGGTGCTGATCTTCACCTTCATCTGGAACGATTTCTTCTGGGCCACTGTGCTGACCACCAGCCCGGAAACCCAGCCGATCACCGCAGGCCTGTCGTCGCTGAACGGCCAGTGGGTCGCCGCATGGCACCTTGTCAGCGCAGGCTCGATTCTTGCGGCCCTGCCGCCCGTGGCGATGTTCTTCCTGATGCAGAAGCACTTCATTGCGGGGCTGACCCTTGGGGCGGTGAAGTAAGATGCAATGGCGCATCGACACAGCAAGCCAGACCATCGCCCTGGCCAGCGCAGGCGGTGTGCCCGCAGTCATCTGGTGGGGGCCTCGCCTGCCCGATGACGAAGACCTGTCGCAGCTTGCCGCCGCCCAGTCGCAGGACCTGACCGGAGGGATGCTCGACGCCCTTCCCGCGCTGTCGCTGTCCCCCGAGCCGGGCCGCGCCTTTCAGGGCCAGCCGGGGCATCTTCTGGCCGAGGCGGACGGCACCCCCCTTTCCCCAGCCTTCACCTTCGACCGGGCCGAGTCCGCCCCCGGCCACTTGTCGCTGTACAGCCGTGCCGATGGCCTCGCGCTTGCACACCACCTGACCGCCAAAGCCACCGGCGTGATCACCCTGAAGACCACCCTCGCCGCAGACCGTCCGATCCGCGTCCATTGGCTTGCCGCCCCGGTCCTGCCTGCGCCGCAGTCCGGTGACATGATCGACGTTCACGGCAAATGGATCGGCGAGTTTCACCTGATCCGCACCCAATGGACCCCCGGCATCCGCCAGCGCGAGGCGCGGACTGGCCGGTCGGGCCACGAACACCCGCCCTATCTGATCCTTGCAGGTCAGGGCTCCACCAATACCGAAGGCGAGGCGCTTGCACTGCACTACGCCTGGTCCGGCGGGCACCGGATGGTGGCCGAAGAACTTCCCGATGGCCGCCGTCAGGTGCAGTTCGGCGCACCGATCGGCGCCGAAACCAATACGGGAACCCGTTTCGAAACCGCCGAACTGATCGCCGTCGCCTCCACCACCGGCCTCAACGGCATTGCCGCGACTTTGCAGGCCGATCTTCGTGATCGTGTTGTCCAATGGCCCGATCCCGCCCGCCCGCGCCCGGTGCATTACAACTGCTGGGAAGCGGTCTATTTCGACCACAAGCTTGACACCCTTGCAGAAATTGCCACCCGCGCCGCAGCGCTTGGGGCAGAGCGGTTCGTTCTGGACGATGGCTGGTTCGGAAAGCGCGACGACGACACCACCAGCCTTGGCGACTGGATCATCGACCGCGAGAAATGGCCCGACGGCCTGCACCCGCTGATCCGTCACGTCCACTCCCTCGGCATGAGGTTCGGCCTCTGGTTCGAGCCCGAGATGGTGAACACCGACAGCGACCTCTACCGCGCCCATCCCGACTGGATGCTTGGCCCCGCCGACCAGACGACCGGGCGGCATCAGATGGTGCTGAATCTCGCCCTGTCAGAGGTGCGCGAGAACCTCTTCCTTCAGATCTCGGCCGTCCTTGCGGAATACCCCATCGACTATGTCAAATGGGATCACAACCGCCTGCTTCCGGTGGTCGATACCGCCCAGACGCACGGGATCTATGACCTCCTCTCGCACCTGCGCGCAGCGCATCCGGGCGTGGAAATCGAAAGCTGCGCCTCTGGCGGTGGCCGGATCGACGCCGGCATCCTGGCCCACACCCACCGCGTCTGGCTCTCCGACAGCAATGACGCGCTGGAACGCCTGCGCATTCAGCATGACGCGGCCCTGTTCCTGCCCGCCGCCGTCACCGGAAGCCATGTCGGCCCGCGCCATTGCCATACCTCGGGGCGCGTCCTTCCCATGGCTTTCCGCGCCTGGGTCGCGGCCCAGCGCCACTTGGGCTTCGAGATGGACCTGCGCGAGTTGACCGAGGATGAGGCCCTGACCCTCGCCCGCGTCACCCGCTGGTGGAAGGACAATCGCGGCTGGATGCTCTCGGGTACCATTCACCGGCTCGACAGCGACGACCCCGCCATGACCGCCGAACTTCAGCTTGCCGCCGATGGCCACCGCTTCGTAGCCTTCGCGGGACAGGCCGAGACCAGCCGCCAGATCCTGCCCCGCCCGCTGCGCCTGACCGGACTTGATCCTGCCGCGCGCTATACCGTCACGCTGATCAACCCCGACGACGCCCCGCGCCAGTCACGCGGGCCGAACGCCCTGAAATCCGGGGCCTTGACGCTGACGGGCCGTGCCCTCATGACGCGCGGGATCTTGTTGCCAGTGGCCTGGCCCGCGACCATGTGGGTCGTGGAAGGACGAAAGCTATGACCGATCCCGTCTTCGCTGACCTCAAGGACCGCTCCGTCTTCATCACCGGCGGCGGGTCCGGTATTGGCGCCGCGTTGACCGAATCCTTCCTGCGGCAGGGCGCGAAGGTTGCCTTCTGCCAGCGCTCGGACGCCACCCCGTTCTGCGATGCGATGGAGGGCGCTACCGGCAACCGCCCGCTGTTCCTGCCCTGCGACATCTCGGTCATCGACCAGTTGCAACTGACGCTGGGGGCTGCCGCCAAAGTGCATGGCCCGATCACCGTGCTGGTCAACAACGCCGCCAATGATCAACGGCACAAGACTCTGGAAACGGATCAGGCCTTCTGGGACTGGTCGATGGCGGTCAACCTGCGGTCCTATTTCTTCGCCTGCCAGTCGGTGATCCCCGGCATGCAGGCAGCTGGCGGCGGCAGCATCATCAACTTTTCCTCGATCAGCTTCATGATGGCTGACGTGGGCTATGCCGCCTATATCACCGCCAATGCCGGGATCGTCGGCTTGACGCGCACGCTTGCGCGCGAATTCGGGCCAAGCCGAATCCGCGTCAACGCCATTGCCCCCGGCTGGGTGCTGACCGACCGGCAGAAAGAACTGTGGGTCACTACCGAGAGCCTGGCCAACCATCTGGCCAAACAATGCCTGCCCGACCCGATCGAACCCGCCGACATTTCGGGCGCCGTTCTATACCTCGCCTCCGATGCCTCGCGGATGATGACCTCGCAGACTCTGGTGCTGGACGGGGGGCTCATCGCGTCATGACAGAGCCGGCCTTCATCACGCCCAATTGGATCGCGGTGGACTGGGGCACCTCGAACCTTCGCGCCTGGGCCATGGGCCCGGAGGGCCAAGTGCTGGCCGAGGCGATGTCGGAAGACGGGATGGGCAAGCTTGTCCGCGACGCATTCGAACCCGCGCTGCTGCGGCTGATCGGGCACTGGATAGGCGGCGGCGGCGTCCCGATCATCGCCTGCGGCATGGTCGGCAGCCGTCAGGGCTGGTGCGAGGCGCCCTATCGCAGCGTCCCCTGCACGCCGCTTGACCCCGCAGCCCTGGTTGCCGCCCCGACCATCGACCCGCGCCTGTCGGTCCGCATTGCGCCGGGCCTGAAACAGACCTCCCCGGCGGATGTGATGCGCGGCGAGGAAACCCAGATCGCCGGGGCGCTTTCGTTGATGCCCGGCTATGACGGAGTCCTTTGCTTGCCCGGCACCCATTCGAAATGGGCGCTGATCTCGGCCGGAGAGGTTGTCAGTTTCCAGACTTTCATGACCGGAGAGATGTTCGCGCTGCTGTCCAAAGCCTCGGTTCTGCGCCATGGATTGCAGGGTGAAGGCTGGGATGACGCCGCCTTCGACATGGCCGTTTCCGACGCCCTCTCGCGCCCGGAACGGATCGGTGCCAGGCTGTTCGCGCTGCGGGCCGAGGGGTTGATCGCGGGTCTGGCCCCAGCATCTGCCCGTGCGCGTCTGTCGGGTCTCTTGATCGGCACCGAACTGGCCGGGGCGCGGCCCTATTGGCTTGGCCAAAGCGTCACCCTTGTTGGCGCTGACAGGCTTTCCGCCGCCTACGCCCGTGCATTGAAGTCGCAAGGGATTGAAGTGCGCCGCCTGAACGTGACCAATTGCACTCTTGCCGGACTTTCCAGCCTTGCCCTTCAGACCGAGGCCATACGATGACCCACCGCAACCTGATTGCCATCCTGCGCGGGATCACCCCGGACGAGGCCGTCCCGGTGGCGGAAGCCCTGATTGCCGCCGGGATCACCCGGATCGAAGTGCCGCTGAACTCGCCGCACCCGATGACCTCGATTTCCGCCATGGCGCATGCTTTCGGCCAAACGGCCGAGATCGGCGCGGGCACTGTCCTTACCGTCAAGGATGTGGCCGAGGTTGCCGACGCCGGCGGCACCCTGATCGTCTCTCCCAACTGCGACCCGACGGTCATTGCCGCGACCCGCGCCCGTGGCATGGCCAGCTGGCCCGGCGTGATGACCCCCACCGAATGCTTCGCGGCCATCCAGGCCGGGGCGACCGGCCTGAAGATATTCCCTGCCTCGCTTGTCGGCCCCGACGGCCTGAAGGCCATGCGTGCGGTCCTGCCGAAAAGCCTTCCGGTTTACGCCGTCGGCGGCGCCGGCCCGTCGAACTTTGCCGAATGGGTCCGCGCCGGGGCGTCGGGCTTCGGCATCGGCACCGCCCTTTACACCCCCGGCACCACCCCCGCCGAAATCACCGCCCGCGCCGCCCGGATCGTCGCGGCCCATGATGCCGCCTTCGCATGATCTTCGACCCCCGCCCGTGTGAGCTTGGCGAAGGCCCGCTCTGGCACCCCGAGCGCGGCCAGCTGTTCTGGTTCGACATCCTGAACCGCAAGCTTCTGTCGCGCGATGCATCCGGTCCGCTGGAATGGACCTTCACCGAGATCGTCTCGGCCGCCGGATGGATCAGCCGGGATGAACTGCTGATCGCCTCAGAGTCCGGACTGTCAACGTTTCACCTCACCACTGGCGCGCGCGAAACCGTGGTCACCGCAGGCTCCCCCGCTACCCGGTCGAACGATGGCCGCGCCGACCGGCAGGGTGGTTTCTGGTTCGGCACCATGGGCAAGCGCGCCGAAAAGGGTGCGGGCGCCATCTGGCGCTGGTATCGGGGCGAACTTCGAAAGTTGTTCCCCGATCTCACCATCCCGAACGCCATCTGCTTCACGCCCGATGGCACTGCCGCCCATTTCACCGACACTGTGACTGGCAAGGTCATGAAGGTCGCCCTCGATGCCGCGGGCTGGCCCAAGGCCGCGCCCGAAATCTGGCTGGACCTGAGTGGCGAAGACCTGAACCCCGACGGAGCCGTGACCTCTGCCGATGGCACCTTCTGGAATGCGCAATGGGGCGCGGGCCGCATTGCCGCCTATGCTCCTGACGGCAGATTCCTCCGCGCCATCGCGGTGCCGGGTGCCCCGCAAACCTCGTGCCCCGCTTTCGGCGGCGCGGAGATGACCACCCTTCACGTCACCACCGCCCTTGAACACATGGATGCCGCCAGCCGCGTCGCACACCCGGCCTCGGGCCGCGTCTTCGCCTTCGCGGACGTGGCCAAAGGCATCACCGAACCTCAGGTCCAGATATGAAACGCACCCCCCATCAACGCACCTTGGGCGTCTGCTACTACCCCGAACACTGGCCCGAAACCCAATGGGCCGAAGACGCCGAGCGGATGGCCGCCCTTGGCCTGACCTGGGTCCGGATCGGCGAGTTTGCATGGAGCCGGATGGAATCCACCCCCGGCACCTATGACTGGACCTGGCTTGACCGCGCCATTCAGACATTGGGCAGTCACGGCCTGAAGGTCGTCCTCGGCACCCCCACCGCCACCCCGCCACGCTGGATGCTGGACCGCCACCCCGACATGCTGGCCTTGGACAAGGACGGCAAGCCCAGGGGCTTTGGATCCCGCCGTCACTACTGTTTCTCTCATCGCGGCTATCGGGCGGAATGTGCCAAGATTGTTTCTGCAATGGCAGAGCGTTACGGCAAGAACCCGCATGTCGCCGCATGGCAGACCGACAACGAATACGCCTGCCACGCCACCACCCTATCCTACTCCGATGCGGCCAAGCAGGCCTTTCGCGACTGGCTGGCACAGCGGTATCAATCGCCCGACGCGCTCAACCGCGCCTGGGGCAATATCTTCTGGTCAATGGAATACAGTGATTTCAAAGACATCGGTTTGCCGAACCTGACGGTCACTGAACCGAACCCAAGCCACGTCATGGATTTCCGCCGCTTTGCCTCGGATGAGGTCGTCAGCTTCAACCGCCTCCAGACCGAGATCATCCGCAAGCATTCCCCGGCCCCGATCGCCCACAACTACATGGGTGCGGTCACGGAATTCGACCATTTCGCCACCGGCGTCGACCTTGATATCGCAAGCTGGGACAGCTACCCCCTCGGATTTCTGTCCGACCGCATTCCCGCGCCCCAGGACCACAAGCTGCGCTTCGTCCGGCAGGGCGACCCGGATTTCCAGGCCTTCCACCATGACCTCTACCGCGCCGTGGGGCGCGGGCGCTGGTGGATCATGGAACAGCAGCCCGGTCCGGTGAACTGGGCCCCCTACAACCCCGACCCCCTGCCCGGCATGGCCCGCCTCTGGGCGTGGGAGGCCTTTGCCCATGGCGCCGAAGCCGTCTGCTACTTCCGCTGGCGTCAGGCCCCCTTCGCGCAGGAACAGATGCACGCGGGCCTTCTGCGTCCCGATTCCGCCCCGGCGCAGGCGTTCGGCGAGGCTGAGGAAGTCGCCCGCGAACTGACCGCCATGCCGGATGTCGGAACGGCAGCGGCAAAGGTGGCGCTGGTCTTCGACTATGCCTCAGACTGGGCTTGGGAGATTCAACCGCAGGGCCGCAGCTTCAGCTACTTCTGGCTGGTGTTCCACATGTACAAGGGCTTGCGCCGCCTGGGCCTGAACATCGATATCGTCGCCCCCGATACTTCTGATCTCTCGGCCTACAGGCTGGTCCTCGCGCCGGGTCTTTTCACTCTGTCGGACCCGCTGAAAGCAGCCCTTGCAGCGCACAATGGAACCGCGATCCTTGGCCCACGGACCAATTCCAAGTCCGAAAACTTCTCCATCCCTGTGCCATTGCCACCCAACCTGCCCGGCCTTGATGCAAAGGTGATCCGCGTTGAAAGCCTGCCGCCGGACGTGCCGGTGCCCTTGGCGCAAGGCGGGGCGCTGGTGAACTGGCGCGAAAAGCTGGAAGGCAGCGCAACTGTGACCGAGGTTGCCGAGGACGGCTGGCCCGCCCTCGTCTCTGCCGGCAACATGCACTACCTTGGCGGTTGGCCGGACGAGACGGCCCTGTTGCGCATCCTGCAACGCGCCTGCGCGGATCAAGGGATCGAGGCCGACCCCCTGCCCGAAGGTTTGCGCCGCCGCGACAGCGCGACGCACCGGTTCCTCTTCAACTACAACCCGGTTCCGGCCGAATGGGGCGGGGTCACGATCCCCCCTGCCGGCGTGCTCTGGACGGCCCTGTAGGTTGGGCGGTTTCGCCCATCCATCTTGCCATTCCGATCAATCCTGAACGCTGACCCTGCCAGTGACCGGCAGGAAGGCCACGGCATTCGGGCCCAGGACCAGCCGCTCCCCCTCCAGCGCTGCGCCAAGCGAAGGGCCGATCAGGGCGTCCACTCCCGCAACCGTGACCGACAGCGCGACGGACGAAAGGTTGAACAGGCAGAGCAACGCCCCGGCCCCCTCGCCCCGCACAAATCCAAGCACCGGTTCGCCCAGCACAAGGAACCGCGTCTTGCCCGTCCGCAGAGCTGATCCCCGCCGGAAGGCCAGCATCGCGCGATAGTGCTCCAGCACCGAATCCGGCATCCCCGTCTGCCCTGCCACATGCCGCACGGCCTGTTCGGGTTTGACCGGCAGCCATGGCGCCACGGTGGAGAACCCGGCATGGGCTGACCCGTCCCAAACCATCGGTGTGCGGGTATTGTCACGCCCCACAGGCTCGGGCCAGAAGGTGATCCCTTGCGGATCGGTCAATTCCTCGAAGCCAAGTTCGGTGTCGGTCTGACCCAGTTCCTCGCCCTGCCACAGGCAGATCGACCCTTCGAAGGACAAAAGCAGCGAGCCAGCCTGCTTGGCCAACGCGTCCTGTGAAACCCCAAGATCAGCCCAGCGCGAGACGTGCCGGACCACATCATGATTGGAAAATGCCCACATCGGCCAGCCATCCGGCGCGCCAGAAAAGAACTCCGACAGCTTGTTCCGGAAGAACGCGGCCGAGTAGTCGTAGCCCATCAGCTCGAACGAATAGCACTGATGCAGCCGCCCGGGCGCGGTGTATTCCCCCATCATCCGGATCGCGTGGTGACTTTCGCCCATCTCACCCACGGAAGCAGCACCAAATTCGTCCAGAAGGACGCGGATACGCTCCATCCAGTCCAGGTTCTCGGGTTGGTTCTTGTCGAACAGGTGGTACTGCATGCCATAGGGGTTCGGCTCTGCCTCGGGCTTCACCCGGTAATCCGCAGGATTGTCGCGCAGCAAGGGATCGTGGAAGAAGTAGTTCACCGTATCGAAGCGGAACCCGTCCACGCCCCGTTCCAGCCAGAAGCGCAGATTGCCCAAAGCCCAGTCCTGAACCTCGGGGTTGTGGTAGTTCAGGTCCGGCTGGCTGGTCAGGAAGTTGTGCAGGTAATACTGCTTCCTGCGCGCGTCCCATTGCCAGGCAGGTCCACCGAAAACCGAAAGCCAGTTCGACGGCGGCGAGCCGTCGTGGCGCGGGTCGGCCCAGACATACCAGTCAGCCTTCGGGTTCACCCGACTGGCCCGGCTTTCCGTAAAGGCAGGATGCTGGTCCGACGAATGGCTGAGTACCTGGTCGATGATGACCTTCAGCCCCAACTCATGCGCGCGCGCCACCAGAGCGTCGAAATCGGCCAACGTGCCGAAGACCGGATCGACGTCGCAATAGTCGCTGACGTCATAGCCCATGTCCTTCATCGGGCTGCGGAAGAAGGGCGAGAGCCAGACCGCCTCGACCCCCAGATCCGCCAGATAGGGCAGCCGCCGCGTGATGCCGGGCAAATCGCCGACGCCATCGCCGTTCGAATCCTGAAACGACCGGGGATAGACCTGATAAGTCACCGCACCGCGCCACCAGTCCTGCATATCCGCCTCCCCCCTGTCCATCCGGCGCGCATATCCGTCATGGCGATCCCGCGACAGATGGGATTAGCAGCCAACCCGGCATATCCAGTCGAATCCAGCCCATTTGCGGCACATCTGCCACGGCTTGCCCATGCCGCAGGCAAACCCCGCCCCCGCCTGGCCCCTGTACCCGGCACAATTCTCCATTTGACGCACCCCCGCCCCCGGCGCACTTTCCGCGCCGGATTGACGGAGCAGCCGATGACCAAGACCACGATCTTCACCCCGGTCCTGATAGCCGGCTGCACGATCCTGATACTTTCTTTTGCGATCCGGGCCAGCTACGGCGTCTTCCAGATTCCGGTGGCGACCGAATTCGGCTGGCCCCGCGCCGACTTCTCTATGGCCATCGCGATCCAGAACCTGGCCTGGGGGATTGGCCAGCCGATGTTCTCGGCCTTTGGCGAGCGCTTCGGCGACCGCAAGACAATCATCATCGGCGCCATGCTTTATGCGCTGGGGCTGGTTCTGTCGGCCTATGCCATCACGCCCGGCCAGCACCAGGCGCTGGCAGTCCTGGTCGGTTTCGGCATCGCGGGCACCGGGTTTGGCGTGATCCTGCCGCTGATCGGCCGTGCCGCCAGCCCTGAAAAGCGCAGCCTGATCCTTGGCATCGGGGCCGCCATCGGGTCCGCCGGACAGGTGATCGGGCCGCCCGCAGCCGAGGCGCTGATGCAAATCTACAGCTGGCAGACCGTGTTCGTGATCTTCGCCGTGGTCATCCTGTCGGCGCTTCTGGTGCTGCCTGTCCTGCGCGCCCCGGAGAAGCTTCGCGTTGGCGCAGCACTGGACGAGCCGATGCTGACCGTCGTCACCCGCGCCTTCCGCGATCCGTCCTATGCGCTGATCTTCCTGGGGTTCTTTTCCTGCGGCTATCAGCTTGGCTTCATCACCGCGCATTTCCCCGCCTTCATCACCGAGGTTTCCGACCTGATCAACCCCGGCGGCATGCTGGCCGGGATGGGCATCGGAACCACCTCGGCGCTTGGCGCCGCAGCCATCGCCGTGATCGGCATCACCAATATCGGCGGATCGGTCCTTGCCGGCTGGATGGGCGGGCATTTTCCGAAGAAATACGTGCTGGTTGCCATCTACACGGGGAGGACGGTGGCTTCGGCAATCTTCATCCTCTTGCCGATGACGCCGACGACCGTGCTGGTCTATTCCGCCGTAATGGGCGCGATGTGGCTGGCGACGGTGCCGCTGACCAGCGGTCTTGTCGCACAGATCTACGGGGTACGCTACATGGGGACGCTCTACGGCTTCGTCTTCCTCAGCCACCAGATCGGCAGCTTTCTGGGCGTCTGGCTGGGGGGCAAGTTCTATGATCTGAACGGCGATTACACGCTGGTCTGGTGGATCGGCGTCGGTGTCGGGGCATTCTCGGCCATCGTCCACCTGCCGATCCGCGAACGCCCGCTGGCGGCGCAGGCGGCTTGACGCAAAGCGCTTCCCTCCCCCCTCGTGGGGGAGGGAGAGGGTGGGGGGCCTGACCGAAGGGTACCCCGCTACGGGATCAGCCCTTCTTCAGGACCCGCGAACCCAAAAGCTCGGCAATCTGCACGGCGTTCAGCGCAGCACCCTTGCGCAGGTTGTCGCTGACGCACCACAGGCTGAGGCCGTTCTCGATAGTGCTGTCCTGCCGCACGCGGCTGACATAGGTCGCATATTCGCCGACGCATTCGATGGGGGTGATGTAGCCACCCGGCTCGCGCTTGTCGATCAGCATGATCCCCGGCGCTTCGCGCAGGATGTCCTGAGCCTCTTGCCAGTCGAGGAAATCCTCGAACTCGATGTTGATCGCTTCGGAATGACCGACGAAGACCGGCACACGGACGCAGGTCGCGGTGACCTTGATCTTCGGATCGAGGATCTTCTTCGTCTCGGCCACCATCTTCCATTCTTCCTTGGTCTCGCCCGAGTCCAGGAAAACGTCGATCTGCGGAATCACGTTGAAGGCGATCCGCTTGGCAAACTTCCTCGGCGGAACTTCCTGCACCGGGTTGTAGACGGCTTTGGTCTGGTCCCAAAGCTCGTCCATCCCTTCCTTGCCCGCGCCGCTGACGGACTGGTAGGTCGAGACGACCACCCGCTTGATCCGCGCCCGGTCATGCAGCGGCTTCAATGCCACCACCATCTGCGCGGTTGAGCAGTTGGGGTTCGCGATGATATTCTTCTTCTTGTAGCCCATGATCGCGTCTGCGTTCACTTCCGGCACGATCAGCGGCACGTCGGCGTCATAGCGGTAGAGCGAGGAATTGTCGATCACGACGCAGCCCGCAGCGGCGGCGCGGGGGGCATAGATCTTGGTTGCGTCCGAGCCCACGGCGAACAGGGCAATGTCCCAGCCGGTGAAATCGAAGGTGTCAAGATCCTTGGTCTTCAGGGTCTTGTCGCCAAAGCTGACCTCAGTACCAAGCGATTTGCGCGACGCGAGTGCGGCAAGCTCGGTGACGGGAAACTCGCGCTCGGCGAGGATGTTCAGCATTTCGCGGCCCACGTTGCCCGTGGCACCCGCGACGACGACCTTGTAGCCCATCGGGGTTCTCCTTTGTGCGTCCCCAAAAAGCGGGGACGCGCGGCTGTTAGCCTATGGCGGGTCCGGGGGGAAGCGGATTCGCCGCGCAGGTCAGTCGGTGCGGTCGCGCGACCACAGGTAGGCCACCAACCCAAGCGCCGTGGTGACGGCAAAGAACAGGAACACCGCCTCATACGGCGCGCTTGCCCGGTCAGCCGGGGTGGCGGCGTACAGCCATCCGGTCGCGATCTGCGCAAGGCCGATGGGCGCGATCCCGAATAGGTTCAGAAGCGTCACCCCCCGCCCCATCAGATGCGGCGGGATGAAGGCCCGGCCATGCGCCACGACCATAGGGAAACTGGCCCCGAAAAGCCCCGCCGCCACCAGAAAGCCCGCCGCCACGATGGGCGGGGCCTCGGCAAAGGCCCACAGTCCCAGCACACTCAGAACCGTCAGCGCGTTGCCCCCGAGGATCACCCATTTCCGGCTGCCGACCCAGCGATCCAGCGGGCCATAAGCGAAGTTGCCCACAACCATCGCAAGGCCGATCCAGAGGCCGACCTGCCCGATCTGCAGCGGGTCATAGCCATGCACATCGCTGAAGTAGGGCCCGACCCACAGCCCGCGCAGCGCGGCAATCGGGGTATAACAGACCGCCATCATCGCCAGGATCGGCCAGATCGAGGGCATTCGCAGCAGGTCCATGAGCGACCCCTTCTCGTGATGTGCAAGGCTGGGCGGATCGCGGACCAGCACAAGGATGCCCAGTGCCACCAGAGCCGTAAAACCCGCCAGCCCCCAGACCGTTTCCCGCCAGCCGAACGCCTCGACCGCCGCCGACAAGGGCAGCGAGGCCGCGACATTGCCCAGCGCGCCCACGCCGATCATCACTCCGGCCAGCAGACCGAACCGGGCCGGGGGAAAGCTGCGGGCAAAGATGAAGTAGCCGGCCATCAGCACCGGCGCGCAGCCGACGCCGATCAGGGCCATCGCAAGGTTCAGATGCCAAGGCGCGGTTGCCAGTGCAAAGACAGCTGCGCCCCCGGCCCCCACCGCCATCAGAACCCCGGCCGTCCGGCGCGGCCCATGCCGGTCAAGCGCCGCCCCAATGGGCAGTTGCATGGCCGCAAAGGCCAGGAACCACCAGCCCGACGCCGCCGCAAGCTCGGCCGCAGTGGCCCCGAGATCGGCCTTCAGAACCGGCGCCAGCACAGCCAGAAACGCGCGATAGAACTGGCTTAGCAAATAGCCGCAGACCAGGGCTGCAATCCCGACACGCATGATCCCCTCCACAAGGCCGGACCGCCCAAGTTCTGGTCCGCCCGAGTTCCGGCCCGCCTTTTCGCAGCGTCCCGCAGCCGGCGCAACACCACACTTGCGGGAACCTCGCCCCGCGCGTCAGATGCCACCATTGCTGCCGGAGGATTTCATGCGCCTTTCCCTATGCCTTGCTGCCACCTTGCTTGCCACTCCGGCCCTCGCCAATGATGGCTTCGGCGGCCTTTCAGCCACCGGACTCACCTTCGGCCAGACCGACGCTGTCGCGTTGGAGGAGGAAGACCTGTTCATCAGCATCGACCGCATCGCTGTCGACTATGTCTTCCGCAACATCACCTCGGCCGACGTGACTGGAGAGGTGATCTTTCCCCTGCCGCCAATCCATGTCGGCCAGGTCATCGAAAGCCAATGGAACCTGCCCGAAGACCCTGATCGCGAGAACCTGGTGAACTTCACCGCCACAGTGGAAGGCAGGAACATCCCCATCAGCATTGACCGCATCGCGGTTATAGAACCCGATGTCACCGTATGGATGCCCTCGGCGGAACAATACGACACCCCCGGTCGCGATGTGACTGCCGAATTGGACCGCCTTGGCCTGCCGCTGTCGCTGAAAGGCGAAGCGGTGATGGCGGCGCTGAAATCCCTGACCCCGGACCAGAAGACCCAAGCGATGGAACTGGGGCTGGCCGAGTTCTTCGACATCGGCACTGACAGCGAATTCGCCTTTCCGCAGTGGTCGGTGATCGTCCGCTATCACTGGACGCAGACATTCCCGGCAGGTCAGATCCTGAACATCAGACACACTTACGAAAACCGCTCCAGCGGCGGCATCTTCGGCTGGGCACACCCTCCGGAAGATTACATGCAGCCGGTGGCCGACCAGTATTGCATTGATGAAGGCACCTCGCGTGCGCTGGTCAAAGCGTTGGCGCAAGAGCCCGTGGATGGCGAGACCTATTCTACCGGCATGTCCTGGAACATCGCTTATGTCCTGCGCACCGCGAGCAGTTGGTCCGGGCCGATCGGGCGGTTCAAGCTGACCATCGACAAGGGCGATCCGGGCAACATCGTCTCGCTTTGTGCCGATGGGATCAAGAAGACCGGCCCCACGACCTTCGTGATGGAGAAGACGGACTACACCCCCGACCGCGACCTGCACATCCTGATTGTCCAGCCGTTGGAAAACTGACCGCCCGAACCGCAGCACGCAACGGCTTTTGACGCAGGCCCGGCGTCCGGCCTTGGTGTCGGACTGGGCAGGTTTCCCCGCCTTGCGTGTAGTGCTGCCAAGGCCCTACCCTTTGCGCAACCCAATCCCGAAAGGCCCCGCCAATGCGTGCGCTTCTGTCTGTCCTCCTCGCCACGACCGCCCTGCCCGTCCTCGCCGAAACAATCCCCGCCACCAGCCGGATCACCGCAGTCACTGTGTACCCCGACGGCGCCCGCCTGACCCGCGAGGTGACATTCACCGCGCCAACCGCCGGAGCGCATGACCTGCTGGTCACTGACCTGCCCGCCGAAAGCCAGCCCGGCCTGATGCAACTCGCCCCCGGCGACGGCCTGTCGCTGGGCGCCTTCTCCTTGCGCAGCGACAGGCTTCCCCCGCGCGAAGACCCGCTGACTTCGGACCAAACGGCAGCCAAGGCCGAAGTGGACCGTCTTGAAGCCGCTGAAATGCAAGCAGTCCTGGCCGTCGACACCGTGCAGGCCCGGGTGGACGCGGCCGAGGCGCAGGTGCGGTTCCTGTCTTCGTTCACCGGTGCGCTGCCGGACGAAGCGACACCCGACGGCATCAAGGCCATGGCCGCGATGATCGGAACCGAAACGCTGGCCGCCCGCCAATCCGCGCTTGCCGCCCGTGCCGACCTCTGGACCGCACAGCAGGCGCTGAAGGACGCGCAAGAGGCGCTTGCCAAGGCGCGGGAGGCCTTTGACGCGCTGCCCGGCGCCGACACCGACTATACCGCGCTGTCGGTAACCCTTAGCGCGGCCAAAGCGGGCGAGCACAAGGTCACCGTGACCCATTACATCAGCGGCGCGGGCTGGCGTCCCTTCTATGACCTGAACCTGATGCGGGACGGCGGCGATGCCTTGTCCCTCGCCCGTTCGATCCTGGTCACCCAGCAGACAGGGGAAGATTGGGCGGGCGTGGCGCTCACCCTCTCTTCCTCACGACCCTCCGACCAGTCCGCGCCGTCTTCTCTCTGGCCGGAACTGCGCCGCATCGTCCCCGAGACGGCCGAAGAAGAGGGTTTCGGCCTTGCCCGCAAATCTGCAGCCGATGCCCTGATGTCCGAGGTGGTGATGGAAGCCGCCCCGATCACCGTCGCCGAAGCCGGGCTGGAAGGCGACACGGTCGTTTACACCTACCCCGAGGTCGTCACCGTGGCCTCGGGCGCAGAGGACTTGCGCCTTGCACTGGACCAGCTGGACTTTGTCCCCGTCGTTGCCGCTTGGGCGGTGCCACGCATGGACCAGACCGCCTTCGTCATGGCCAGCTTCACCAATGGCAGCGACGAGCCGCTGCTTCCGGGCGAAGCGATGCTGTTTCGCGACGGCGTTCTCGTCGGGACGATCTGGCTTGACCTGATCGCCCCCGGCACCGAGACCGACATCGCCTTTGGCGCCCTCGACACCCTGCGCATCAAGCGCGAGATGCCGACCCGTGCGGAAGGCGAGACCGGTGTCTTCGGCACCTCGAACCAGCGCACTGAAAGCGCCGTCATCACTCTGGAAAATACCGGCGACGAAAGCTGGCCGGTGCGCCTGATCGACCAGGTGCCTTACACTGAGCAGACCGATCTCGAGATCGAGATGACCGCTGACCCCGAACCCACTGAAACCGACGTCGACGGCCAGCGCGGCATCCTCGCTTGGGAGTTCGATCTTCCGGCCGGAGGCAAGAAAACGATCACGCTGGAGCATGTGCTGAACTGGCCCGAAGGGATGGTTCTGCAGTAAACGCCAGGGTAAGTAATCGTTCGAACCGATCGCTGGCGGCCTAAACCGGATAGAATCCGTCGCGGGCAGGATCGTACTGCTCCAGCCCGCCTTCGCCCGTATCCGTCCAAAGCCCGTGCAGGGTCAGGCGGTCATCCTCGACCGCGCCCTTGACGAAGGGGAAGGTCAGAAGGTTCTCGAGACTGGTCAGCACGGCCTGCTTTTCCAGCGCGGGCAGGATCTCGCCATCTGGCAAGGTCGCGACCTTTTCAAATCCCGGACGGAGGATGTCCATCCAGCGACCGACGAAGCTGGATTTCTCCTCAAGTGCTGGGGCGTGGCCCCGGCACATGTCATGGCAACCCTTCACGCCGCCACAGTTGGAATGCCCAAGCACCACGATATGCGCCACGCCCAGACTGCTGACCGCGTATTCCACCGCCGCCGAGGTGCCGTGATATTCGCCATCCGGGTTAAAGGGCGGCACCAGGTTCGCCACGTTGCGGTGGATGAAGAACTCGCCCTCGTCCGCGCCGAAGATCGAAGTAACGTGGACCCGGCTATCGCAGCAGGAAATCACCATTGCTCGCGGATGCTGCCCGCTTTCGGCCAGTCGCCGATACCAGGCGCGGTTGTCCTGATAGGTGGTCGCGCGCCAGCCGTGAAAACGCTGCACCAGATAGGCAGGTAGAGGGCGGATCAGGGTCATCGGGGTCATCCTTCGTCGCTCTCGCCCTGCCTATGCGGCATTCGTGGAAAATTCGAGAGGTAAATTCCGCTCCGTCGCGGCAGAGGGCAACCATTTCTTCAGCATGGGGGGTCAGCATGGTCGTGGGTATGTGTGGAATGATCGGGTGATCAGATGGAAAAGGTGACGGCCCTCCGGCCGTGTGAAGTGGTGCGCCAGGATGTCGAGGCGATTGCAGAGATCTACCGTAACCTTGGCGCTCCGACTGCGGAACTGATGGTGACGCGGGCGTTGGGGGAACTGGCGTTGGCCATGGCGGAAATCGCCGAAAAAGTCCGGGCGCAGGAATTGCGCGATCTGGCTGGGCAATTGTCGCGGCTGCGCCGCCTCGCCAGCGATATTGGGCTGGTCAGCCTGTCGGGCGTGGCGAACGATGCACGGATTTGTCTGGAACGCGCGGACGGCACGGCGTTTTCCGCCGTCTGGGCGCGACTTCTGCGCGTGGCGGAACGGTCCCTGTCGCCGGATCCGGGGATGGCGGATGCGTTGCGCTAGTGCAACGCGGCCCTGAGACCGGCGTCGCGGTTGCCGAATCGGCACAGGCCGCGAGCAATGGCTGATCGACACATGACCCGCGCAACTCTTCGCGGGTTGCCAGCGAACCGCGGGACTCTGGTCAGCAGCCAATGACTCCGATGCCGGGATTTTGTTCAGAAAGTGCGGGGTTCAGGCACGCCAAGCTTGCGCAATGGGGGATTCTTCCCCCACTTGATCAACCTGACCCAACAGAGACCCGAGTGATTGAACCATCCATGACCAGTGACAGCCGCTTCGCCTTTGCCCCTGCCTCACCCCAGACCCGCCCCCTGCACGTTGTCCGGCCTGAAGAACTTGCCGATTTCGTCGCCGGGCCGGGCGCTACTTGGGCGGCATGGTTGACCGCCTCCGGGTTTGAGGCCGGACTGGGCGAGTTGCAGTTGTTACCGGGGAACGGGAATGGCGTCGGCGCCGCGGTCGTGGGGCTTGGCACGGCGCAGGCGCGGCGGCGGTCGCGCTTCGGACTGGCGAAGGCCGTGGCCAACCTGCCCGCTGGCGACTGGGTCCTGACCGGCTCTTTGTCAGAGGGCGAGCGGACCGAGGCCGCCTTGGGCTGGCTTCTGGCGGGTTACCGCTTCGACCGCTACCGCCCGGCGCGCAAGCCCGCCGTGGCGCCACGTCTGGTCTGCCCTGGCGGGTTGGACGCCGCGCGCCTGCTTGCCATGGCAGAGGGCGAGGCGCTGACCCGCGACCTGATCAACACCCCTGCGCAAGACATGGGACCGGATGAGCTTGAGGCCGCCTTCATGGCACTTGCCGGACGCTTTGGCGCCAAGGCCCTCGCGATCCGGGGCGATGAATTGCTGGAACGCAATTTCCCGATGATCCACGCCGTCGGCCGCGCCAGCCCGCGCGCGCCGCGCCTTCTGGACATGCGCTGGGGCGCCGAGGGGCCGGCACTGACGCTGGTCGGTAAAGGGGTCTGCTTTGACACAGGCGGGCTTAATCTGAAGCCGTCCGCAGGCATGAACCTGATGAAGAAGGACATGGGCGGTGCGGCCACTGTGATGGGTTTGGCCCAGATGATCATGACGCTGGACCTGCCGCTGCGCCTGCGCGTCCTGATCCCGGCCGTGGAAAATGTGGTCGCGGGCAACGCACTGAAACCAAAGGATATCCTGACCAGTCGCAAGGGCCTTATCGTCGAGGTCAACGATACAGATGCCGAAGGCCGCCTGGTGCTGGCCGACGCGCTGGCCCACGCCTGCGAAGAAGGGACGGATCTGGTCATCTCCATGGCCACGCTGACTGGTGCAGCACGGGTGGCGGTGGGGCCAGACCTTGCGCCCTATTACACCGATGACCCTGGCCTTGTGACGGCGCTTGAGGCCGGGGCAGTTGCGGGCTTCGACCCGGTCTGGCGGATGCCGTTCCACGACGCGTATGAAACCGCGATCGAGCCGGGGATCGCCGATCTCGACAATGCGCCAAGCTTCGGCTTTGCCGGCTCGATCACCGCGGCGCTGTTCCTGCGCCGTTTCGTCGACGGCCCGCGCTATGTGCATTTCGACATCTACGGCTATTCGCCCAGCGATCAGCCGGCAAGGCCGAAGGGCGGCGCCGGTCAGGGCGCGCGCGCCGTGCTTGGCGCCCTTCCCGCCATGCTGAACATGGGGGGCAAATGATGGACCGCAGAACGACGCCAAATTCGGGCCGCATCGCCCACATCAGTCTTGCGGGAGAGGTTTCCGTTCCCCTTACCAAAGGTGAGGCAGCTCAGATCGTTCTGCCCCTGATCGACCTGCTGGACAAACCCGGCGGCGCGCGGGACCGGCAGCTTTTGCTGGGCGCGCCCGTCACGGTGATCGACCGGGACAAGGGCCATGCGTTCATCATGTCCGACCGCGATGGCTATTGCGGCTGGGTGGCAGAGCGCGCCGTCGGCGAGGGCCCGGAGCCAACGCATTGGGTGGTCGCCCCCGGGACGCATCTTTACTCGGAACCGATGGTGCAGGCCCAGGAAGCCGCCGGTCTCAGCCTTGGGTCGCGGCTTGCGGTGACCGGGGCGTGGGGTGCCTGGGCCAACACGCCACACGGCTATGTGCCGTTGTGCCACCTCCGACCTGTCGAGCATTTTGCCCCTGACCCGGTGTCGGTCGCGGAAAGCCTGCTGGGCACGCCCTATCTCTGGGGCGGGAACTCCCGCTCGGGCATTGACTGTTCGGGGCTGGTGCAGGTCGCCTTTCATGCGGCAGGGCGCGACTGTCCTGGCGACAGCGACATGCAGATGGCCCTGGGCCGCGGCCTATCCCCGACAGAGCCGCTGAAACGCGGCGATCTGGTCTTCTGGAAGGGCCATGTCGCGATGGTCGTCAACGAAAATACGCTGATTCACGCCAACGGTCACACCATGTCCGTCTCTTACGAAGGCATCCGCGGGGCGATCGGCCGGATCTCGGCAAGCGGTGGCGGGCTGGTACAAGCGCGGCAGCGGGTGGACTAGCGCCACCCGGGCCAGAGCAGTCAGACCGGACCTATCAACTGCCGCTCCAGCACCTTCAGGACCTGACCAAGGTCTTGCCCCCGGCGCAAAACCCGGCCATCCATCCCGACCACCGCATAAAGCCCCTGCCGCGCCCGCAGCTTGGGGCGCTTTTCGATCCGGTACAAAGGATGCTCGGCGGTACGGCGGAAGACGCTGAACACGGCCAGGTCGCGCAGCGAGGTGAGGGCATAGTCACGCCATTCCCCGGCCGCGACCATCTGGCCATAGACCCGCAGGATCAGCCCAAGCTCCTTGCGGTCGAAATGAACCTCTTCCGGGGTGCGATTGATCTGCGGAAAGGGGATCGGAGCCTCGGCATTCATCCCGAAAGTCTAACCGCTTCGCCCCCCAAATCAAGCACTACGGAAAACCGGCTGCGGGGCGCAACTCGGCAACGGCGTGCCCTCTGCAGTTTGACTGCACCGCGGGCAGACGTGCCTTTGAAGCAGGATGGCCGGGGTCCAGCACACCTGCTTGCACCAGAAGGCTTGTAATCGCCGAGACAGCAGCGCGCTTGCTGCCATCGGCGATCTTCAGGGCAATGCCGAGACGCTGATCCGGCAGAATGGCCGTGTAGACAGCTTCGGCTCCGTATTTGATCGCGACGCGCCCGTTCATGGCGCGCATCAGATCGGTGCAAGCCTCCCCGTTGCCCGCCACCAGCTCTGGATAGGTCGTCATTGCCCGGGTCAGCCGGTACATGGCGCGTGACCTTGCGTCACCGCTATCGCTGGCGGCCGCAAAGCCGGCCATGGCGCGGGCCAAACCGGACAGGCTGACCGCGAAGTTCGGGGCCGAGCAGCCGTCGATCCCGTAGCCCGCGACGGTTTCCCCTGTCACTTCCTCGGTCGCCTCACGAATGGCGCGCTGCAGGGGGTGGTCAATCTCCACATATTCCGGGCCCCCGCCGATATGCCTGGTCACGGTCAGAAATCCGCAATGCTTGCCGGAGCAGTTGTTGTGCAACTGGCAGGGGCTTTCGTCGCTTTTGATCAGGCGGTTGCGTTCGGTCTTGTCATAGGGTTCGTGCGCGCCGCAGCGCAGGTCTGGTTCGGCCAGCCCGATGCTCGACAGCCAGTCCCCCGCCATCTTCACATGCCGCGCCTCGCCCTGATGGCTGGCACAGGCCAGCGCCAGATGCGCCTCGGTCAGGCCAGCGGCATCGGCCGCGCCGGTCTCGATCAGCGGCAGCGCCTGGATCATCTTGCACGACGACCGCGGAAAGATCACCGTCATTGGGTCGCCCCAGGCCTCGACGATCCCGCCCGGACCCCAGATCACCGCATGGCCGGCATGGCTGCTTTCCAGTATGCCTCCGCGCCAAAGTTCGACCATCGGTTGCGGCTTCGTCATCAGGTGTCCCCGTCACGTCTGCGCGAAATGTCGCCCAGAGGGCTTTCGCGGATTGGCGTTTTTGTCTATGGGTGGGATATCGGGTAGAGATGCGCCGCGCCAGTCAAAAGGGGTTGGAAAGACCCCCGGCATTCGGCACAGAGGCACAAGACAGCTTGGAGGCTGCGTCAGACATGACTTCCCTTTTCGGTCGCACGCTTGCGGTTGCAGCCATCACCCTTGCCGCCACGGCAGGCTTCGCACAGGAATCCACCAATCGCGTCGCGACGATGACCGACTGGAACGTCTTCACCGAGGAAAACCCCAAGGAATGCTGGGGTGTGTCGAAACCGAAGGAAACGATGAACACCCGCGACGGCCAGCCCGTATCGGTGCGCCGTGGGGATATCCTTCTGTTCGTCACCTTCCGCCCTGGCAAGCCGGGCGAGATCAGCTTTGCCGGTGGCTACCCTTTCGCGGGGGGTTCGACGGTCGACGTGACCGTGGATGGCCAGCCATATCAGCTGTTCACCGATGGAGAATGGGCCTGGCCGGGCAGCGCCGAAGATGACGCGGCCCTGCTTGCCGCTATGAAGGCCGGGACGACGGCGGTGATGACGGCGCGGTCCGGCAAGGGCACGCAGACGGTCGACACCTTCTCGCTGCGCGGGTTCACAGCCGCGATGGAAGATGCCGAGAAGCGCTGCCAGTAAGACTGCCGAGAGACTGCCGAAGCGCCCCCTTTCGCGGGGCGCTTTTGTTTTGGCCGGGAATCACCTATATGCCCGCAACCCACCAGATCGCCTGTCGCAAGGCCCGAACCGAAAGATCTGACGATGACCGCCACCGCCCCGATCACGCAAAACGTGCTGACCCTGCCGCGCAAGCTGCCCGTGCAGGCCAAGACCAACATCGTCGGCCTGACCCGCGATCAGTTGCGCGCCGAGCTGATCGCAGCAGGGACGCCGGAAAAGCAGGCCAAGATGCGACTTGGGCAGCTTTGGCAATGGGTCTATCATTGGGGCGTGCGCGACTTTGCGCTGATGACCAACCTTGCCAAGGACTACCGGGCGCTTCTGGCCGATCATTTCGTGATTGAACTGCCGGAAGTCGTGACCCGCCAGATTTCCGAGGATGGTACCCGCAAATACCTTGTCCGCATCGCCGGCGGGCATGAGGTGGAGGTGGTCTACATCCCCGAAACCGACCGGGGGACGCTGTGCATTTCCTCTCAGGTCGGTTGCACGCTGACCTGTTCCTTCTGCCACACCGGCACGCAGAAGCTGGTCCGCAACCTTACGGCTGGGGAAATCGTCGGGCAGGTCATGCTGGCCCGTGACGACCTTGGCGAGTGGCCGGTGCAAGGCGCGCCGAAGGATGAAACCCGCCTCATTTCCAACATCGTGCTGATGGGGATGGGCGAGCCGCTTTACAACTTCGACAACGTCCGCGACGCGATGAAAGTGGTGATGGACAACGAAGGCATCGCCCTCGGTCGCCGCCGGATCACCCTTTCCACCTCCGGCGTCGTCCCCGAAATAGCCCGTACGGCCACCGAAATCGGCTGTCTTCTGGCCGTCAGCTTCCACGCCACCACCGATGAGGTCCGCGACCAGCTGGTGCCGATCAACAAGCGCTGGAACATCGCGACCTTGCTTGAGGCGTTGAAAGCCTATCCGGGTCTGTCGAACAGCGAACGGATCACCTTCGAATACGTCATGCTTGAAGGCGTCAACGACACCAAGGAAGACGCGCACCGTCTTGTGAAGCTGCTGGAAGGCATTCCGGCAAAGGTGAACCTGATCCCCTTCAACGAATGGCCGGGCGCGCCCTACAAGCGGTCCTCGGGCAACCGCATTCATGCCTTCGCCGACATCATCTATCACGCGGGTTACGCCAGCCCGATCCGCACGCCAAGGGGCGAGGATATCATGGCCGCCTGCGGACAGCTGAAATCCGCCACCGAACGGGCGCGGAAGTCGAAGGCCGAGATCGCGGCTGAGGCTGGACTGTGACCGCCTAGGCCGATTCTTTCGGTTCGGGTGCATCCTCGGCATCCGGCGCGTCTTCAGTGGGTGCGGGGGCTTCCTCCGGAACCGCCGCCTTCCGCGCAGCCCGTTTGTCCAGCAAATGAAACAGCAGCGGGTTGACCAGAATCGAGATCATTGCCCCCGCCACAACCAGATCACGCGCCTCTTCCGGGACGATCGAGAGCGTGACCCCCATCGTGATCAGGATGAACGAAAACTCGCCGATCTGGGCCAGGCTGGCCGCGATGGTCAGGCCCATATCCCGCCCATGGCCGAAGGCGCGGACGATGTAGAAGGCCGCAATCGCCTTGACCGCGACGATGATCACCACCGTCGCTGCAAGGGTCATGGGCGAGGTCCAGATGATCGACGGGTTGAACAGCATCCCGACCGACACGAAGAACAGCACGGCAAAGGCGTCCCGCAGCGGCAGCGTCTCGCGCATGGCCTGCGAAGACAGGGTCGAGCCCGACATTACCATCCCGGCAAAGAACGCCCCCAGCGCGAAGGACACGCCGAAGAACTTCGTTGCGCCGTAGGCCACGCCAAGCGCAATGGCCAGAACCGAAAGCCGGAACAGCTCGCGTGAGTGGGTCAGCGCCACATAGTGCAGCACCCAGGGGATCGCGCGGCGGCCGATCACCAGCATCAGTGCGACAAAGGTCGCGGCCTTGATCAGCGTGATCAGCACGGTTCCCGCGATGGGGCCGATGCCCACCTGCGCCGCGATCTCGGCCCCCTCCTCGACGGGCTGGGCGACACCGCCCAGCAGTCCGGCCAAGGGCGGGATCAGCACCAGCGCCAGCACCATCACCAGGTCCTCGACGATCAGCCACCCGACGGCGACCTTGCCCTTTTCGGACTGCACAAGGTCGCGGTCCTGCAAGGCGCGCAACAGCACCACCGTTGACGCAACCGACAACGCCAGCCCGAAGATCAGGCCGGCCCCGATGCTCCAGCCCAAGAGCCACCCCATCAGCGTGCCCGCCCCCGTGGCCACTGCGATCTGACCCAGTGCGCCCGGCACGGCGATGCCCTTCACGGCCATCAGATCGCGCGGCGAAAAGTGCAGACCCACCCCAAACATCAGAAGGATCACGCCAAGCTCCGCCAGCTCGGTCGCAAGGCCCATGTCGGCCACATAGCCCGGCGTGAACGGCCCGATCACCACGCCGGCCAGAAGGTATCCGGCGATCAGCGGCAGCTTCAGTCGCTGCGCCAGCAGGCCAAACACGAAGGCCAGGCCGAAGCCTGCGACAAGGGTGGTGATCAGGGGCGTATCGTGGGGCAATGCGTCGTGGTCCTTTCCGGTCCGCGTCACGTCGAGGCGCGGCCACAGCAGGTTTCGGGGCGTTTTGTCAGGAGACATTCCGATAGTATGAACTCGCGCCCGCAATGCAATTGCTGCGGCGACAATTTCCAGCGCATCGCGACAGGTTGACCAGAACTGTGGCGATGATACCCCTTCCTGATGCCTGATCTGATCCCCAACACCCGCGCCCGCCGCCTGTTTCTTGACCGCCACGCCCTGGCCGAGCCGCCGTCCGGTCCCGCGACCGGCCAGGCTCTGCATGACCTGATCGAGCGGATCGGGTTCGTCCAGGTCGACAGCATCAACACCGTTGCCCGGGCGCATGACATGATCCTGTGGTCGCGGCGGCAAGCTTACCGCCCGCCCGCGCTGAAGCGGCTTCTGGAACGCGACCGCTGCCTTTGGGAACACTGGACCCATGACGCCTCGATTCTGCCTGCACGGTTGCACGGCATCTGGCAGCACCGCTTTACCCGCGATGCCGACCGGCTGCGGGAAAACTGGCGCAGCTGGTTCCGAGACGGGTATGAAGCGCAGTTCGACACCATCCTGAACCGGATCGCCAAGGACGGCCCCGTCGGCACCTCGGATGTCGGCGAAGGCGAGGTCAGGGGCAAGGGCGGCTGGTGGGACTGGCATCCGTCGAAGACTGCGCTGGAATGGCTGTGGCGGACGGGCCAGATCGCCGTCACCCGGCGCGACGGCTTTGCCAAGATCTACGACCTTACCGAACGGGTGATCCCGGCGGCGCAGCGGGCGCCCTTCCCGGCGGATCAGGTGACCGACTGGGCCTGCGGCTCCGCGCTGGACCATCTGGGCTTTGGCACCAGCCGCGAGATCGCCGCCTACTGGAACGCCATCGCTCCGGGGGCCGCCAAAGACTGGTGCCGCGCGGCATTGGGCCGGGGCGAGATCATCGAGGTCGACATCGAAGGCGCCGCCGGCCAGCGCCGCTGTGCCTTCGCCCGGCCCGAAACGCTGGACATCGTCCCACCCGAAGCGCCCGCCCGTCTGCGCATCCTTTCCCCGTTCGACCCGGTCCTGCGCGACCGCGACCGGGCCGAGTTCCTGTTCGGCTTCCGCTACCGGATCGAGGTCTTCGTCCCGGAACCAAAGCGCATCTTCGGCTATTACGTCTTTCCGGTCCTGGAAGGCGACCGTCTGATCGGCCGCATCGACGCCAAGGCCTTCCGCGATGCGGGCAGCCTGCGGGTCAAGGGCTTCTGGCCAGAACCGGAGGTCAGGCTGACCAAGCTCCGCCTCGCCCGGCTAGAGGCAGAGCTGGACCGACTGGCCCGCTTCTCCGGCTGCAACCGGGTCGAGTTTCTGGACGGCTGGGAACGCCCCAGCATGACGCAACCCTAGCGAGGCACTGCTGGCGGCGCGCCTGGTCAGCATGGCTCCTGCCACCCATCAATCACCGAGACCGCCTCTTCCGCCGTTTCGACCATGGCGAACAGCTTCAGGTCTTCGGGGCTGATGACCCCCGCCTCGGCAAGATGCTGCCAGTTGATCACCTTTTCCCACCACTCCCGCCCGAACAACAGGAACGGAATCGCCTTCATCCGCTTGGTCTGGATCAGGGTGAGGCTTTCGAAAAGCTCGTCCATGGTCCCGAAGCCGCCGGGAAAGACGCAAATCGCCTTCGCCCGCATCAGGAAATGCATCTTGCGGATGCCGAAATAGTGGAAGTTGAAGCTGAGGTCCGGCGTCACATAGCTGTTCGGCGCCTGCTCATGCGGCAACACGATGTTGAGGCCGATCGACTGCCCCCCCGCCTCGTCCGCGCCACGATTGCCCGCCTCCATCACGCCGGGGCCGCCACCCGTCACGATGACATTCTCGCGCCCATAGGTTTCAAGGCTGCGCTCGGTCATGATCCGGGAAAACCGGCGGGCCTCGTCATAGTAATGCGACAGCTCGGCCAAAGCCTTTGTCCGCGCCGTATCGCGGCGTTCCGGCGCCGGAATCCGCGCCCCGCCGAAGAGGACGATGGTCGATTCGATCCCGCGCTCGTCCATGATCATCTGCGGTTTCAGAAGCTCCAGCTGCAACCGCACCGGTCGCAGCTCCTCGCGCTTCATGAAATCGTTGTCCGTGAATGCCAGGCGGTACGCCGGCGCACGGGTCTGCGGCGTATCGGGGATGCGCTTTACGGCGTCAATATCCTGCGTCGAGTCACGGAACGGGTGGGAGCGGGGTTCGTCTTTCATGGGGCACTCGGATTGCGTGGGTCTTGGTTCAGCCTTATAGGGTCGTGGCCGCCGTGACCAACCGAAAAGGGAAAACCCGATGACCAACGCCGCCCTTGAAATCGCCATCGAAACCGCATGGGACGCGCGGGAGAGCCTTTCTCCGGCCACGAAAGGCGAAGTGCGCGATGCCATCGAAGCAACGCTGACGGCGCTGGACAGCGGCAGTCTTCGCGTAGCGGAAAAGCGTGGCAACGACTGGCACGTGAACCAGTGGGCCAAGAAGGCGGTCCTTCTGTCGTTCCGACTGACCGACATGTACGAGATTTCGGGGTCAAACGGCGGGTCGAACTGGTGGGACAAGGTGCCGTCGAAGTGGCAGGGCTGGACTGCGGCCGACTGGAAGGCCGCCGGGTTCCGCGCGGTGCCGGGCTCGATTGTCCGCCGCAGCGCCTTCATCGGCAGGAACGTGGTGCTGATGCCGTCCTTCGTGAACATCGGTGCCCATGTCGGCGAGGGCTCGATGGTCGACGGCTGGGCTACGGTCGGCTCCTGCGCGCAGATCGGCAGGAACGTGCACCTCTCGGGCGGTGTCGGCATCGGCGGGGTGCTGGAGCCGATGCAGGCTGGCCCGACGATCATCGAGGATGATTGCTTCATCGGTGCCCGGTCGGAAGTGGTGGAGGGCTGCATCATCCGCGAGGGCAGCGTCCTCGGGATGGGGGTCTTCATCGGAAAATCCACCAAGATCGTCGACCGGGAAACTGGCGAAGTGATGTATGGCGAGGTGCCGGCGGGGTCGGTCGTCGTGGCGGGATCGATGCCGTCCAAGGGCGGGATCAACCTTTACTGCGCCGTGATCGTGAAGAAGGTCGACGCGCAGACCCGGTCCAAGACCTCGATCAACGAGCTGTTGCGGGATTGATATGGAAGAGACCCAGTCCGAAAAGCCCAAGCGGCCCCAGAGAATCTATACGCTGGTGGTTGAGGTCGGCCGCAAGGCTGGCGACGGCCTGCCGGAAAAGGCAACCGGCGCGGGGCTGGTGATCTACGCTTCGGGCGTGGACGAGGCCGAGGCCGTGCGCGAAACCGTGGCGATCCTGAAAGAGGCCGATCTGGCGCCGCTTGAAGTCACCGGACATGGCACCCTCGAAGACCGGCTGAAGGCCGGCGAAGAGATCGATCCAGAGGAACAGGCGCTGATGCTGCGCGCGCTGGCCGAGAATTCGGTGATCGTGGCCGAAATGACCCCCTTCTTCGATTGACACATAGACATAGCCCGCCTTCCCCTTCCGGTTGCAGCGCGTGCTCCAAGCGGCTAGGTCAGGACCATGCTTGCAGCCCGCCAGGATAGTTGATGCCGCTTTCCCCCCTCGACCCCGCCGACCTGACCGCCCGTCTGATCCGCTGCCCCTCTGTCACGCCCCACGAAGGCGGCGCGATTGCGCTTCTGGCCGAGGTGCTCGCCGCAGCCGGGTTCGCCTGCACCCGGGTCGATCGCGGCGGGGTCGCCAACCTCTATGCCCGCTGGGGCAAGCTTGGTGCGAACCGGTCCTTCGGCTTCAACGGCCATACCGATGTGGTCCCCGTCGGCGATGCAGCCGCCTGGAAACATGACCCCTTCGGCGCCGAAGTGGTGGACGGGGTGATGTATGGCCGCGGCGCCTGCGACATGAAGTCGGGCGTCGCCGCATTCGTCGCTGCGGCCGTTGATTTCGTGCAGCAAGCACCTCCAGATGGCGCGGTCATCATCACCATCACCGGCGACGAGGAGGGCGAGGGCCGCGACGGCACCCTCGCGATCCTGGACTGGATGGCCTTCAACGGCGAACGGATGACGCATTGCCTCGTGGGCGAGCCCACCTGCCCGTTTGAGATGGGCGAGATGATGAAGATCGGCCGCCGCGGCTCGATGACCGCCAAGATCACCGTGACGGGGGTGCAGGGCCATTCGGCCTATCCGCACCGCGCGAAGAACCCGCTGTCGGCGATGGTCAAGTTGCTGGCGCGGCTGGACACGGAACCGCTCGACCGGGGCACCCAGCATTTCGACCCCTCGACGCTGGCGATCACCACTATCGACTGCGGCAACCCGGCCTCGAACGTGATCCCGGCGCAGGCAACCGCAACCGTCAACATCCGCTTCAACGACATGCATTCCGGCGCAACCCTGTCAGACTGGCTGCGCAGCGAGGCAGAAGCGGTGGCAGAAGCGACAGGGGTCGAGATCGGGACGAAAATCTCGATCTCGGGCGAAAGCTTCCTGACCCCTCCGGGCGAATTTTCGGCGCTTGTGTCTGCGGCGGTTCAGGCAGAAACCGGGCGCAAACCGGTGGCCTCTACCTCGGGCGGGACGTCGGATGCGCGGTTCGTCAAGGATCACTGCCCGGTGGTGGAATTCGGCCTGGTCGGCAAGACCATGCATCAGGTCGATGAACGGGTCGAAGTGGCGCATATCCACATGTTGAAAGCGATCTATGGCCGCATCCTCCAGGACTATTTCGCGTGATCCGGATCGAGGTCACCCGCGATATCGCCACCTGTCAGGCCTTGCGGCGAACCGTGTTCATCGAGGAACAGGCCGTCAGCGAGGCCGATGAGGTGGACGGGCTGGACGAGGCCGCCACTCACCTTCTGGCCTGCGACAAGGATGGCCCGGTCGGGACCGCCCGCATCCTGCTGATAGGCAATGTGGGCAAGATTGGTCGCGTCTGCGTGCTGGCACCGGCGCGCGGCACCGGCCTTGGTGCAGCCCTGATCCGCGCCGCTCTGGAAGAGTTGCGCCGCCTTCCCGGGGCAACCCTGGCAACGCTTGGCGCGCAATCCCGCGCGACGGGGTTCTACGAAAAGCTTGGCTTCACCGTCGAAGGCGAGGAGTTCATCGACGCTGGCATCCCACATCGCCATATGCACCGCGCCCTTTGACCGTCGGTCGCAAGATCGCGCTTGGTCCGCGCGAAGACTTCCCACCTCGCCTTCCTGTGCAGTGCGGAACTCAAGAGGGATTGGGTGAAAAAGAGCATTTGTGAAAAGAGCAAGGACCCTTGCCGGGATAGTCTTTGGCCAGAGGTCGTGTTACGTCCTTGCGCATGAAACCTCTGCCCTCAAAAGACCAGATCCGCCAGTGGATCACCGATAACCCCGGCCTTTCGGCCAAGCGCGACATTGCCAAGGCCTTCGGCATCAAGGGCGACGGTCGGATCGAGCTGAAACGCCTCTTGCGAGAGCTGGAGGGGGAGGGTGTCGTCGAAAAGACCGCCCGCCGCTTCCGCGAGGCTGGGACGCTGCCTCCCGTGGCGGTTTTGCAGGTGCTTGCGCCGGACAGCGCCGGCGACCTTTACGCAACTCCGCTTGAGGAGGGGATCGAGGATGCCCCGCGCATCCTGATCGTACAGAAGAAAGGCGACCCGGCGCTGGGGGCCGGCGACCGGATTCTGGCGCGGCTGGCCAAGGTCGATCTGGACGACTACGTCTACGAGGCGCGGCTGATCCGCAGACTCGGGTCGAACCCGGCCAAGGTGCTGGGCGTCTTCCGGGTAACGGCGGAAGGCGGTCGCATTCAGCCGATCGACAAAGGGTCGGACAAGGAATGGCGCGTGTCCTCGGACATGGCGATGGGCGCCAGGGACGGCGAGCTGGTCGAGGCCGAAGCCGTCGGCGGGCGCCGTCTTGGGCTGCCTCAGGCGCGCATTCTTGCCCGCTTAGGCGACCCCTCCGGTCCGCGCGCCGCCAGCCTGATCGCCATCCACCAGCACGGCATCCCGGACCAGTTCCCCGACGCCGTGATCGCCGAGGCGGACCGTGCCGAACCCGTCGGCCTGAAAGGCCGCGAGGATCTGCGCCAGCTGCCACTGCTGACCATCGACCCGGAGGACGCCCGAGACCGCGATGATGCCGTGCTGGCCGAGACCGACACCGATCTTGGCAATCCCGGCGGCTTCGTCCTCTGGGTCGCCATCGCCGATGTGGCGCATTACGTGACGCCGGGGTCGGCGCTGGACCGCGAGGCGCGGCGGCGCGGCAACTCGACCTATTTCCCCGACCGCGTGGTGCCGATGCTGCCCGATATCCTGTCGGGCGACCTCTGTTCCCTGCACGAAGGCGTTGACCGCGCCTGCCTTGCCGTCCGTATCGTGATCGACGCCGAAGGCCACAAGCGCAGCCACCAGTTCGTGCGCGGCCTGATGCGTTCGGTCGCGTCCTTGCACTACGGACAGGTGCAGGCCGCCATCGACGGCGCCCCCGATGACAGGGCGGGGCCTTTGCTCGAGCAGGTCCTGAAGCCGCTCTACGCCGCCTATGCCGCCCTTCATCGCGCGCGCGAGCTGCGCCAGCCGCTGGACCTTGACTTGCCGGAACGCAAGATCGTTCTGGACGAGGCGGGGCATGTCACCTCGGTCGCCTTCAAGGACCGGCTGGACGCGCACAAACTGATCGAGGAGTTCATGATCCTCGCCAACGTGGCCGCAGCCGAGGAACTGATCCGCATGAAGCACCCGCTTCTCTTCCGGGTGCATGAAGAACCCTCGCCGCTGAAACTGGACGCCCTGCGCGAGGTTGCCGAAGGCGCGGGGATGACGCTGGCCAAGGGGCAGGTCCTGAAGACCCAGCATCTGAACCGGCTGCTGTCGCAGGCCGAAGGCACCGAGTTTGACGAGCTGATCAACCTTTCCACCCTGCGCTCGATGACCCAGGCCTATTACCACCCCGAGAATTTCGGGCATTTCGGCCTTGCGCTGCGGAACTACGCGCATTTCACCAGCCCGATCCGGCGCTATTCCGACCTGATCATCCACCGCGCCCTGATCGCGGCGCATGGCTGGGGCAAGGACGGTCTCTCGCCCTGGGACATCGAGAACCTGGAGGAGACCGGCAAGCTGATCTCCGAAGCCGAGCGGCGCAGCATGGCCGCCGAACGCGACACCACCGACCGCTATCTGGCCGCCTATCTGGCCGACCGGGTCGGGGCCGAATTCGCCGGCCGCATCTCGGGTGTGCAGCGCTTTGGCCTTTTTGTCCGGCTGGATGAAACCGGGGCCGACGGGCTGATCCCGATCCGCGCCTTGGGGCGCGAGTTCTTCCACTACGACGAAGCCAGCCAGACCCTGATGGGATCAGAGACCGGCCTGACCCTGGGCATCGGCCAGCGGGTCATGGTGCGGCTGGCCGAAGCGACCCCTGTGACCGGCGGCCTGATCCTGGACCTTCTCTCGGTCGAAGGAGCGACGCTGAAACCTGCGGGCCGGAAGTCGGGCAAGTACCAGCCCCGCAAGCCCGCCCAAGCGGCAGCAAAACGCCGGGTGGTGCGGCGGCGGAAATGACGATGCGGGGCGCTTGGGTCAGCGTGCGGGTCGGTCTGGCTGTGATGCTTGGCCCCGGGGCCTCGCTTGCCCCGGCGCAGACGATCCTGCCCGACGCGACAAGCCAGATGGAGACCAAGATGGGGACGCAAGCGGGGCTTGAGGCCTGGGTTCGGGACTTCCGCCCCCGGGCGCTGGCGGCTGGGGTTCGCGCTGCGACGTTCGACGCTGCAATGCGGGGGGTGGAATTCGACCCGAAGGTCGTCGAACGCGACCGCAACCAGAACGAATTCACCAAGACGGTCTGGGACTACCTCGATACCGCCGTTTCGCAAGACCGCGTCGCCCTTGGCCTGAAGGCCATGGCAGAGCACCGTGACCTCCTCAGCCGGATCGAAACGGAATATGGGGTCGAAGCCGAGGTCCTGACCGCCGTCTGGGGCCTCGAAAGCGCCTACGGCACCTTTCGCGGCGACCTGCCGGTCTTGGGCTCGCTGGCGACACTGGCCTATGACGGGCGGCGCGCCGGTTTTTTCGAGGCCGAGCTGATCGCCGCTCTGCGGATCGTCGAGGGCGGCCATGTCGACCGTTTCGCCGGAAGCTGGGCCGGGGCCAGCGGGCACACCCAGTTCATGCCTTCGTCCTGGGAAAAGTTTGCCGTTGATTTCGATGGCGACGGCAAGCGCAACCTCTGGGGCGATGACCCCGCCGACGCGCTCGCCTCGACCGCCAATTACCTGCGCTACTGGGGTTGGCAGACCGGCATGCCCTGGGGGCTGGAGGTCGCCCTGCCGCAGGGCTTCGACTATGACCAGACCACCGAACGCGTCGTGAAACCCGTGGCCAGTTGGGCCGCGCTTGGGGTCCGCCCCATGGCGGGGGGCGATCTGCCCGACCATGGCCCTGGCTCGATCCTCCTGCCCGGCGGGGCGCGGGGGGCAGCCTTCCTGATCTTTCCGAACTTCCAGGTGATCGAGCGCTACAACACCGCCGACGCCTATGTCATCGCTATCGGCCACCTCGCCGACCGGCTTAAAGGCGGTGCGCCCATCGCCGCCAGCTGGCCGCGCGATCTGCGCGCGCTGACGTTCGACGAACGCAAGGAATTGCAGGACCGTCTGGGCCGGGCAGGCTTCGATCCCGGCGGAGTCGATGGCCGGATGGGCCCGAAGACCATCGCCGCCGTCAAGGCCTTCCAGACCGCGCGCGGAATGATCCCCGACGGCTACCCCAGCCTTGAAATCCTGACTTTGCTGCGCTGACCCCGCCGGCTGGATTCTCTGCCACTCCGGCCCTTCCTCTCTGCCAAAATATCCCCGCCGGAGGCTCTTCACCCGAGCCGGTTGTGCGCCTGCGCGCAGAGGCGAGACAAAGGCTTGCGCGGAACGCGCTCGATTCAACAACCGCCCCGACCCGCGATCAAGCTGGCCGGACGGTCGTATCCGTGGCATCATGTTCCGTCTTTGTTCTTTTCTCCGAGTCGCCACCCCGCATGTCTTTCGTCGAACTTTCCGCGCTGACAAACTTCACCTTCCTCACCGGGGCCTCGCACCCCGAGGAGTTCATCACCCGTGCCGCCGAAATGGGCATGCCCGCGCTGGCCGTGGCCGATGTGAACTCGGTCGCCGGCATCGTCCGGGCCCACACGAAAGCGCGCGAACTGGCGCGCGATGGCGGCCCGCGCATCCGCCTCATCCCTGCGGCACGGATCGTCTTGACCGATGGCTTCACCGTCACCTGCCTGCCGCGCGACCGGGCGGCCTGGGGGCGGCTTTGCCGTCTCCTCAGCCTTGGCCGCCTCCGCGCCGCCAAGGGCGACTGTCGTCTTGACCTGCCCGACCTTCTGGACTGGGGCGAAGGCCTGGAGATGCTGATCCTGCCGCCTGACCAGCGCCTGACGCTGGCCCTTGCCCCACCCGACCCGATGACCGACCGCGCCCGCTGGCACTCCCATGCCCGGACGCTGGCCTGCCGCTTTCCCGGCCAAGTCAGCCTTGCGATGGCTCCGTGTTACGACGGGCAGGATCAGGACCGTTTCCAGCGCCTGGCCGCCCTGGCCGAACGGCTTCGGCTTCCCACCGTCGCCACCGCGCTGCCCTTCCTGCACCACGGCCGCCGCCGCCGTCTGGCCGATGTCCTGACCGCCATCCGCCTTGGGGTGCCGGTGGACAAGCTTGGCCGCCGCGCCCTGCCCAACAACGAAGGCCGCCTGCGATCCATGGCCGAGATGTTGCGCATTTTCAAAGGCTTCAAGGGTTCCGTCACCCGCGCCGCCGAGGTCGCCACCCGCGCCGCCTTTTCGCTGGACGAACTCAGCTATGACTATCCGTCCGAGAACACCCCCGGCGAAACTGCCAGCCAGCGCCTTGCCCGGCTGGCCGAGGCGGGCCTCGACTGGCGCTACCCCGAAGGTGCCTCTGCCCATGTCCGCGCCCAGATGGCCCATGAACTGACCCTGATCGCCAAGCTGCGCTATGAGCCATATTTCCTCACCGTCCACGACATCGTGGCCTTCGCCCGGGGGCGTGGCATCCTCTGCCAGGGGCGCGGGTCGGCGGCGAATTCGGTGGTGTGTTACGCGCTGGGCGTGACCTCGGTCAGCCCCGAAATCGGTACCATGGTCTTCGAGCGTTTCATCTCCGAAGCCCGGAACGAGCCGCCCGACATCGACGTCGATTTCGAACACGAACGCCGGGAAGAGGTGATCCAGCACATCTACGAGAAGTACGGCCGCCACCGCGCGGGCCTTTGCGCCACCGTCATCCACTACCGCGGCAAGCGCGCGGTGCGCGAGGTGGGCCGCGCGATGGGCCTTTCGGAGGACACGCTTGCCGCCATGTCCAGCCAGATCTGGGGCTGGGGCGGGCCGGGGGCGGTCACCGATACCCGGCTGGCCGAGATCGGGCTTGACCCGAAGGACCGCCGGTTGCGGCAGACCATGGCGCTCATCGACGAAATTCAGGGCTTCCCCCGCCACCTGTCGCAGCATGTCGGCGGCTTCATCATCACCGAAGGCCGGCTGGATGAACTGTGCCCGGTGGAAAACGCCACGATGGAGGACCGCACCGTCATCCCCTGGGACAAGGACGATATCGACACGCTGAAGATCCTCAAGATCGACATCCTCGCCTTGGGAATGCTCAGCTGCATCCGCAAGGCTTTCGACCTTCTTGACCAGCACCACCACCAGCGCTTCACTCTCGCCACCCTGCCGCCCGAAGACCCCGAAACCTACCGCATGCTCTGCCGGGCGGACTCGCTTGGCGTCTTTCAGGTGGAAAGCCGCGCCCAGATGAACTTCCTGCCCCGGATGCGGCCGCGCTGCTTTTACGACCTCGTCATCCAGGTCGCGATCATCCGGCCCGGGCCGATCCAGGGCGACATGGTTCACCCCTTCCTCCGCCGCCGCAATGGACAGGAACAGGTCAGCTTCCCCTCGGATGCGCTTGGCAAGGTCCTGGCCAAGACCCTCGGCGTGCCCCTGTTCCAGGAGCAGGCGATGCAGATCGCCATCGTCGGCGCGGGCTTCACGCCCGAGGAAGCAGATCGTTTGCGCCGCTCGCTGGCGACGTTCAAAAAGCACGGGTCGGTCAGCGAATTTCAGGACCGCTTCATCACCGGCATGCTGGCGCGCGGCTATGAGCCCGACTTTGCCCAGCGCTGCTTTGCCCAGATCGAAGGCTTCGGGAGTTACGGCTTTCCCGAAAGCCATGCCGCCAGCTTCGCGCTGCTCGTCTATGCCTCGGCCTGGATCAAGCGCCACCACCCCGGCATCTTCGCCTGCGCCCTGCTGAATGCGCAGCCCATGGGCTTTTACGCCCCGGCCCAGATCGTCCGCGACGCCCGCGAACACGGCGTCACCGTGCTGCCCCCTTGCATTCAGGCCAGCCAATGGGACAACCGAATGGAATGGCTGGATCGGCCCGAGGCCCCCCCCGAACTGGCGCTGCGGCTGGGGTTCCGCCAGATCAAGGGCATCGCCGAGGAGGAGGCGCGCTGGATCACCGCCGCGCGCGGCAACGGCTACCAGACCGTGCAGGACGTCTGGCGCCGCGCCGGCGTGGCCCCCGCCACGCTGGCCCGTCTGGCCGAAGCAGACGCCTTCGCCGCACTTGGCGTGTCACGCCGCGATGCGCTCTGGGCCGCCGAGGCGCTGGCCCCCGGCCCGGCCCTGCCGCTGTTCGCCACCGACATGGAGGGCGAAGCGGTCGTCGAACCCGCCATCACCTTCCGCGAGATGACCCTGGGCGAAGCCGTGGTCGAAGATTACCTCGCAATGCGCCTGACACTCCGCGCCCATCCCATGTCGCTTCTGCGCCCCTGGCTGGATGCCGCCTGAGAGGGGGAGCCGTCCTCGGGGGCATCGAGCCACGCTCGGACGGCGCCGACGCCCCAAAACCCTTGCCGCGCTCCGCGGCTTGGCCCTGCAACCGCGCATCAAGGCGCGGCGCCTGCCGATCACGATTGCCGCCCGCTCTCTTGCGATCCCGCCAGAACCGCCGCATGAAGCGGGCCTGACCCCCTTCCTGACCGGACCGACCGCCCCTGCCATGACCCCAAGCCTTCCCCCGATCCGCGATCTGGTCCTTCTGGGCGGCGGCCATGCCCATGCGCTGGTCCTGCGGATGTGGGCGATGGACCCTTTGCCCGGCACCCGTCTAACCCTGATCAACCCCGATCCCGTCGCCCCCTATACCGGCATGCTTCCCGGCCTGATCGCCGGGCATTACCGGCGCGAAGAGCTGATGATCGACCTTGTCCGCCTTGCCCGTTTCGCCGGGGCGCGCCTGATCCTTGACCGCGCCACCGGCATCGACCGCGACGCCCGCCTGATCCATCTGTCCGCCCGCCCACCGCTGCCTTACGACCTTGCCGCCATCGACATCGGCATCACCTCGGACCTGCCCGCAGTTCCCGGCGCGTCCGACCATGCCGTGGCAGCCAAGCCCCTCGGCGCCTATGCCGCGGGGTGGGAGGCGTTTCTGACCCGACGCCTCGCCTGTCCGCGCGTGGCCATCCTTGGCGCCGGTCTTGGCGGCGTGGAACTGGCACTGGCCACCGCGCACCGCCTGCGAACCCTGGGCAGCAAGGCAGAGGTCACTCTTCTTGACCAAAGCGACACCCCGCTATCCAGCCTCTCCCGCAGCGCGCGCCGCAAAGTCCTCGGTCAACTGGCAGCCCTCGGTATCAGCCTCCGCCTTGGGGCGGAGGTCACCGCGATCGGCCCGGCCAGCGTGACCCTTTCCACCGGCGAGGCGATCGGTTCCGACTTCACCGTCACTGCCACCGGCGCCCGCCCACAGGCCTGGCTTGCCGCCACCGGCCTTGCGCATGACCGGGGTTTTCTGACCACCGATGCCACCCTGCGCACCTCGGACCCGCTGATCTTCGCCAGCGGCGATTGCGCCGTGCTGGCCGACGACCCGCGCCCCAAGGCCGGGGTCTTCGCCGTTCGCGCGGCTCCCGTCCTTCTTCACAACCTCCGTGCCACCCTGTCGGGCCAGCCCCTCCGCCGGTTCAGACCGCAGACCGACTATCTCAAGCTGATCTCGCTGGGCGGGAAGTCCGCCACGGCCGAGAAATGGGGCCTTACCCTCACCGGTCCCCGCCTCTGGCGCCTGAAGGACCGGATCGACCGCGCCTTCATGGACCGTTTCGGCAGCTTTCCCGCCATGCCCGCGCCCAAGCTGCCCGCCCAGGCGACCGAAGGCCTTGCCGCCCACCTTGGCCAGCGCCCGCTTTGCGGCGGCTGCGGCGCAAAGCTTGGCCCTGGAGTCCTTTCCGTAGCGCTGGCCACCCTGCCACCGCCGCAACGGACCGAGGTCCGCTCCGGCCCCGGTGACGATGCGGCCATCCTTGCGACCCCGAGCGGCGTGCAGGTCCTTACCACGGACCACCTGCGTGCCTTCACCAACGATCCGCGCCTGATGGCCCGTCTCACGGCGCTGCACGCGCTCGGCGACATCTGGGCCATGGGGGCGACGCCGCAGGTGGCGCTGGCGCAGGTCACCCTGCCGCGCCTTGGTCCCGACCTTCAGTCCCGCGTGCTGGCCGAGATCATGGAGGAAGCTGTCGCGACCTTCCGGGCGGTCGGGGCCGATGTGGTCGGCGGCCATTCCACCGAAGGCGCCGAACTGACCATTGGTTTCACAGTGACCGGCACTGCCGAACGCGCCATCCCCAAGGGCGGCGCGCTGCCCGGCGATGCGCTGATCCTGACCAAGCCCCTCGGTTCCGGCACCATCCTTGCCGCCGAAATGGCCATGGCCGAACTGCCGACGTTGATGATGGGAGAGGTCTGGACCGCCTGCATCGCCCTGATGACCCGTGCGCAAGGCAGCGCCGCTGCGATCCTTGGCCCGCTAGCCCATGCGATGACCGACGTCACCGGCTTCGGCCTCGCGGGTCATCTCCTGGAGATGCTGGAGGCCTCGGCCAGCGCCGCCACGATCCGCCTCGCCGACATCCCCCTGATGCCCGGGGCGGTCGAGCTTGCCAGTGCGGGCCTTGGCTCCTCGTTGCATCCGGCGAACCTCGCTGCCGTCAGCTGGCGGATGACCGCGCCGGAGGATCCGCGCACCCTTCTTCTGACCGATCCGCAGACCGCAGGCGGGCTTCTGGCCGCCGTGCCCGCCGACAAGGCGGCTGATCTGGTGCAAATGCTGCGCGCCGCAGGCCATGATGCGGCACTCATCGGCCGGGTCACCGAAGGCGCGGTCCAACTTACTGTCATTTCCTGAAACGGAACCAAGCGGCGGCTGCGCCGCGCAGGTGACCCGAAAATCGTGCGGGCGCGCCTTCGCGCCCGCTCCGCCGGATCACCGCCCGACCAGCCCGCGCACCGCTTTGGCCACCTCTGCGGCGATCGCCGGCAAGGCCCCGGGCGACAGGTCAGCGACCGCCACCTCGGCCAACGGCACTGCCATCCGCGCCCGGTGCTTGCCATAGCGTGGGTCATAGTGCCGCTCCATCAGGCTGTCGGCCAGTGCGACAAACTCGCCCGCCCCGGCCAGCGCCTGCCATTCGGCGATCACTTCGGCCGGCTGCATATGCCGCAGCAACTCGACCGTCGCCGCCAGTCGCGCCGCATCCGCCGTCAGATCGCCATAGGCACGCGCCAGATATTCCGCCCGCGCGGCACGCGGCGCCGCAATGGCAACCCTTGGGGCCACGACCATCGCCTTCCATATCTCGGGCGGCAACCGCCTCTCGCCGATCTTCGAGCTTTCCGCTTCCACCACCACCGGCCGCGCAGGATCCAGTCCCGCCAGTGCCGCCGCCAGCGCGCCTTCGAACGCCTTTTGCGAGGGCTGCTCGCCCACCGACCCGAACAGCGACCCGCGATGCCGCGCCAGGCCTTCAAGGTCGATCACCTGCACCCCGAACCCCGGCAGCAGGTTCAGGATCTCGGTCTTCGCCGACCCGGTATTGCCATCAAGCACCACCACCGGAGACCGGACCGGCGTGTCATAGACTGCCTCGATCACCAGCCCACGCCAGGCCTTGTAGCCGCCGGCCAAGGTCTCAACCCGCCAGCCGATCTGGCCCAAAATCGTCGCGAAAGACCCTGACCTCTGCCCGCCGCGCCAGCAATAGACCAGCGGTCGCCAACCGCCGGGCCGGTCCGCAAGGGTCTCTTCCAGATGCTTCGCCGCATTCCGCGCCACCAAGGCCGCTCCCAGCTTGCGCGCGGTAAAGGGCGAGACCTGCTTGTAGATCGTGCCAACCCGCGCCCGCTCTTCATCATCCAGAACCGGCAGGTTGATCGCACCCGGCAGATGATCCTCGGCAAACTCGGCAGGGGCGCGCACATCGATGATGTCATCGAAGCCATGCGCGTCCAGATCGGCCAAGGATGTCAGGGTAATCGCCATCAAGCAGCTATTACCGGACCCGGCGGAAAGGTGCCAGCCCACTCCAAGGGTCGGGGATCCTCCCACGCCAGATCGCATGCCAAAGCGCCTCCTGTCCCCTTGCGCAGCCTTGCCCCGATCCTCGCCCTCGCCGGGTCCGAACTGTCGCGCCTGACCGATGCAGCGCGTGGCCAGGTCGGCGGGACCGTCACCTACGACCCTTCCCGCGCCACCCTCGCCTTTCCTGGCGGCGACCTTCACCGGGATCGCGGCGTCGGCACCGACGAGGTGATCCGCGCGCCTCGCGATGGCTGGGGCGTCGACCCGCAACTGGACGTGAACCGCGACACGAAGGCTGAATTCCCGGCCTGTGCGTCGCACTGGGGCCTCAGCGGCCCCGACGATAACATCGGCGCCGGCGCGCGTGAGGAAGATATCCTGTTCACCTACCCGATGACAGGCCACTACCATATCGGCGCCGCCGAGGCGAAGCGCATCAAGACCCTGCCGTGACTCTTGCCCCGATGCAGAGGGTCCCCCGACAGCCATCCGTCGGCCCAGTGTGGCGGAGGGGTGTGAGAACCCCTTTTGCCAATCCCTCAAGACCCTGACGCCAGACAAACGTCAGGCTCACCCCATTTAAAACATCACCACCAGCCCAACGTCCCTGCCCGAGTCACCGGCGAAATCCCCCGCGACCCTTACAGCCCCTTCTCCAGCCGCCCGAGCAGCGCGCCCAGCATCGCCTGGCACCGGTCCAGCTGTTCGACCGGGACGTATTCGTCCGGCTTGTGGCCTTGCGCCATCGAGCCCGGTCCGCAGATTACTGTCGGTATTCCCAGTCGCTGGTCGAACAACCCGCCTTCCGTCCCGAAGGCGACCTTGATGGTACCGTTTGCCCCCGTCAGTCCCTTGACGAAGTTCACCACCCCCGCATCCGAAGGCGTGCCGAGGCCGGGATAATCCCACAATCGCTCTACCCTGATCGCAACCTCTGGAAACTCTGCCCGCAAGGGCGCGACAATCCCTTCTGCCGCCGCCTCCAGCCGGGTGATCAGGCCCGCCACATCCTCACCGGCCAGCGACCGGACCTCGAAGTCCAGCACCGCATGGTTAGGCACGATGTTGACCTGCACCCCACCCGACATCTTGCCCACATGCAGCGTCGTGTAGGGCACGTCATAATCGCCGTCCCGCAGCCCTGTCGCTGCCACCTCGGCCTGCAATCCCCGCACCGCCGCCAGGAAATCCCCCGCCAGATGCAGCGCGTTCAAGGCCAGGGGTGCCAGCGCGGAATGCCCCTCGCGGCCCGTGCAGGTCGCCCGCAACGCCACCTTCCCCTTGTGACCCGTCGCCACCTGCATCCCCGTGGGCTCCCCCACGATGCACATGGCTGGCCGGACCGGAGCCGCCTCCAGCATGTCGATCAGACTGCGGACCCCGATGCAGCCGATCTCCTCGTCATAGGACAGCGCCAGATGCAGCGGAACCTTCAACGGCCGCCGCGCTGCGCCCAGCATCGCGGCAACAGCACAGGCGACAAAGCCCTTCATGTCTGCCGTCCCCCGCCCGTAAAGCCGCCCTTCGGCTTCGGTCAGCGCAAAGGGGGGCTTTGTCCAGGCCTGCCCCTCCACCGGCACCACATCGGTATGCCCCGACAACATCACGCCCCCTGCGCCCGAAGGCCCGATGCTGGCGTAAAGGTTCGCCTTGCCTCCGCTGGCATCAGGGATCAGCTGGACCCCGATCCCTGCCCCCTGCAGCATCTCCTTCACATAGGTCATCAGGTCGATGTTCGGCTTTGAGCTTACCGTGTCGAAGGCCACCAGCCGATCAAGGATCTCGCGCATCACTGTCTCCCTTTGTCCTTGTGCTATCGTGAAAGCGGCAAGGCGGAAAGACGGGCCGCATCTGTTTCCGCCCTTGTCCCGCCCTGCACCCTTTGCCACAGTCGCGAAATTCCTGACCGGACCGCCCATGCCCCGCCTTGCCGCCGCCATCATCCTTGCCCTCAGCCTTTCGCCCGCCCGCGCCGAGTTGCCTAATCTGTCGGCCGACGCCAGCGGGGCCCCCGGCACGGCCACAAGGCTTGTAGTCGCCCAACGGTCCTATCTGCATGCTCTGAAGACGGGCGAGGTGCTGCCCCTTCTTGCCGCCATCCGTCTGGCCCGCAGCGTGACCCTGCGCCCGGCGACGGGATGGGAACTGACGACGGAAGGCACCCCTCCCGAGGTATCCCCACCCCCCGGCCCGGACCCGGCCAGCGCTGTCGCGCTTGTCATCGCGCAGAACCTTGCCAGCGAAGACCCTGACCTGCAGGATCTGGTCTACGATCTTGATGCCCAACTGCCGCGCGGTCTGCTGGAAACCGCTGTCGCCGCGACCGGAGCGCTTGCTCCCGGCCAGTCCGACAGCTGGCGCATCGCACTGTTTGGTGAGGTCGCGGCAGAACTTGCCCTGATCGGTGATGGCAAAAGCCCGCTGGCACTGACACTGACGGATGACAGCGGCAGCAGGCTTTGCACCAGACCGGCCAGCAGCAATCCAGCGCTGTGCCGGGTGACCCCGGCACGCAACGGCTTTTTCATCCTGAGCATCACGAACGCAGGGCCTTCAGCGGTCAGTTACCGGCTGATCGGCAACTGATGCGGATGAAGGTACTTGTCATGCCATGGTCACTTCTCAATCAATCATCGGCCTGACAAGATTGCGCCACGTCGTCCCGCTTCTGGGCGGTCAACGCATAGGACCCGACATGAAGCTTAAGACCCTTTCCCTGGCGGTTGCCGCCACTACATTGGCCGCGCTGACCCTTCCGGCAATCGCGCAAGACAAATCCGGCACCAACATCGGCGAAACCGCCGAAGGGACCGCTCCGGGTGGCGCCAGCACCATGGGCCTTGCCCAGGATCTGTATGCGGTCGGTCTGGCGCAAGGCGACGCGCTGACCGTGCTTGCTGCCGCGGAACTTGCAGCTTCGGTCGAGGTCGCGACCGCCGAAGCTACCGCCCTTGACCCCGCCAAGCTCGGTCTTGAAGGTGTGGACCGGGAAACCTTTGCCAAGCGCAAGGCCGCGCCTGCGGCACCCGCCGCACCCGCCCCGATCATGGCAGACGAGGCACGCCCCGCCGCCAAAGTGACGCTGTTCAGCGCCACGTCGGAAGAAGAGGGCACCGCCGAGGCCCCGGTCACCGCAGAAGCGATGTACGCCAGAGCCGCCGAACTGGCCGGCGATGACGAGGTGATCCTTGGCCTGATCGAAGACGCGATGGCCGAAGGCCCGCGCAGGGGGATCGGTGGCGCTGTGCAGTGGCTGTCGCGTCTGCCCGCCGGAACGACCGATGTCTGGGAAGTCCCGTTCTACGGCAATTCCTATGCCGAAGTTGCCATCGTCGGCGATGGCGACGCAAACCTCGACGTGGCGTTGACGGACGAGAATGGCAACGTGATCTGCGATGATGTCAGCTGGTCGGACAAGCTTTACTGCGACTGGACGCCCGCTTGGGACGGCTACTTCTATGTCACGGTCCAGAACACGGGCAGGGTGCGCAACAGCTATTACCTGATGACGAACTGACCGCGTCCGCCTTTTCAGACTGCGCAAGGGTCAGGGATTGGCTTCGATCGCCTGATTCAGTCAGGGCACGGATTTCGAGATGTCGGTATAGGCGGAAAAGGGCGCCGTTTCCTCGCAGCTGCGACCGGAGGACGCGCTCAGCCCCCGACTGACGATCCCGGCCTGAATATGGCTGCAATCTTGCAGCCTTCGAAGGTGCCCGAACAGATCGTGTTCCCGCTTACCGGTTTCGGTGCACGCGCGATCATCTCGTCCCAAAGCGCATAGGCATCCTGTTCCGCCACGCCCAGCGTCTGCACTGCATAGCTGAACCCGCCCGCCGTATCTTTGGCTCGCGCCTCAAGCATCACATTGTTGCTCAGGTTGCGGTCCAGAAGCCGGATTTCGGCCTGCCGCAGCCCGGGCGAGGGGCGGACACCCTTCTGCATCCCCCAGCAGGTGACAATCGTCGTGACTCCCTGCTGGTTCAGCAAGTCGCAAAAGGCGGAATCATCGGTCCTGGGGGACAGGCGCAAAAGCTGGCGGATCATGGTGAGAGGGGCGGGTTTCAGGGCAAAGCCGCGCGTTGCGATTGCGTCGTCCGACAGGCGGCTGTCCAGCCACAGGGTCATCGGATCCGATCGCCAGTGTCGCGGATCGTCCCTGGTGTTGCCAGCCGGGTCAGGTCGACGCTCGGGGCATCGGGGTCGGCCGACACCGCCAGCACCCAGATCTCCTCCAACCCGGCCGTGCTGCCTGCCTCGATCATCAGACCGACGCGGGCGCTTTCGTCGGGGGCAAGGCGGTTGGCAAGGCTCTGCACCGGCCAGATCGGCGACAGGGTGAAATCGGCGGCGAAATAGCGGCATCGGCCAAGTCAAGCACCCCGTCCGCCCCGGCCAGCGTAACCTTGCCCCCGGTCAGGATCGGCACAAGGTCAGCTATTGGCCCGCCGGGCGGCAATGCATCCAGCCAAGCGGCATGATCGAAGCTGTCGTCCGCATCGGGCCGGACCGGCGGCGCCAGTCTCTGGGGCGCGGGCGGCGGGGGGCTGACGACCTTGGCGCAGAGGGCGCTTCAGGACCGCGCCGGCAAGCATCGCCTCACGCACCGTTACGCCGGAAGGGGGTAATACAACCGACGGCGTGCCCCCGGAAGGACATCAAAAAGCTCGACCTCGGTCTCGACGGCCAGCCCTTCCGGCAGCCCGCCTGCGACCTTTCCATCTGCAGCCGCCAGCCGCGCCGCACCAGCGCCCACGCCGAAGACCTCCGCCTCAAGCAGGGTCCCTTCGCCTTCGGGCATCTGCCGGGCGGGCCCCCGCTACATGCCCTCGCATGTCGCGGCCAGCACCTGTGCCAAGTTTGCCGAGGGCGCGTCATGCAGAACCTGCGTCAACCGCAGGGTGAACTCGCCATGCCGCGTCGTGCCATCAGCCAGCGCGTATTTGAACGACCGCTGGTCCGATTGCGAGGAATAGGGGAAGACGAAGTCCCCGGTCAGGGGTGGCAGCGAGGCGCCGGTCGACATGCCTTTCGGCAGGCCGGTCGGGTGGGCAGTCAGCACCGCCATGCCGGCAGGATCGACCCAGCGCTGCACCAGCGTCTTGGCCATCAGGCGGAAATCGTTCGAGGGTCCTTTCAGATCGGCGTCGAGGGTCAGATAATCGCTGACACCCACCAGCACGGCACGCACTTCTCCCGCAGCGGAAACCGGTGCCAGCAGTGCTGCGGAGCCAAGAAGATATGCCGGAAAGCTGCGCTTGACGCGCCCAAGACATCGACCGGCCGCAATGGAACAGGTGCCGTCCGTCGCATGACCGGATTTGTCTTGAGCCCGGGCGCAGCACTGGCTTTTGCCGAGGAATTGAGGGCCGCGCCCTTCAATTCCCCATCGGGATCACCCGACGCCCGCCTGCTGCGATGCCCTCCTCGATCCGCGCTTCGACGGCATTTCCAGACTGCGAGGCGAGGAAGCCATTGAATTCTGGCGTCATCCGCGTGGCTATCCTCCCCGCCTCGATCACCATGTCGACCTGTGCGGTTGCCAGCTTCAGCCGGGTCGGCACCTTGTTCAACGCGTCCCGCATGGTGGGCGGCAGGCTGGCGAAGCTTGCCGTTCGATCATCTCTGCCTCACAGAACCGCAGTTCGCCGCGCATGGAATCCTAGCCCGACCGTGAGGCCGCCTACATGGCTCTTGTGGCGATCGACGTGGCAAGGTTGACGCCTCCCGGGCCAACCACCTTCTGCGTCCAATCGTAGTCTTCCTCGACCCCGGCATTGGCGACCAGAAAGAGCATCTGCTTCAGCTTCACCGCCTCTTCCGCCGTGAGCGGCGCATAAGGCATCTGCGTGCGTGCCCGTTCACCCCGCCTACCACGCCCTTGGCGATGAGCAGGGGGTTGAGACCCGAGGTGACCATATGGGTCTCGCCATCGGTGATCAGGAAACGCTCGCGGAAGCCAGGCACGCCCGCGGGGACGTAGAGCCCGAAATGCGCCGCCATGACTGACCCGCCTGATACGCCCGAGACCAGACGCGCCCCGTCCAGAAGCCCGCTTGGCGTTCCGGTTTCGACACCCGCTATGCAGAGTTCCTCCAGCATCCCACAGGCGAAGGACATGGCCCGCATCCTCCCACCGGAAAACGCCAGCCCGATGAAAAGTTCACCATCCCCCTCAGTCAGCGGTTCAACGAGGGCGGCATTCTCGCCCTGAAGCGGTTGGTTCGGCGGCTGGTTCCAGGGCGCGCAGCCCAGAAGCTCCAGAAGGCGAAGGCCATGGCCTTTGATCCCCCGGTCCTGATCGGCGCGGACAAACCGCTCGAAAGCCTCATCGCGAATGTCGTCCGGCAATCCGGGTCCGGTATCGGCGACCCGCATCAGATGGCGTTCTGCCCGTTTCGGTCAGCGTCAGGTCAAACCGGTCGCCGCAGCGCAATACTTGTTCGCGTTGTCCAGCAGGTTCGACAGCATCTGGGCAATCAGGTTTCGGTCGCGCAGAACCCGCAGACCTGGCGCAATGTCGGCCTTCGGGATCAGCCCCTTGTCCTCGGCCAAGGGTTCGTAAAGCTCCCTTCCCGCTTGCGCTACTGCGGACAACTCGAAGGGCATCGGCCCGCCGCCGGTGCCCTGATCCGCCTCGGCATGGATGATGTCGAGAAGCGAGTCGAACATCCGGATCGCTTGCCGCATCTCGGCCTTCAACTCGGCGGTCAGATCTTCGTGCCCCCCGATCCGTGACAGCTTTTGCAGCATCCGGTTCAGCGGGGTCCGCAATTCGTGCGCGATGGTGTCGGACAGCCGATGTGTCGCACGGCTCAGTTTCTGGATCCGGTCCGGTATGGCGTGGACATGGCTTTCCAGCAGGCAGGACGCGTCATTCGACCGCACGCCCGACAACCGTGCGTCCAGCGCCCCCTCGGCCACCCGGTCAGCAAGGTCACTGACCTGCCCCATGACCGACCGCGCCGCCAGCCGCAGGGTTGCCCGCGCCGCCATGGGCCGGGCCAATGTCACCCGGCTGCCCCGGCCTTCGGCGCGAAGACATAGCCCTCGCCCCGCGCGGTCTGGATCGCGGCAGGCCCGGCTCCTTCCAACTTGCGGCGCAGACGGCCGACATGCACGTCGACCACATTGGTGCCGGGGTCGAAATGCAGGCTCCAGACATTCTCCAGCAGCTGCATCCGGGTGACCACCCGTCCCGTGATCCGGGCGAAAAAGGTGATCAATTCGAACTCCTCCGGGGATACCGCGACAAGGGCGCGCTTTACATGCAGAGCTCGCACCTTCAGCCGGATTTCCAGATCACCGAAGGCCAGAAGGCCGTTGTCGAGCACCTGCATCGTGCCCCGCCGCGATGCCCGCGTCCGGCGTGTTGCAATGGTCTGCGCTGCGCCCCATCCCCTCGACCACCGCGCGTACCGCGGCGGTCGCTTCGGCATCGTCCTCTATAATCAGAATTCGCTCTTCCATGCCCATTCCGTCACTCAAACACCACCACGTCCGGGTTAGGGGCATTCGCGCCGCCAACCGGCCTCACACCCTCATGCGCACCCCAGGGATCAAGATAGGTGTGCCGCGTCACACCTCCCGGGGCCTCGACAAGGATCAGAACCGGCGTGGTCACCTCATGGGTCGACAGGTCCACCACGGCGGCATTCATTGACAGAATCCGATCGCCCTGCGCCAGCGCGGCAAACAGTGCGGGCGAGTTTTCCGTCACCGTCGTCACCCGACCCGCGTCATCCAGAACCATCCCCAAGGCCGCCAGCCGATACGCCTTGACCGTCTTCAGCATGCCTTGCGACACTTGCCGCAACCTTATGTTCCAAACCCAATCAATCTATTGATTGGGTTTGGAACCTAGCCCCGGTATTGCACTGGCAAGGGTCAACCCCTTGCGCCCCGCCTCGACCCCATGCCGATCCGCCAGCTGGATTTCCCCAGTTGTGCCGACGACATGCACATTCGTGACCGCCACCGTGCCGTCAGCCCTGCAGCTCCCCGTTTCAAGGGCACATGAGAAAGGCCATCATGCAGAAGCCTTGCATTCACATGGGAGAAGTGGCGCTGCATCTTCTGCCTCAAGACAAAAGTGAAGCGAGTTTCCCGATGCGTTGCATGCTGCTTGCAACCCTGCTTGCCTCCCGCGCGCTGCCTGCGGCTGCCGAGGCGCCTTAGCCGCTGAAGATCGCCGAGCTTTCCGCCCGGCTCTACGCGATGGGCGTCGAGGCGAGGGATCCGGTCCTGATCATCTCGACCGCACGCCGGCGATTGCGCGGCCACCGGGGGCAAAGCGGCGGAAGGCGCGCCCCTGACCTGGGAAGAGATGCTGGCCAGCGCCGCGCCGCTGGTCGAAGGTGATGACGTGCTGCTTGGCCTGATCGAAGACGTAACGGCTCAGGCGACAAAGGGCGTTGCCTGCGGACCGGTCTGCAACATCGGTCAGTTGCAGAACGGCGGCGGCGACGCCTACCCAGGATCGAGTTTCGCAGCGGTGAATACGCCGAAGTCTAGTTCGAGGCGAAGTCAGCCGCCAACCTGAACCTGACCATGGTCGACGATCCGGGCCGCCGGGCACGCACCGACACCGATATCTCGCACATCGCCTAATGCGGCTGGACCCCGGCGCAAAGTGGCACGTTCACCCTGAAAGCAGTAAACAAAGGGCCGCCCTCGGCCGCCTATGCGTTGATGACGAACTGACCACGTTGTGCGCCCCTCTGACCACGGCCCTCTGCCGAGTCGCCCTGCCAGCGCTGGCGCGGGACAACCACGCGCTTCTGATCGGCGCGAACCAATACCAGAACCTTGAGGAACGCTGGTGGCTGAAGGGACCCGCCAACGACGTACAACTGGCCGTGGGCTATCTGGCCAGCAACGCACCCGTGCCGTCCGACTCCGAAACCGTCACCCTCCTGACCGATGCCGTCGCGGGCTATGATGCCCCGACCCTTGCCGCGATCCGCGCTGCCAGGCGCGGGGTCCATGACGCGGGCGAGGGCGAAGGCAGCTTCGTGGCCTTCTTCGCCGCACAGCCGAACGCGGTGACGCCGGAAAAACCCTGCCCAAGCGCAAGCCGGGGCGAAAGCCGCAGGGCGTGTTCACCTGGCCTTGATGGGAGTGCTGGCCGAATATCCGGGCACGGCCAATGGCCAGATCGGCCAAGAGGTACTGCGCCGCTTTTCGGTGAAGAACCTTGCCCGGTCGACGCCCCTGTTCGAGGGCGGCTTCGTTCAGGAGGTTTTCGGCAGCGAGGCGGGCACCGAGGCCGACATTCGGCTTGCCGTGATCCCCGAAAGCCCGCGCCGGATGCGATCTGGGTGCTGCCCTCGACCGGTCTGGCCGAAGAACCTGGCTCCTCGTCCTCGGTTTCCACCGCTGGCAAGTACGGTGAAACACTGGCCGTTGCGCTGGCCTCCATCGCCCGGGCGCAGAGCCTTCTGAAGCTGGGCGCCGCCGTGGGTTCAAGCGGACTAGATCTCAAGGTCGAACTGCAGGCCCGCACGCCAGAAGACCGCACCCCGCGGCCGCGGCCCTTCGCGCCAGTATCTGCGCTGTTGCCCGATGACGAGGTTCACGTCCTAGCCCACCAACTACACCGACCTGCCAGTGGACGTGAACGTCCTTCATATCTGAGCGGATTATTCGATCAACCACTGGTTCTGGGGCCGCCTTCAGACGGGGGACGACTTGAAGAGGGGTCTGTTCAAGATCACCGGCTTGGTCCTTGGCCTGGAACGGATGCTGGTCGTCGTCACACCTGCCAAACCGCAAAGCCCGTTCAAGGACCTCGGCTACCTTGCCCAGGACGCGCTGGACACCGGCTGCAGCCTTGGTGGTTCAGCCTTGAGTGACGCCCTCTCCGAGGCCGGTTTCGGTGTAACCACAAGGGGCGCTGTTGCGCTGCCGAACGAAACCGGAGGGACGGGGCCAAGCCAGGTGATCCTGGACCTGGAACTGCGCATGGTCGCTGGCGACTAGCCAGACAAACCATTGTTTTTGCATATTTGCTGCGCAGCATTTCTTTGCAGGTTTGGGGCGCAGATGTCCGTCATCCTGCCACCTTCCCCCGTTCTGCGGGGGAGGGTGCTGGGGAGATGTTCCCTATCAAGCAAGTTCTGAAAAGCAAAATGCTGCGCAGCATCCCCGCGGGTTTCGCTGCGCAGCATTCCTGTTCTCATTGGCGCCCGATTGGCGCCCCGACCCCTTTACAGGATCTCGGTGACCTTCACCGTCCGGCCTTCGGCCACTGACTTCAGCGCGGCCTCTGCCAGTGCCAGCGCCAGAAGCCCATCCTCGCCCGATGGGGTGGCCGAGGCCTCGCCTTGCACTGCATCGATGAATCCTGCAATCTCGGCGGCATAGGCTTCGGTATAGCGGGTCATGAAGAAATCGTGCAGCGGCGGCCGGGTGTATCCGGCACCGGTTGCCACCTCGATCGACACGGGGCGCTGGTTTTCCGCGCTGACTGCGCCCTTCGATCCGTGCACCTCGATCCGCTGGTCATAGCCATAGGTCGCCCGGCGCGAGTTCGAGATGATCGCCATCTTGCCGCTGGCCGTCTTGAGCATCACCTGCACGGAATCGCTGTCCCCCGCCTTGCCAATCGCAGGATCGACCAGCACGGCGGCCATTGCCGAAACCTCGGTCACTTCCTCGCCCAGGAGGAACCGGGCCATGTCGAAGTCATGGATCGTCATGTCGCGGAAGATTCCGCCTGACCGTGCGATATAGTCGACCGGCGGAGCGCCCGGATCGCGGCTGGTGATCACCACCATTTCCACAGCCCCCACGGTGCCCTTGTCGATCTCGGCCCGGACAGCGGCGAAATGCGGGTCAAAGCGGCGGTTGAATCCGACCATCAGTGTGCCCTTCTGGGCACGCACCGTCCTCAGGCATGACTTCACCCGTTCAAGGCTAAGGTCGATGGGCTTTTCACAGAAGACGGCCTTGCCAGCCTTCACGAACATCTCGATCAGGTCGGCATGGGTGTCCGTGGGCGTGCAGATCACCACCGCGTCGATATCCTTGGCGGCGGCAATCGCGTCGATGCTGCGCACGTCGCAACCGTATTGGTCGGCAATCGCCTGCGCTGCGGCAGGCATCGCATCCGACACTGCCACCAGCTTGGCCGCCGGATTGCCGGTCACTGCTTTTGCATGAACCTTGCCGATGCGCCCCGCTCCCAGAAGCCCGAACCTGATCGTCATGTCTCTCCTTAGCTCGGGATCGGTCCCGCACCTGTCATGGGTTGCTGCGCGGGTGTGGCCGCGCTTCGTGGAATTAATATTCCATTGACTGACTACTTCAACTGAATAATTCCATTAGCGCCCGCGATCCGCCCACCATAGTCCAAAGGCCCCCACAAGCGAAACTGCCACGCCGATCAGGGCGACCATACCATAGCCAGCCAGAAGCGTGCCAAGCGCAAAACACATCGCCGCGATCACATCCCCCGCCAGGCGCTGCACCGCCATCAGGCTGGCACCGGCACCGGGCCGGTCGGACAGCAGGTCCTGCAGATAGGCAATCGGCACGGTCAGAGTAATCGCCCCGCCAACCGCCGCCGGAAGCACCAGCAACCAGACGAGCCAGCTTCCTGCCAACATCGGCAGGAACGCCACATGCACCGCATAAAGCACTGCACCGACGGCGATAAGGATCGTGCGGTCCATGCCGCGCGTCAGCGTCGGCAGGATCAGCATGAACGGCACCTCCAGCCCCGCGACAAGACCGACGTAAAGTGCCACATCCGCCGTTCCGCGCCCCACGTCTGCCACCATGACCAGGGACACAATGGCGATGTAGATCGTCGCCGCCGCATTGATCGCACCCAGCATGAGAACCCGCCCGGCCAGCCTTGGCCGACCCATCTCGGCCAGTGCGGCGCGGAAGCTTAGCCCGCTTGGCCGGTCTTCCCATTGCGCCGCACCGTCCTTCGGCCATTGTCGCAGCACGACCAGCAGCATCCCCCCGGCCATGATCAGCCCGACAGGAAAGATCGCCGTAACCTCCAGCCCGCGCGCAAAGACCACGGCCCAAAGCGGCAGCACCACCACGAAAGGCAGCGCGAACAGGGCCCGGATCACGCCCATGATCCCGTCGCGCTCGGCCTTCGGATGGCGTGTCGCGGCCAGTCTTGCAAGCGCGAAGACCTGCCCGAAGGTGACCGACCCCATGGGAAACAAGACTGCTGCAGTCAGGGCAAAGGCCAATGGCGACGGGACCGCCGTCATCAGCAGCATCCCCAGCGCCAGCGAGGCCACCGCCGCCAGCGTGACCCGCCGCCGGTTCGCGGTCTGGTCCGCCCGGATGCCGCCCGCCACCGAAGCCGTCACCGACACCACCGAAGACAGCGCCAGCAGGACCGCAAAGCCCCGGTCGCCAAAGCCGAAGGAATTGACCGCAAGGGTCGAGAAATAGGGGCCAAAGCTGCAGACGATCGCGCCCTGCAGGACCATGACAAGGCCCGCCGCACGCAGCGCGGGATCGGTCAGACAAAGGCGGATCGCGGACATGGCGCCATGGCTATCGCGCCGCCAGACCGGGCGCAAGCCAGGCCGGGACGGATCAGGGGATGACCTTGCCCGGGTTCATCCGCCCCTCCGGATCCAGCGCCGCCTTCACGGCCCGCATCACGTCCAGCGCTACCGGGTTTTTCCGCCGTGCCATCGAGTTCAGCTTGGAAAGCCCTACCCCATGTTCCGCAGAAAAACTGCCCCCCAACTCTGCCACAACGTCCTCGACGGTCTCCATGACGCGGTCCTTCAATGCGGCGTCATCACGGGTCGGGAAGGCCGTGAAATGCAGGTTCCCGTCGCCCAGATGTGCCACCGTCAGGCTTTTGGCGCCGGGATCCAGCGCCTCCACCCGCCGCAGCACCTCGGTCAGGAAACCCGCCACCCGGTCCAGCGGCAGGCAAACATCGGAATCCACTGCTGGCGTCATGCCCAATGTGATCTCTGCCGCCGCCTCGCGCCTCGCCCACATCGCGCGGCGCTGTTGTTCACTGCGCGCAAGGATGGCGTCGGTAATCAGACCCGCCTCCAGCATCTCGGCCAGGACGGTTTCCAGCAGGCCGACCAATGGCACTTCGCCAGCCGCATCGGGCGCGGCCTCGCGCGCGACCGTCGTCGCCGCTTCGATCAGGATGGTGACCTCGGGGATATTGTCAAAGGGCAATCCCAGATCGGGCCGCGCCACCCGCAGCCGGTCGGAAAAGCTGCGCGGCATGAACTCAAAAGCCTCGACGCGGCCGCCCGTCGCTTCTTGCATCCGGTTCAGCAACACCAGCGCATCGGCCAAGGACCGGGCCGCCACCGTCGCCGTGGCAAAAGCCTTTGGCGCGGGCACGAGCTTCATCACCGCTGCAGTGATGATCCCCAAGGTACCTTCGGCCCCGATGAAAAGGTTTTTCAGATCATAGCCCGAGTTGTCCTTGTGCAGCTCGGACATCAGGTCCAGCACCCGACCATCGGCCAGCACCACCTCCAGCCCCAGACAAAGCGCGCGGGTCGAGCCATAGCGCAGCACGTTCGACCCGCCAGCATTGGTCGACAGGACGCCCCCCAGCATCGCCGAGCCGCGCGCGCCGAACCACAGCGGGAAATACAGGCCCCCCGCCTCGGCCGCCTCATGCAGTCGGGTCAGGATCACCCCAGCTTCAGCCACAACCAGCCGCGCCTCGGGCTTCACCGCCCTTATGCGGTTCATCCGCTCGAGGCTGACCATCAGCCCGCCCTTGGTCATCGTGCCGCCGACCAGCCCGGTGTTGCCGCTGATCGGCACCACCGGCACCCCATGCGCGGCCGCCACCTTCACGCAAGCGGCGACTTCTGCTGTCGACGCTGGCCGCACCACGGCGAAGGGGGCGCCTTCATATTTCCCCATCCAGTCACGGGCATAACGGGCCATGTCCGCCCCGGTCAGCACATGGGCCACGCCGACCGCGGCCACCAGATCATCGATCACAGCAATCTCCGCATTTCCCGCAATTCACCAAGAACCGCGCCATGAGGGAAGGGCCAAATTCCTCAAACAGGAAATTTGCCAGACCCCTTGAGTGAGGATTTGCCCCTTACCCTCTCAGGATAATGGCATCCTTGCCGGACAGGCTGATTTCCACCTCGGTCCCCGGCTTCGGGGGAGGCTGGTCGGCGCGGTTGAAGGTGTCCATCACCACCGACTCGCCCGCTACCCGGGCGCGGAGCCGGATGATCGAGCCCATGAAGTGCACATCTTCGATGCGGCCCATGACCACTGTCTCATAGCCCGGCTCACGGCCCAACCGCAGCGCTTCGGGGCGGAGCGCAATGGCCATTTCGGGCCCCGATGAGGCAAAACCGCCCGGCAGGGTCAGCGCCTGCCCGGCCAAACGGACCTTGCCGAGGTTGGAATCCTCGACCTTGACCGAGAACGTGTTCAGCGTGCCGACGAAGTTCGCCACGAACCGCGTGGTCGGACGATTGTAAATCTCGAACGGCGAGCCGACCTGATCGGCGATCCCGGCGTTCATCACCACGATCCGGTCAGAGATGCTCATCGCCTCTTCCTGGTCATGGGTGACGAAAATCGTCGTGATCCCAAGCCGCTGCTGAATCTCGCGAATCTCGTTGCGCAAGCTGACACGCACCTTCGCGTCCAGCGCCGACAGCGGTTCGTCCAGCAAGAGAACCCGTGGGCTGGGCGCCAGCGCCCGCGCCAGAGCCACGCGCTGTTGCTGGCCGCCGGACAGCTGGAAGGGGAAGCGACCGGCCATATCGCTCAGGCTGATCAGGTCCAGCATCTCGGCCACCCGCGCCTCGCGTTCGGTCCGGGCCACGCCCTTGACCTTCAACCCGAAGCCCACGTTGTCCGCCACCGTCAGGTTCGGAAACAGCGCATATGCCTGGAACATCATTCCGATGTTGCGGGCGTTGGCCTTCAGGCCGGTCACCTCTTGTCCGTCGATCCGGATTCTGCCCGACGTTGGCCGTTCGAACCCGGCCATCATCCGCAGGACCGTGGTCTTGCCGCAGCCCGACGGGCCAAGCAGCGAGATGAACTCGCCCTTCTCTACCTCCAGCTTGAAGTCCTTGACCACCAGATTTGACCCGAAGGCCTTTTCCAGATGCGAGATCGTCAGGAAACTCATCAGGCCTTGGCCCTTTCATGTTTCGAAAACCGGGTGACCAGCTGCATCAGCCCCATACATCCCCAGGTGATCGCAAAGGCAATCACTGCCAGCGCGGGTGGCTCGTAAGCCCGGTTCGCGCCCAGAAGCTGCATGAAGGGCCCAAAGGCGGGGCGGTTGAGGAGGGCGGCCATGGTGAATTCGCCCATCACGATGGCCAGGGTCAGGAATGCACCGGACAAGACCGCAACCATGACGTTCGGCAGGATGATCCGGCCCAGAATGGTGATCCACCCCGCGCCAAGCGATTGCGCGGCCTCGGTCAGGGTGGCCACGTCGATGGTGCGCAGGCCGGTATCGACGCTGCGGTACATGTAGGGCAGCGCCAGAGTGGTATAGCCCATCGTCAGTAGGATATCGGTCCCGAAGGCCGAGCCGGTCATCGGCAGCCAGCTTGAGGTGTTGTAAAGCCGGATATAGCCGAAGACGAGGACGATGGCGGGAATGACCAGCGGCAGCAGCGTCACGAATTCGACGAACGGCCGCGCCTGCGGCAGTTTCAGGCGCACCCAATAGGCCGTGGGCGCCACCAGAAAGACACCGACCACAATGGTCGCGACGGCCAGGGTCAGCGAATAGCTGAAGGTCTCCCAGAAGCGGGGGTCTTCGAAGACCCGGCGGTAGGCGTCAAAGGAATATTCCCCCCGCCGCATCTTCAGGCTGAACTCGGTCATCCCTACCAGCGGCAGCAGAAAGTAGAGGCTGCCGAACAGCAGGGCCGACCAAGCAAAGAAGCGGGTCATTTCAGCCACCTCTCCGACCGGACGCGCAAGACGATGTAGATGGTGTTTGCGACCACCGTGATCAGGATCATGCCGAAGGCAAGCGCATAACCAAGGTTCGGGTTGCCCAGCACATCGCCCCGGATCTGCGCGAAAAGCTTGATCGGCACGATGTTCAACTGCGGCCCGGTCAGGGCAAATGCCGTGGCCACCGCGCCGAAAGCGTTGGCGAAAAGCAGCGCGAAAGTCCCCAGCAGGGATGGGAACAGGATGGGCAAGGCCACCATCCGCCAGTATTGCGCCGTAGTTGCGCCAAGGACCGCAGCCGCCTCGCGCCACTCGCGCTTCAGCCCGTCAAGCGCCGGGGTGATGATCAGGATCATCAGCGGGATCTGGAAGAAGAGGTAGGTGATCACCAGTCCCCAGAAGGACAAGAGGTTGAACCCCATGGCGCGCAAGTTGATGCCGAATTCGGTCTTCAGCCAGACCGTGATCAGACCCACCGGGCCCAGCGTGGCGATAAACGCAAAGGCCAGCGGCACGCCGGCAAAGTTCGACGCCACGCCCGAGAACGTCAGGAGCGGCGACCGCACGCCCTTTGGCAGCCCGCCGAAGATCACGGCCGCCGCCATGGCAAACCCGATGGCGCAGCCAAGGCCCGCCGAAATCAGGCTTAGCTTGATCGAGGTCCAATAGGCGCTGCGGATCGACGCCGTGTTCAGATCGGCAAGGTTCTGCAAGGTAAAGCCGCCGTCGGGCGACTGGAAGGCGCCGGTCACGATGCGCATGGTCGGCAGAATCAGGAACAGGACGGAAAAGATTGCAAAGGGCAAGATGCCCAGCCATTCCAGCGGCAGCCTGCGCTCCGCGCGCCGGACCTTGTCCTTCGCCATGATTCCCCCTGAAGACCGGCGGCTCTGACGGCCACCTGAACGAAATGCCTGCCCCGGGCCGAAAACCCGGGGCAGACGATCAGATCATTCGACGTTGGCGCCGACGACGGCATCCCAGCCACCGGTCACGGCGGCCTTGTTCGCGTCGACTTCTTCCAGCGTCGGGAAGTAGGCAGCCTCATAGGCGGCAGCCGGGGGCAGCGCGTCCAAGAGGTCCTGCGGGATCTTGCCGGCAGCGGCCATCGCGTTGAAGCGCGCCGGGTGGCAATAGCCCTTCAGCCAGCCAAGCTGCCCTTCGTCGCTGTAGATGTAATCCATCCACAGCTTCGCGGCATTCGGCTGCGGCGCATAGGCGCTGATCGCCTGGACGTAGACCCCGGCCAGAACGCCCGACGCAGGCACCACGACCTCGACCGGCGGGTTGCCGGCAAGCGTGTCACGGGCGGCCAGCGCGTTATAGTCCCACATGATGACGATCGGCGTGGTGCCCTGGGCCAGCGTTCCGGCCTTGCCGATGACCGGGACGAAGTTGCCGGCATCGTTCAGCGCCTTGAAAAACTCAAGCCCCGCCTTGCCAGCGGCGTCTCCCGGCGCGGCGCCGGTCGACATGCCGGCGGCCAGCACCGCCAGGATCGCCTGGTTCGACGCGCGCGGATCGCCTGCCAGCGCCACCTGACCGGCATATTCCGGCTTCAGCAGATCGGCCCAGTCCTGCGGGACGTTCTCGACCAGGTCCTTGTTCACCAGGAACGACATCACGCCATAGTAGTCGCCGTACCAGTAGCCTTCCGCATCCTTCACACCTTCCGGGATCTCATCCCAGGTCGCAACCTTGTAGGGCTGGATCAGACCCTCGGCCTTGGCCTGCGGCCCGAAAGCCAGACCCACGTCCAGCACGTCCGGAGCCTGCGGGCCCTTGTTGTCCTTGTTGGCCTTCACGGCCTCGATCTCGTCGGCCGAACCGGCGTCGGGGTTCAGCTCGTTCACGCTGATTTCGGGGTACTTCGCCTTGAACCCGGCAATCACGTCGCCATAGCCGCACCAGTCATGCGGCAGCGCGATGGTAGACAGCATGCCCTCGGCCTTTGCAGCGGCTTCGATTTCGGCCATGGTCTGCGCCGAGGCTGTACCGGCCGAGATCAAGACGGCAAGGCTTGTCGTCATGCAGAGGATGTTTCTTTTCAGCATTGGAATTCTCCCAGGTGGATTAATGGTGCAGCGTCCGTCGCCAAGAGGCTCTCGCGGCCCTTTGATGGCGACGGTATGTAACAGTTAAGTAACAACGCCATGAAACTTAAGACAAGCCGCAATCGAAGCGACGGGCTACTCTTGCCAGACTGGCCCCAGCATCTGCTGCAACGCCTCCCGCGCCGCGTCGGCATCTTCGCAACCGGGACCAATCCGGACCGCGACCGATCCTGCCCAGCCGAAAGTCGCCGCCAGCCCGGGTTTCAAGGTGATCTCAAGACCTTTCGGCCCGGCTTTCACCGCCTCGACCGCGTCCTCGGCGCCGAAGGTTTCATCGTTCACCTCGAACCAGACCGGCCCGCCACCGACCGGCTGACGGAACAGGACATAGCCCTCGTCTTCCTCCTCGCCCGCGGCGAAGCCGACGAAGAGGACCCCTTCGTCCTCGACGACCGACCCGTAGGCGGCTTTCACGGTGATGTCGGCCATACTGCTATCCCTATGGTGCGGGCGTCAGGTCCACTTTGCGATCGGGGGCAGACTCATCAGCACCGCATTCGCGTCATGCCCGGTCTCAAGCCCGAACTTGGTGCCCCGGTCGTAGACGAGGTTGTATTCTGCATAAAGCCCGCGGTGGATCAGCTGCACCTCACGGTCGGCTTCGGTGAAAGGCGTGCGGCTGCGGGCTTCTGCAAGGGGCAGGAAGGCGGGCAGAAAGGCGCTGCCGACCGATTGCGTAAAGGCGAAATCCGCCTCCCAGTCGCCGGTGTTCAGATCGTCGTAGAATATCCCACCGACCCCACGGGCACGGCCCCGGTGCGGCACGAAGAAGTACTCATCGGCCCAGGCCTTGAAACGCGGGTAATAGTCGGGCGAGTGCGCGTCACAGGCGCGGCGCATCTCGGCGTGGAAATGGGCGGTATCCTCGGGGTATTCGATCGCCGGGTTCAGGTCGGACCCGCCCCCGAACCAGGACACGCCCGGGGTCCAGAACATCCGCGTGTTCATGTGAACGGCCGGGGCATGCGGGTTGACCATATGCGCCACCAGGGAAATGCCGCTGGCCCAGAAGCGCGGGTCTTCCGCCATGCCGGGCACGCCCCGGGCCGCCATCGCCTTCTGCGCCCGCTCGCCCAGGGTGCCATGCACCTCGGACCAGTTGACGCCGACCTTCTCGAACACCTTGCCGCCGCGCATCACGCTCATCAGCCCGCCGCCGCCATCGGCGCGGGTGGTAGGCGACACCTCGAACCGGCCCGGAGATCCGTCGGCAAAGCGGTCCTCCAGGGCCTCGAAAGCCGCAACGATCCGGTCGCGCAAGGTATGGAACCACGTCGCCGCGCGCGCCTTGCGACTGGCAAAGGGATCGGTCATCCTGTCGTCTCCAACTGCTGTCGCGCCATGCCTAGCATCCCTTAGCGCCGCTTGCCATCGCCTGAGGATCGCCCGATGAAACGCCTGACACTTCCAGCACTTGCCCTACTTGCCGCTTGCGGGACACCGCAGGAACAATGCATCAACCGCAACACCCGCGACCTGCGCATCGTCGACCGGCTGATCGACGAAACAGAACGCAACCTGGACCGCGGCTATGCGCTGGAACAAGTCACGGTTTACGAGGATTACTGGGACTACTGCCCGCAGCCCCAGATCCCCGGCGCGCCCCCGGCTCCGCCGCGCCTGTGCCTTGAAGAGCGCGCCGTGACCGAAACCCGGCCCAAAGCGATCGACCTCACCGAAGAGGCGCGCAAGCTGGAAAGCCTGAAGATCAAGCGCAAGGAGCTTGCCCGCAAGGCCGAGGCTGTGATCGCGCAGTGCAAAGCGGAATACCCGGAATAATCAGTGGGCCGGCGCGGGCACCGCGTCCAGAATGCTGCGGCCGCCGTCCACCGCAATCACCTGCCCGGTGATGAACCCAGACGCGTCCGAGGCAAGAAACTGCACCGTTTCCGCAAGTTCCGCAGGGGCGGCGATGCGTTGCAACGGGGTGGCTGCGGCGATCTCGGCCCGGTAGTCGGGGATGTCCTTCAAGGCCGCCTGCAGGCTGGCGCTCATTACCGATCCGAAGGCTACGGCATTTACCCGGATGCCCTTTGACGCCAACCCCACCGCCAAGGACCGCGTCATCTGGTCCATCGCCGCCGAGGCCATGGAATACCCCAGAAGCTCGGGTCGGGTCGTCCGGGCGGTGATCGATGATATGTTGATGATGGTGCCGACCATGCTGCCTGCCTCGGCCTCGGTACGGGCGGCGTGCTGGATCATCCGCTTTGCCGTCATCTGCGACATCCGCAGCGCGGTGAGCACGTTCTGCCGCCAAAGCTCCTCGACCCCGTCTGCTTCGGGCGACAGGATGTCGGACACCACCATCTTGCGGTTGGCGTTGACCAGGATGTCCACCCGGTCAAAGGCATCGATCGTGGCGGACAAGAGGTTTGCAATCGTCAGCTTTTCGGTCAGGTCGCCGGCGAACATCCGGACCGGACCTTCCCCGCGCGCCTCTTCGCCGACCTCGTCCTCCAGCCGGTCTTCATCAATGTCGGCGAACATCACGTTCGCCCCCTTGTCGAGCAGATGCCGCGCGATGGCCAGGCCGATGCCCGCTGCAGCGCCGGTGACGATGGCAGTCTTGCCGGAAACGGAAAAGGACATCAGCTGGCTCCGGATTTGGTCAGGGTTTCGCCCGTCTGGGCTTGATGGCATGAATCACGCGGAAACCGTTGTCGCCGGTGACCTCGCGGTGTTCCAGGAATGCGTCAGACAGGGCGGCATCATAGGGCAGGTGGCGGTTCGCCACCAACCACAGCGATCCATTCGGCGCCAGCATCCGCCGCGCGGCCTGGATAAATGCCGCACCAAGTCCGGGATCAGCCTCGCGCCCGAAATGGAAGGGCGGGTTCATCACCACAGCGTCCAGCAGCGTCTCGGGCCGGAATGTCGTGGCATCGGCCCAGTGAAAGCGGGCGCGGTGGTCGCTGACGTTCACCCGCGCGCAGGCAATCGCATCGGCCTCGGCCTCGACCAGATCCAGCCGCTTGACTCCGGGATGTGCAAGAATCGCCCGTGCGAGGTAACCCCACCCTGCGCCCAGATCGGCGACCTTCCCGCCGAACTTGGCCGGCAGCGCTGCCGCCAGCAGAACCGACCCACGATCCGGCGCATCGGCCGAAAAGATGCCGGGCAGGGTCTGGAACCCACCCTCGATCTCGCGCGGGCGCGCTGCCCAATCGGACAGGTCCGGCCCTGCCGCAAAACTCGCGAACTTGCCATGCGCCTTCGACAGGCTTTCCGACAGCTCCACCCTTGCGCGCAGATCCTTCAGCGCGGTGTCGATCCCGTCGGTCTTTTGCCCATCCACGGCGACCGGGCCACCGGGCCGAACCTCGGCCGCCGCCTGGGCAATCAGCGCCCGCGCCGCTTCGCGCGACCGGGGCAGGCAGACCAGCGCCGCCGCATAGGGCGGGGCGGGGGCGACCGAATAGGTCCTGGCGAAGTGGTCGTGGTCCGGCTTGAAGCCGGTCCGCACCGTCACCCGGTCTTGAGGAAGGGATGAAAGGTCATCGCCCATACGCGGGCGGTAGACGGCAATGCGTCCCTCAGCCGGAAGGGTCAGCGCGCCGGTGTCCAGCGCCAATGTCAGGCGAGCGGATCGCATGGGCAGGGGCCGAAACCCCTCAGGCCCTTTCCGATGGGCGATGGCGGGTCACTCTCTTTCCATCGTGCATTGCAGCGGGTGCTGGTGGCGGCGCGCGAAATCCATCACCTGCGCGACTTTGGTTTCGGCCACCTCAAACGAAAACACGCCAACCACGGCAAGCCCCTTCTTGTGAACGGTCAGCATGATATCGAACGCCTGGGCATGATTAAGCCCGAAAAACCGCTCCAACACATGCACGACGAATTCCATCGGTGTGTAATCGTCGTTCAGAAGCATGACCTTGTACAATGGCGGGCGTTCGGTCTTGGTCTTGGTCTTGGTCAGAATGGACGTGTCCTGGCCCGGGCCGTCGGTCTTGTCAGACATGGTCAGCGGGCGTGACGACACGGGGAAACATGCTCCATCTGGATTCGGGGGTTGCACCGGATGCTCAAATTATAGCCTTTTCTGGGCTGACGAAAAGGGGCGGCGTTCGCGCGGGCCAAAGGGACAGGACATGCTGACCACAATCGGATTCGACGCAGACGATACGCTTTGGCAGAACGAGACGTTCTTTCGCCTGACTCAGGACCGTTTTACCGGTCTTCTGGCCGATCATGCCGAGGCCGATCATTTGGCCGAACGGCTGGAGGCAGCCGAAAGGCGCAACCTTGGCCACTACGGCTTCGGGGTGAAGGGCTTCACCCTGTCGATGATCGAAACGGCGATCGAGGTGACCGGCGGTCGCGTCCCCGCAACCGTGATAGGCGAATTGATCGCTGCGGGCCGCGAGATGCTGGAACACCCGATCGAGCTCTTGCCGCAGGCGCGCGCCACGGTGACGGCGCTGGCAGTCGAATATCGGGTGGTGCTGATCACCAAGGGCGACCTTCTGGATCAGGAACGCAAACTGGCGCAATCGGGGCTGGGGGACCTGTTCGACGGGGTCGAGATCGTGTCGGACAAGACCCCCGCCACCTACCGGACGATCTTCGCCCGGCATGGAACCGGCGCCGATCAGGCAATGATGGTTGGCAACTCGCTGAAATCGGATGTGATCCCGGCACTGGCGGCAGGGGCATGGGGCGTGCATGTGCCGCATGGCATGATCTGGGCGCTTGAAGCCGCCGAACCGCCGACAGACCACCAGCGGTTTCACGCGCTTGCGGGTCTGGGCGGGCTTCCCGACCTTGTTGCCAGCCTGAAGATCCCGCACAACCGGTAGCGCCCGGCTTTCGCATCTGCGCAATATATGGCCAACCGACAGGCGCAGTGCTGCATCCGGGCAACTGCATGAGCTATACGGGGAAAGCCATTGGATTTTTTGGGTTTTCGGATTCGATCCGCTGTGCTAGCCTTTGGTCTGAGGCAGAAAATCGGCACCGGAAATTCGGGCCGCACAGGCAAAGGGATGGGCGACGTGGCATCGCTTTTCGGGCGGATTCTTCGCGCAGTTTTCGTGCTTTTCGTGGCGTTCTCAGTACTGGTGACAAACCCGCTTCACGCGGCGCCCTTTGCTGCCATCGTGATGGACGCACGGACCGGCGAGGTGCTCTACGAACAGAACGCGGATGCGAGGCTGCACCCGGCGTCGCTGACCAAGATGATGACGCTTTACATCGCCTTCCAGGAGATCGAGGCCGGGCGCATTTCGCTGGATACCAAGGTCACCGTGACGAAGTACGCGGCCTCGCAGCCGCCTTCGCGCCTTGGGCTGAAGCCGGGCCAGAAGATCGCACTTCGCTATCTGATCCGCGCAGCGGCGGTGAAGTCGGCCAATGACGCGGCTGCGGCCATCGGCGACGGTATCAGCGGCGACTACAAGGCCTTCGCCAAGCGCATGACCCGTACGGCCAAGCAACTGGGCATGACGGGCACCACCTTCCGCAACGCCAACGGGCTGACGGCGGAAGGGCACCTGTCCACAGCGCGCGACATGAATACTCTGGGCAGGCACCTGTTTTACGATTTTCCCCAGTATTACAATATCTTCTCGCGCCGCACCGCAGATGCGGGCATGGCCACGGTAACCAACACGAACTCGCGCTTTCTGGACGCCTATGAAGGCGCTGACGGGATCAAGACCGGCTACACCTCGGCCGCCGGCTTCAACCTGACCGCCTCGGCCGTGCGCGGCGACAAGCGGATCATAGCGACCGTGTTCGGCGGCACCTCGACCGCGAACCGCAACGCCAAGATGAAGGACCTGATGGACATCGGCTTTGGTGCTGCGAAGAACGGCGTCAAGGAACAGCCGCCCCAGGCACCCGCCACCCTGCCGGACGACTCGCTGATCGCCTCGGCTGAGCCCAATATCGACGAGCTTGACGCCGAAGGCGGGGCCGCCAAGACCATCCGCGTCTCGGGCGAGGTGAAAGCATCGCCCCGGCCCAAAGCACGTCCAGATGCGCCTGCTGTTCCGGACGCCGTGGCTATTGCCATGGCCGAAGGGATCGCCGGTGCGCTCGCCGAAGCGACCGCTGAGCCGGCCCCGGAAGGCACGCTGGAATTCCAGGCCGAGGCGATAGCCTCGGTCGAAGAGCCGGTCGAGACACTTCTGCCCGAGGTCGTCGCAGCGGCGATGCCTGGGGAAATCCTCGTGGCCAAAGCTGCCCCGACTGCGGCCCTCGCCAATCCGGCAGCCCTGCCCGACGGGTCGCTTGAGGCGCAGGCCGCAGCCCTTGCCGCCGGGGCTCCGCCGGCAGGCACCGCCGCTGCACCCATCCCGGAAACGGCACTTGCCGCCCTTGCGCCCGAAGCCGTCCCCGAAACCGTGCCGGAAACCATTGTCGCCGACGCCGCACTTGCCAGCCTGAAGCCGAAGGCACGAAAAGAGGGTGAGGCCGCCCCGGAAACCGCGTTGGAAGTCGCCCCGACCGAGGAAATCCTTCTGGCCGCAGCCGCACCCGAGCCGGTGGTGACTGACCCCGGCACCGGGGAAATGGTGGAAGACCTTGCCGCCCAACCCCTGCTTGGCGACATCACCGACGTCGAAACCGTCGCCGGTGCCACCGCCATCTCCCCCCCGGATGCCACGCCTGTGGCAGCCAACGTCACCGCCCCGCGGCCGAGCCGCAAGGCCCCGATCTTCGACACCGTCGAGGTGGCCGAAGCGCCAGCCGAAGAAACGCCAGAGGTCGTGGTGGTGTTGTCCACGTCGGGCGGGCGCCAGTTCGGGGTGAACGTCGGCAAATACCCATCGCGTTATGAGGCCGAGCGGGCGCTGCTGAAGACCGCTCTGGCCGAAAGCGCCACGCTGAACGAGGGCCTGCGCAGAACCAGCCAGGCGGGTGGCGCCTGGCGGGCAAGCTTCATGGGCTTGACCGAAGACCAGGCGGAACTGGCCTGTCGCCGCCTGCGCGCCCGCGCTGTGCCTTGCGAAACCGTGGGGGGCTAAGGTGGTCGCGCTGGTCTTTCCCGCCCTGCCCACCGTCACCCTGCCGGTCACCGGCCGGGCCGAACGCTTCCCGATCCGCCGCATCTTCTGCGTCGGGCGCAACTATGCCGATCACGCGAAAGAGATGGGGGGCGATTCCGGCAAGGAACCGCCGTTCTTCTTTTCCAAGCCCGCCGATGCCATTGTGGAAAGCGGCAGCCGGATTCCCTATCCGCCCGCCACCACCAACCTGCACCACGAGGCGGAACTGGTCCTTGCCATCGGCAAGAACGGAGCCATGGTGAGCGAGGCCGATGCCCCGGCGATGATCTGGGGCCATGCGACCGGCAATGACCTGACCCGCCGCGACCTTCAAGCCGAAGCAAAAGCCGCGCGCAGGCCCTGGGATATGGCCAAGGGCTTCGACAAATCCGCTGTCGTCGGGGCGATCCGCCCCGGTCCGATGCCCGACGCGATGCTGCGCTGCACGGTGAACGGCGCCTTGCGGCAAGAGGCGCGGCTTTCGGACATGATCTGGTCCCCCGCCGCAATCATCGCCGCGCTCTCGCAACTGGTCAGCCTGTCGGCGGGCGACCTGATCTTCACGGGCACCCCCGCAGGCGTCGGCGCGCTGAACCGGGGCGACACCTGCAAGGTGGAAATCGACGGGCTGCAATCAGCTACTGTCGCCATCGCCTGACGTTTGACGCGCAAATCTTTTCGAAAAGATTTGCAAAATCCTTCGAAGGATTTTGGCGGCTCAGGGCTTCGGGTGGTCGTCCCATTCCTTCGTCAGGATCCGTTGCGCATCGCCTTCCGGGTCATCGAACTGCTTGGTTTTCATCGCCCAGAAAAACGCCGCAAGCCCAATTCCGCCCAGAAGCAGCGACACCGGGATCAGGATTGCCAGGATTTCCATCTACTTCAACCGCATCGCGTTCAATGAAACCGTGATCGACGACAACGACATCGCCAAGGCCGCCGCCAGCGGCGTTGCCATGCCGACCAGCGCCAGCGGCACCGCCACGACGTTGTAGCCGCCCGAGATCAGGAAGTTCTCCACCATCCGACGTGTCGACTGGCGGCCGATCCGGACCGCATCCGCAATCGGCGCCATATCCTGCCCCAGAAGCACGATGTCCGACGCCACCCGCGCCGCATCCAGCGCCGTGGCAGGGCTGATCGACACATGCGCCGCCGCCAGCGCCGCCGTGTCGTTCAGCCCGTCGCCGACCATCAGGACACGGCGACCCTCGGCCGACAGGGCGGCCACGCGGGCGGCCTTCTCTGCGGGCAGAACGCCCGCCCGCCAGTGGGTGATCCCAAGCCGCGCTGCCAGTTCCCGGACAGGGGCTTCGCTATCGCCGGACAAAAGCTCCACCCGCATGCCAGCGGCCTGCAACGCAGCCACCGCCTCGGCGGCACCGGGGCGGGGACGGTCGGTGAAGGCGAAGGCATGGGTCTGACCGTCAAGGTTCAGGTAGGTGGCGGTCTGCGGCAGGGCCTTTGCCCCGCACCAATCGGCCCGGCCCAACCGGACGACCTTGCCGTTCCGGACGCCCTCGATCCCATGCCCCGGCACTTCGCGAATATCCTCCAGCCTGGCCGGGGTCACGCCGTCCGTCAGCGCCCCTCCCGCCAGGGCCCGCGCCAGCGGATGCGACGACCCGGCTGCAAGGGCAGCGGCAACGGCCAACGCTTCTGCCGGGTGGCTGGACAGCGCCACCGGTTCCGGGACACCAAGAGTCAGGGTTCCGGTCTTGTCGAAGATCACCGCGTCAACCTCGGCCAGCCGTTCCAGAGCAGTGCCATCCTTGATCAGCAGGCCCCTGCGAAAGAGCTTGCCACTGGCCGAGGTGATGACCGCAGGCACTGCGAGGCCGAGCGCACAAGGGCAGGTGATGATCAGCACGGCCGCCGAGATGTTGATGGCAAAGCGCAGATCGCCGCCAGTCGCCCACATCCAATAGCCAAAGGCGCTGAATGAAAGGATATGCACCAGCGGTGAATAGAGCCTTGCCGCCCGGTCGGCGAGGCTGGTGTAGCGCGTCTTGGCCCCTTCGGCGACGGCCACCAGATCGGCCATTCGGTGAAGCGAGCTGTCCTTGCCTGCCGCGGTCACCCGCAGGCTCAGGGGGCCGGTCAGGTTCACCTCGCCGGCGCTGACCAGCGTGCCGATCCCCGCCTGTACTGGCAGGCTTTCCCCGGTGAGCAGGCTGCGGTCCACTTCCGACGCGCCATGGATCACCACGCCATCGACCGGCATCCTTGCGCCCGGGCGAACCAGCACCGTATCGCCCGGATTGATAGCGGAAATTGCACGCTCAACCTCGACCCCCTCCTCGATGACAATGGCGCGAGGCACTTCCAAGGCGGCCAATTCCTCGGCTGCGGACCGCGCCACCGCGCGGGTGCGGTGATCCAGATAGCGACCTAGCAGCAGGAAGAAGGCCAGCATTACGGCGGCATCGAAATAGGCGTGTTTGCCCGACATCCAGGTTTCATAAACCGAGATCGACGATGCCAGGATCAGCGCCAGCGAAATCGGCACGTCCATCCCCAGCCGCCCGGCCCGCAGCGAGGCCCAGGCTGACCGGAAGAACGGCTGCCCGGCAAAGATTACCGTTGGAAGGGCAATCGAAGCTGAAATCCAGTGAAAGAGGTCGCGCGTTGCGGCCTCGGCCCCTGACCACACGGCGACCGAAAGAAGCATCACGTTCATCATCGAAAAGAACGCCACCCCCAGCCGCATCAGAAGATCACGTCCCTGACGATCAGTCTCGGTCGCATTCAGAAGGCCGGGGTCAAGCTCGTGCGCCTCCTGCCCGTTGGCGGCAAGGACGGCAATCAATTCTGCGGGCGTCACGTCCGGGGCGGCATCTATGCTGACCCGCTTCCGCGTCAGGTTCACCCGGGCGGACCGAACCCCTGGCACTGCGGCAAGGGCGCCTTCAACGGTCGAGATGCAGGCCGCACAATGCGCCGCCGGCAGCGAAAGCATGATCCGCGCATCACGATCCGTCCGCAGCGCAGCAATCCGCTCCGCAGCCGGGGCTGCGGCACAGGCCGGGCAGGCCGAGACCGGCGTGCGCCCGAAGTCTTCGACCAGGGTCATCGCCTCAGCCTCGCACGAAAAGTTCGGAACGCCGTTCGAACAGCGTGCCTTCGCTGGACAAGGCGGTGACCTTCACCATCCATTTGCCACGGGCAAGGTCCAGATCGGCTGAATAGACGTCACCCATCCACTGAAACGCAGGCCACGCGTCGTCGACGGTCGATGTCGTGCGGCCGATCAGAACCTGCAACTCCTGAACCCGCACCGGCAGCCCGTCGCGGTCGGTAAAGGCCAGCTCGATCCGGCCATCGACATAGCTGGGCGCCATTTGCCAGCCCAGCGCCTCTTGCGCGACCTTGCGTTCGTTGAACCCCTGGCTTGCGACGTACGAGTTCTGAACCTCAAGCCCCGGGAAGGTACTTACGGCCTTAACCGCCAGAAAAAGGTTGACCCCGATGATCACCGCAAAAGCGCTGACGGTGATCACGAACACATGCCTGCCCGTCAGTTCGGCCATCTCAGTCTTCCTTCCCGTTGAAGATCGTATCATGATACACGCGGTTCGTGGTGCCCTGTTCCTCGACCCAGATGCGCACATCGGTCCGGTCCTCGACCGCCGCCCGCGTTCCGGGGGCCGCGGTCAGGTAGACCCGCTGCGACATCGTCTCGTTCGCTGGGACGGTCACGGTCAGCCCGTCCGCCCCTTCAAGCGACAGCACCACGATCGCGTCCGAAGTCACGGCAATGGTAAAGCGCGCGTCCTCGCCATCCATGTTGCGCAGGCGGAGGTCATAGGCGTTGCGGATGCTGCCATCCGACAGCGTCACGAAAGTCGGATTCCTGACCGGTGTCACGTTCACGTCGATGGGCGACCGCATGAAAAGTGCTACGACAAGGCCGACGCCTACTCCAGCCCAAAGCACGGTGTAAAGCACGGTCCGCACCCGGAACACGTGCGCCCAGACGTTTTTCGGTGGCTGGCCCGCGCGTTCCCGCACTTCATCGGTCAAAGCGAGATAGCCAATCAGGTCGCGCGGCTTGCCAATCTTGTCCATCACGTCGTTGCAGGCGTCGATGCACAACCCGCAGGTGATGCAGGCCAGTTGCTGGCCATTGCGGATGTCGATGCCCATCGGGCAGACGTTCACGCAGGCCATGCAGTCGATGCAGTCACCAGCGCCTTCGGTGCCCAGCTTGCCGCGCGGCTCTCCACGCCAGTCGCGGTAGCCGACGGTGATGGTGTCCTCGTCCATCATCGCGGCCTGGATGCGTGGCCAGGGGCAGGCGTAGATGCAGATCTGTTCCCGCGCGAAGCCGCCGAAGGCGAAGGTCGTCAGCGTCAGGATCAGCATGGTGATATAGGCCGCCGGATGGGCCTGCAGGGTGACAAGATCGCGCAACAGGGTCGGCGCATCGGTGAAATAGAACACCCAAGCCCCGCCCGTCGCCAGCCCGATCAGGAACCAGACCGTCCACTTGATCGTCCGCTTGCGGATCTTCTCGGCGCTCCAGGCTTGCCGGTGCAGGCGCAGGCGAGCGTTTCGGTCGCCTTCGATCCAGCGTTCGACCAGGATGAAGAGGTCGGTCCAGACGGTCTGCGGGCAGGCATAGCCGCACCAGACCCGCCCGGCCGCGCTGGTGAAGAGGAACAGGCCGAGACCCGCCATGATCAACAGCCCCGCGACGAAATAGAACTCGTGCGGCCAGATCTCGATCATGAAAAAGAAGAACCGCCGGTTCGCCAGGTCCAGCAGCACCGCCTGATCCGGCAGGCTTGGCCCACGGTCCCAGCGCAGCCAGGGCGTGATGTAATAGATGCCAAGCATCAGCCCCAGAAGCCACCACTTCAGCGTCCGGAACGTGCCCTTCACCCGCCGCGGAAAGATCGGCTCGCGGGCGGCGTAAAGGCTTGGCTGGTCGTCGTCTTGCTGGGTCACATGTGGCTCCGGGGGTCTTGCAGTTGCGCCAGGCGGCGGGACGGCCGCCCGGCGCAAAGAGGCTTGCGGGGCCTACTCGCCCCCGCCCCGGCTATGGACATAGAAGGTCACGGCGCGAATCTCGTCCTCGGTCAGCCGGGCGTTCCAGTTCGGCATCACCCCGAAACGCGCCTTGTAGATGGTTTCGGTTATCGCCTCCCGCGTACCGCCATAAAGCCAGATTGCATCGTTCAGCGCCGGAGCGCCCTGCGTCCTGTCGCCCGACCCGTTCGCCATGTGGCAGGCCGCGCAGTTTTCAGCAAAGATCACCGCGCCATCGGTGGCCATGGCGGCGTCATTGTCCTGTCCCGACAAGCCAAGCACATATTCCGTGACCTGCCCGATCTGGGTTTCATCCAGCAGTTCGTCCACCCCGAACTTCGGCATTTCCGAATAACGAGCCTCGGGGTCGGTGGTGTTGCGGATGCCGTTTGTGATCGTCAGATAAATGTCCTCCATCGTACCGCCCCAAAGCCAGTCATCGTCCAGAAGGTTCGGATAACCCTTCCCTTCGAATCCGGCCGCGCCCGACCCGTGGCAGGTCGTGCAATTGGTGCGGAACACCGCCGACCCAGCCCGTTCGGCATAGGTGGCAAGGTCGGCATCGGCCTCAATGGCATTCAGGTCGGCGGCCACCAGCTTTGCCTTGATCTCTGCGTTAGCCGCGTCCACCCGGGCAATCTCGGCCGCGACATCGGCACGGGTCGAGGCACCCAGCAGCCCCGGCGTGGCCGCCGTGATCAAGGGCCAGGCCGGGTAGGCGACCGTATAGCCGATCCCCCAGACGATCGTGGCATAGAACACCCAGACCCACCAGCGCGGCAGCGGGTTGTTCAGTTCCTCGATGCCGTCCCATTGGTGGCCGGTCGTCTCTACCTGCCGCGGCTCTTTCTTTACTGGCTTGGCGCACATGGCCTATGCCTCCTTCTTGGCAGGGTTGGCTTCCGCAGGACGGTCGTCGTTGCGGAAGATCGAGTTTGCAAGCTCGTCATGGGTCTTGCGGCTGCCGGGCCTGAAGGCCCAGACGCACAGCCCCAGAAAGCCCAGCATCATGGCCAGAAGGAACCAGCTGTCGGCCAGGTTGCGCAGAAAGGAATAGGTTTCCATTCTTGCCCCCTTACCGGTTCGCCACAGGCGTGAAGGTCGAGAAATCGACCATCGTGCCAAGGACCTGCATGTAGGCGATCAGGGCGTCCATCTCGGTCAGCTCGGGCCGGCCGTCGAAGTTGCGCACGTTGACCGGCGTGCCGAAGGCAGCCTCGCCATAGCGTTCCTCCAGCCCCGACGCGTCGCCCAAGGGGTCGGCCTGCGCGGTGAAGTCCGCAAGAGCGTTTTCGACCATCTCGTCGCTGTAGGGCACACCAGTCATCCGGTGCGTGGCCACGACATCCTGGATATAGCGCCCGTCGATGACGTTCGACGCAAGGAAGCCATAGGGCGGCATCACCGATTCCGGCACCACGGACTTGGCGTTCGTGAAGTGGTCCTGATGCCATTCGTCAGAATAGCGCCCCCCCACGCGGGCCAGATCCGGCCCGGTGCGTTTGGACCCCCACTGGAACGGCCGGTCATACATCGACTCGGCCGCCAGCGAGTAGTGGCCATACCGCTCCACCTCGTCGCGCATCGGGCGGATCATCTGGCTATGGCAGCCATAGCACCCCTCGCGGATGTAGATGTCGCGCCCTGCCAGCTCCAGCGGCGTGTAGGGACGCACGCCGTCCACCTTTTCGATCGTGTTCTCCAGGTAGAACAGCGGCACGATCTGCACGATCCCCCCGATGGTCACCACCAGCAGCGACAGGATCATCAGCAGCATCGCGTTGGTCTCGATGACCTTGTGTTTATCAAGAAAAGCCATTGTCCCGTCTCCTCATTCCGCCGGGACGGCCGAGTGCCGCGTAACCCGCTGGGGCTGCGCGCGCACCGTCATCCACAAGTTGTAGCACATGATCAAAGCTCCGGTCAGGAACAGCCCCCCGCCCAGCGCCCGCACCACATACATCGGGAACTTCGCTTTCACCGTGTCGGCAAAGGCGTTCACCAGGAACCCGTTTGCATCGACTTCGCGCCACATCAGGCCTTCCATGATGCCGGTGACCCACATGGACGAGGCATAAAGAACGATCCCGATGGTGGCCAACCAGAAGTGCCAGCTGACCAGCGACAGGCTGTACAGACGCTCGCGGTTCCACAGGCGCGGCACCAGGTAGTAAAGGACGCCGAAGGTGATCATGCCGTTCCAGCCAAGGGCGCCGGAATGGACATGGCCGATGGTCCAGTCGGTGTAGTGCGACAGGCTGTTGACGGCCTTGATGCTCATCATCGGGCCCTCGAAGGTCGACATGCCGTAAAAGCCGATGGAAACCACCATCATCCGGATGATCGGATCGGTGCGCAGTTTGTCCCAGGCGCCCGACAGCGTCATCAGGCCGTTGATCATGCCGCCCCAGGACGGCATCCACAGGATGACCGAGAACACCATGCCAAGGGTCGAGGCCCAGTCAGGCAGCGCAGTGTAATGCAAATGGTGCGGACCGGCCCAGATATAAAGGAAGATCAGCGCCCAGAAGTGGATGATCGACAGCTTGTAGCTGTAGACCGGCCGTTCAGCCTGCTTGGGGACAAAGTAGTACATCATCCCAAGGAAACCCGCGGTCAGGAAGAAGCCCACGGCGTTGTGACCGTACCACCACTGCACCATTGCATCCTGCACACCCGCGTACAGTTGCACCTGCGCCGACCCGAAGATCGACACCGGGATCGCCGCGTTGTTCACCAGATGGAGCATCGCCACAGTCAGGATCATCGAAAGAAGGAACCAGTTGGCCACATAGATGTGGGGTTCCTTGCGCTTGAAGAGCGTGCCCATGAAGGCGATCAGGAACGCGACCCAGACCACCGTGATCAGGATATCGACGTACCAGACGGGTTCCGCATATTCCTTGCCCTGGGTCGCACCCAGCACATAGCCGGTCGCCGCCAGCACGATCACCAGTTGCCAGCCCCAGAACACGAACCAGCCGAGGCTGCCGCCGAACAGGCGCGCAGCGCTGGTGCGCTGGACAATGTAGAACGAACTCATGATCAGCGCGTTGCCGCCAAAGGCGAAGACCACCGCGCTGGTGTGCAGCGGGCGCAGCCGGCCAAAGTTGCCATAGCCCTGCAGGAACTCGAAGTTCAGCTGCGGGAAGGCCAGCTGGGTTGCGATCACCACGCCAACCAGAAACCCGACGACGCCCCAGAAGGCCGTGGCAATCGCCCCGGCCCTGATCACACCGTCAAAGTATTCGTGCTGCAGATTCGGCCGGGGGTCCCCCGCCGTCCGCAGCACGTAAAGAAAGGCGATGCCGGCAGCCAGCATCATCGTGATCGCGTTGACTTGATAGGCTAGGTCACGGGCGTAATTGGCCGCAATCGCGGCCAGAACCGCGACAAGGCCTAGCCCTATCAGTTTAAAGTAATCCCACATATTGCGTCCCTTCGCCCTGTCTGGCCAGCTTTGTCCCCAAGACCCGGGACAGTGCCGAGCACTCTTACCAGCAATCGTCTGCAGTGCAGCGCGGTTTGACGCCTTGATTTGAGTCAACCTCTGCCTGCCGACGCATTGACCTTAGTCAAGGCGCTGCTTTTCGCACAGGTTCAATTTAACAAAATTGGAAACGGGAGATCACCATGGCCTACAAATCCCTTCTTACGGTCGCAACCTCGGCTTACGGGTTGCCGCCCGCAGTATCCGCGGCTGCTCAGATCGCGATCCGGTCGGATGCACATCTGGACGCTCTGGCGCTTGGGGTTGACCGTACGCAAATCGGCTATTCCTATGTCGGCTCGGGCGCCGTGATGATCGCAGCGGCGATGGAGCGGGCCGAAGAAGAAGCGCGCGCCTCGGAAAAGGCGCTGAACGCGGCCATCGCGGCGCAGCCGCCCGGACTGCGGGTCGCCGTCGAAAGCGCCGTGACCCAGCTTGGCGCGCTGACCGATGTCGTGGCCGCCCGCGCCCGCTACGCCGATCTGGTCGTACTGCCCCTGCCCTATGGCCAAAACCGCGGCGTCGAGGATGAGGCGGTCATCGAAGCGGCCCTTTTCGAAGGAATGGCGCCGGTACTGGTGGTGCCAGACAAGGGCATGGCCTCCGCCGATCCGCGCCGCGTGGTCGTGGCCTGGAACCAGACCCGTGAGTCGCTGGTGGCCGCACGCCGGGCGATGCCTTTCCTGCGTCGCGCTGAAAACGTGACGATTCTGGTGATTGACCCGCCCACCCACGGCCCGGAACGGTCCGACCCTGGCGGCCTTCTCTGCCAGCTTCTGGTCCGCCACGGCGTGCGGGCCGAGGTGACGGTTCTTGCCCGCACCCTGCCGCGCGTGTCGGACGTGATGGTCCGCCACTTGCGCGAATCGAACGCCGACCTTCTGGTGATGGGCGCCTACGGCCATTCCCGGTTCCGCGAGGCGATTCTCGGCGGCGCAACGCGCGACATGCTGGAAAGGGCAGAGATCCCGGTATTTCTGGCGCATTGACCTGAGGCAGCCGCCGTCCTTGGGGCATCGAGCCCCTCGGACGGCGTTGCCACGGAAAGCCTAGCCGTTTGCCGCGATTTCGGGCGGGTGGATTTGCCCTTCGGAAACCGGCACTGCGCCGCCGGCAATGCGCACCTCGGTCAGCTGTCCGCCCGATACTGACGTGGTCAGGCTGATCTGGCTGGGCCGCCCCATCTCGACCCCCTGATGCAGCATCAGCTGCGTCTTGCCCTCGGGCAGGACCCCGGCGGCCAGCAATTGTGCCGCCAGAATCGCGCTGGCTGATCCGGTTGCAGGGTCCTCTGGTATACCGGCCGTGGGGGAAAACATCCGCGCCTGGAAGGCGCATCCCGTCCCCGTTGCGTAAAGATACATGCTGTCCACCCCGGCGGCGCCGATCACCTCCGACCAGGCCGGCTCGATCGGTCGCGCGCGCGCCAGCCCGTCCAGGGTGGCAACCGGCACAAAAAGGAACCGCGGCCCACCCTGCCAAAGCCCCGGATGATGCCCGCCAAATCCGATATCGCCGGGCCGAAGACCCAACGCCTCGGCAATTCGCTTTGGCGGCGCAAGGACGGCCCCCGTCACCGCATGCGGCACGACCGGGGCCACGAATTCGGCCCGGATCTCTTTTTCCCGCCGCCAGACCCGGACCCGCACCAACCCTGCCTCTTCCTCCAGCACCAGATCGCCGTCGAAATCGCCTGAGCCTGCCTCCGCCAGGGCCAGATGAATCGCACAGCCGATGGTCGGATGCCCGGCAAAGGGTATTTCGGCGGTTGGAAAGAAGATGCGGACACGGGCGGTGTGCGCAGGGTTTGCCGGAGTCTGGACAAAGATCGTTTCGGACAGGTTGAACTCGCGCGCAATGGTCTGCATCTGGGGTGTCGCAAGCCCGTCGGCCCCCAGGACAATGGCAAGCGGATTGCCCGAAAAACGCCGGTCGGTGAAGACGTCGCAAGTGTGAAAGGTCAGCATGGCGGCACCGAAGGAAGGGCAGGCAGCCCTTTACAGAAGGTTGCGTCCCGAATTCTGATGAACGATTTCAAGCGCTTGATCGGATGTCCCGTGCCGGGACTGTCTACACCAGCATTCCACCATCGCTGTCGTCCCCGGTTTCCTCAAGCAGACGGTCGAGGTTTGGAATGCTGACACGGCGGTTGCCTTCCAGGCTGATCACGCCATCCTTTTTCAGCGCAGAAATCTGGCGGCTGACCGTTTCCAGCGTCAGCCCCAGATAATCCGCCATCTCTTCACGGGTCAAAGGCAGGTCGACCGACAGCATGCCCGTGACCCGCCGCAAATGCTGCGAAGCCTCGCGGCGGGCGATGATCGAGATCAGCGAAGCAATCTTTTCCCGCGCGGTTTTGCGGCCCAGAAGCAGCATCCATTCCCGCGCCGCGTCCAGTTCGTCCAGCGTCATCTCCAGCAGCCGTTGCGCGATATTGGGCGTCGTGGTCATCAGGTCTTCGAAGGGCTTCTTGCGAAAGCAGCACATCACAAGATCGGTGGTGGCGGTCACGTCGAAGGCCGCCGTAGCCCGCCCCGGACGGCCGACGAAGTCCGACGGCAGCAGCAGACCCACCATCTGCCGACGCCCGTCCTCCATCGTTTGCGTCAGGGCGGCGATCCCGGTCACGACCGATCCGACGAACTCCATCCGGTCGCCTGACCAGACCACGGTCTGGCCGGCCTGGAAGCTGCGGTAGTACTTGATCTGCTCCAGCCGCGACAATTCATCTGTCTCGCAGCGCGCGCAGACAGCCCGATGGCGGATAGGACATTCCGAACACTGGACGTGGACCGAATCCTGCATGCCGAGACTCCGAAATTGATCTGTGTCAAAGAGAGGACACTACCCCTTCCGCATAGCTTAACTGCATGACACATGACCCGCAACTTGCCCGGCTCGGACTTTTCGATGCGCGTGTACCACGATACACATCCTACCCGACGGCGCCGCATTTCGGAACGTCAATCGGCGCGAGCAATTTCGTCCAGTGGATAGAGGCCATCCCCGAAGGCAGCGAGATCTCGCTTTACCTGCACGTCCCCTTCTGCCGCCGCTTGTGCTGGTTCTGCGCCTGCCGGACGCAAGGCACCACCTCGGACAATCCGGTCATCGCCTATGTCGAAACGCTGAAGACTGAACTGGCCCTTTTGCAGGACCACCTGCCGCGCGGGGTGCGGCTTAGCCGGCTGCATTGGGGCGGCGGGACCCCCACTCTTTTGTCCGCTGACCTGATGCATGCTCTGGCCCAGGCCATCTACGACGTGGCCCCGATGGCCGAAGGCGGCGAATTTTCGGTCGAAATCGATCCGAACGAAATCGACGACGCCCGGCTTGATGCCCTTGCCAGCGCGGGCATGAACCGCGCCTCGATCGGGGTGCAGGATTTCGATCCGCTGATCCAGAAGGCGATCGGGCGAGAACAGGGTTACGCGCTGACCCGTGATGTCGCCGAACGCATCCGCGCCCGTGGCGTGACCAGCCTGAATGCCGACATCCTCTATGGTCTGCCCCACCAGACCGGCCCGCGTATCGCTGATTCGGTGCAGAAACTGCTGACCCTCTCGCCCGACCGCGTGGCGCTTTACGGCTATGCCCATGTGCCGTGGATGAGCCGCCGCCAGCAGATGCTCCCCTCGAACGCCATGCCCACGCCCCAGGAACGGCTGGATCTGTTCGAGACCGCCCGGCAGTTGTTCCTCTGGGACGGCTACGCCGAGGTCGGGATCGACCATTTCGCCAAGCCGGACGACGGCATGGCCCGGGCGCAAAGGGCGGGCACGCTGAAACGCAATTTCCAGGGCTACACCGATGATCCCGCCAAGGTGCTGATCGGGCTTGGCGCCTCTTCGATCTCGCGCTTTCCCCAGGGCTATGCGCAGAACGCCTCGGGCACGGCAGAACATACCAAGGCGATCCGCGCCGGGCAGTTTTCCACCCATCGGGGCCACAGCTTTGCTGGCGAAGACACCCTGCGCGGTCGGATCATCGAGGCGCTGATGTGCGATTTCGCCGTGTCGCGGGCCGAACTTCTGGCCAATTTCGACACCACGACGGATCGGATTGATGCCTTGTTCCAGACTGCCCAAGCGGGTTTCGGCTCGATGCTGGAAGAGACGGAAGACGGGCTCTTGATCCCTGAACGCGCCCGCCCGCTGACCCGGATGATCGCGCGGGCCTTCGATGCCTATGACGGCGCCCAGGCGCGGCATTCCTCGGCGGTCTGAGACGGTGCCCCCGGCGCCCCGCGCCGGAGTTCGTGATTGCCCCGGTGAGAATTCCTCGAAGAACCCGCCTAGCCTCGCGCCAGCCGGGTCAGAAGGTTGATCTGTTTCGGCAAGCAGACCGAGCGGAGGTCGTATCTTTCCCGCACCATCGCCCGCGCGGCCTTTCGCATGTGATCATCAGCCTCTGGCTTGGCGAGTGCCTCGGTCAGCGCCGCAGACCAGCCCGGCACATCGAAGAAATCCACCAGCCGCCCGTTAACGCCGTTTTCGATGACTTCCCGCACCGGCGCAGTCCGTGATCCCACCACAAGCGTGCCAGCGGCAAGGCTTTCGACCATCGACCAGCTGAGGACGAAGGGATATGTGAGATAGGCATGCACCCGGCTGACGTGGATCAGGTCAACCAGACGGTCATAGGTCAGCTTGCCCACGAAATGGACCCGGCCAAGGTCAAGCCGGTCCTTCACCTCGTCCAGGATCAGGTCCTTCCAGGTGCCGCCCTGCTGCGGGCTGCGGCCATAGCCAACTTCGGTTCCGCCGACGATCACCACCTGTGCATCCGGTCGCGCGGCCATGACGTCGGGCAGGGCGCGCATGAAGATGTGATAGCCGCGATAAGGCTCCAGATTGCGGTTGATGAAGGTCAGCACCTCGTCGCCAGGAGCAAGCCTGCGGCCATCCGGCAGGGTGAAACGGGCAGCGGGGTTCGGGGCCAGCCGGTCGCAGTCCACCCCGTCGAAGATCACCTCGGTCTGCCGACGCAGGGCGGGCGGGTGCGTGCTCGCCTGCCATTCCGTCGGCGACAGTCCCGCATCGGCATGGGCCAGCGCCTGCGCCAGATAGGCCGCGCGCCCCTGCGCGATCAGCGTCTGGTCAAAGCCGCACTCCTGCAACTCGGCGTCAAAACCCGAATCCGCGCCGGTGCCGCGATAATAGAACTCGGCGTAGACCAGCAGCTTTGCCTCGGGCCAGACCTCTTTCAGAAACAGGGTCTCGCCCCAGCCGGAATGGCCGAAGATCACGTCGGGCACATAGCCCTGATCCCGCATCGCCCTGGCAAAACGGGCCACCACCACGCCCCGGTCGCTCATCGTGGTGTAGTTGCGGCCAAGCCGAGTCGCCTTGGGGTCCACGGGTTCCGGCTTGAAGCTGTAGCGGCGCGTCGGAACCGGCGTTTCGGCCTTGTTCGTCGCGTCAGTGATCGCGCGCACATCATGGCCCAGACGCTGCATCTCGGGCCCAAGGTACAGGAACTGGCCGGGATAGTTCTGGTGGACGAAAAGAAGCTTCACATCAGGGTCCGAAGGCTGCCGCCATCAAAGCCTTGGTATAATCGGATTTAGGGTTGGTAAACACGGTCGCGCAGTCGCCCTTTTCGACCACATCGCCCGCCTGCATCACCATGACCTTGTGCGCCATCGCGCGGATCACCCGCAGGTCGTGGCTGATGAAGATATAAGCCAGCCCCCATTTCCGCTGCAGCTCGCGCAGAAGTTCAACGATCTGGACCTGCACCGTCATGTCCAGCGCCGAGGTCGGTTCGTCCAGCACCACAAGTTTCGGGCGCAGGATCATCGCGCGGGCGATGGCGATGCGCTGCCGCTGCCCGCCGGAGAATTCGTGCGGATAACGCGCCATCATCGCTGGGTCGAGACCCACCTCGCGCATGATCTCGGCCACCATTTCGGTCCGGTTGCGGCCCGGATCGACCCCGTGAACGCCTAGACCTTCGGCGATGATCTGTTCCGCCGTCAGGCGGGGAGACAGGCTGCCATAGGGGTCCTGAAAAACTACTTGCATCTCGCGCCGCAGGCCGCGCAGGGCGGAACCGGTTCTGCCGCGCAGGTCCTTTCCCATGAAGACCACCGTCCCTGCAGCAGGCAGAAGCTGCAAGATCGCCAGCGCCAGCGTGGTCTTTCCCGACCCGCTTTCGCCGACGATGCCCATGGTCTCGCCCGACCGGACCGTAAGGGTCGCCTCGTTCACCGCCTTCACATGGCCGACGGTCCGGCGCAAAAGGCCCTTCTGGATCGGGAACCAGACACGCAGGTTGTCGGTGCGGACAACTTCGGCTGCGTTCGCAGGCACCGGGTCCGGCCCGCCCTTCTGTTCGGCGGCCAGGAGCTTTTGCGTATAGGGGTGCTGCGGATTGGCGAAGATCTCGGCCGTCGGCCCCTGTTCGACAATCTCGCCGCCCTGCATGACGCAAACCCGGTCGGCGATGCGGCGGACGATGCCAAGGTCGTGCGTGATGAACAGAAGGCTCAGCTTTTCGGTGCGCTTCAGATCGGCCAGCAGGTCCAGGATCTGTGCCTGAATGGTCACGTCAAGTGCCGTCGTCGGCTCATCCGCCACCAGAAGTTCCGGCCCGTTCGCCAGAGCCATTGCGATCATCACCCGCTGGCGCTGCCCGCCCGAAAGCTGATGCGGATAGGCGCCAAGGCGGCTTTCCGCGTCGCGGATGCCGACCTTGTTCAAAAGCTCGATCACCCGCGCCCGCGCCGCAGCCCCGGTCAGCGCCTGATGCAGAGACAGGCTTTCGGCCATCTGCTTTTCGATGGTGTGCAGCGGGTTCAGGCTGGTCATCGGCTCTTGGAAGATGAAGCTGATGTCGTTGCCCCGCACCTTCCGCAACTCGCGTTCCGGGACACCCACCATCTGTCGGCCGGCATAGGTGACCGACCCGGATACTTCGGCCGTGTCGCCCAGAAGGCCGACGGTGGAAAGCGCCGTGACCGATTTTCCCGACCCGCTTTCGCCGACCAGCGCCACCGTCTCGCCGTTGTTGACGCTGAAGCTGACACCTCGCACCGCCTCGATCAGCCGCCCGTCCTGCCGAAAGCTGATCTTCAGGTTCTTGACCTCAAGCACGCTCATCTAAAGGTCTTTCTGGGGTCAAAGGCATCGCGCACGCCTTCGAAGACGAAGACCAGAAGGCTCAGCATGACGGCAAAGGTGAAGAAGGCGGTAAAGGCCAGATGCGGCGCCTGCAGGTTCGCTTGCGCCTGCCGCGACAACTGCCCCAGCGAGGGCGCGGACGATGGCAGACCAAAGCCGAGATAATCCAGCGTCGCAAGCGCGCCGATGGTGCCGGTGATGATGAAGGGCATGAAGGTCAGTGTCGCCACCATGGCGTTCGGCAGCACATGACGGAACATGATGTGCCAGTCCGAAACGCCCAAGGCGCGCGCGGCGCGGACGTATTCGAAATTCCGCGCCCGCAGGAATTCGGCCCTGACCACGCCGACCAGTCCGGTCCAGCCAAAGATCACCATCAGACTGACCATCAGCCAGAAGCTTTTCGACCAGACCGCTGTCACGATGATGATGACGTAAAGCGTCGGCACCGATCCCCAAAGCTCGATGATGCGCTGGAAGATCAGGTCGGTCAGCCCGCCGAAATACCCCTGTATCGCGCCTGCCACGATGCCGATCACCGAGGTCATCACCGTCACCAGCAGCGCAAAGCTGACCGACAGCCGGAAGCCATAGATCACCCGCGCCGCCACATCGCGCGACGTGTCGTCGGTCCCCAGCCAGTTCTGCGCCGAAGGCGGCCCCGGCGCCACGCCGCCGGTGTTGACGATGGTATTGTAGCTGTAGCGGATCGGCGGCCATAGCAGCCAACCAGCCTCCACCGGCTGCCCCGCAGCGGTGCCCGAGGTCTGGGCTTCGGCCATGATGCCCTGCGGATCGTCCCAGCAATCCAGCGACCCTGCGGCCACGATCAGGCACTGCACTTCGACCGTGGAATAGTCCGCCTCGGTCCGCAGATCGCCGCCAAAGGCGATCTCGGGGTAGAAGTTGAAGGCCGGCGTGTAGTATTCGCCGTTATACTTGACCAGCATCGGCCGGTCGTTGGCGATGAACTCGGCACTCAGCGACACACCGTAAAGCACGATGAAGATCCACAGCGACCAATAGGCCCGCCGGTTTGCCTTGAAGTTCCGCCAGCGGCGCTGGTTCAGGGGCGACAAGCTGAGCAACCGGGCCATCAGCCGCGCCTTTCGAAGTCGATGCGCGGGTCAACCAGCACATACATCAGGTCCGAGATGATGCCGACGATCAGCCCGATCAGCCCGAAGGCAAACAGCGTGCCGAAGATCACCGGATAGTCGCGTTCCACGGCAGAGCGATAGCCAAGCTGGCCGAGACCATCCAGCGAGAAGATGAACTCGATGATCAGGCTCGACCCGAAGAAGACGCCAAGAAACAGACCCGGAAACCCCGCGATCACGATCAGCATGGCGTTGCGGAAGACATGGCCGTAAAGCACCCGCGCCTCGGACAGGCCCTTGGCCCGTGCGGTCATCACGTATTGCTTCTTGATCTCGTCCAGAAAGCTGTTCTTGGTCAGCAAGGTCAGCGTCGCGAAAGCCGAGATCAGCTGCGCCGTCACCGGCAGCACGATGTGCCACAGGTAGTCGGTGATCTTCTGATACCACGGGAACGTCGCCCACCCGTCACTGGTCAGCCCGCGCAGCGGGAACCACTGGAAATAGGACCCGCCGGCAAAGACCACCATCAGCAGGATCGCGAACAGGAACCCCGGGATCGCGTAGGCCGCGATGATGATGCCGCTGGTCCAGGTGTCGAAGCCTGACCCGTCGCGCACAGCCTTGCGGATACCCAGGGGGATACTCACCAGATAGGCGATGACGGTGGACCACAGGCCCAGCGTGATCGACACCGGCATCTTTTCCAGCACCAGATCGACGACCGAGACTGACCGGAAATAGCTTTGGCCGAAATCCAAGGTTAGATAGTTGCCCATCATGATCATGAAGCGTTCAACGGCCGGGATCGGCTCTTTCCGGCACTCGGGCGCAGTGATCGACGGCGTGCCGGTAAAGCCCTCGTCACACACGATGCGGGCAAAGCCGAACTGCACTTCCAGCCTGGCCAGAAACTCTGGCGGCAGCCCACGAGAGCCGACGTAGTCCGCCCCCGTTTCCTCCTGCACTCCGCCGCCTTCGGTTCCGGCAAGGTTCTGGATCGCGTCGCCTTCGCCTTCCAGCCGCGCCAGCACCTGCTCCACCGGCCCGCCCGGAACGAACTGGGTCAGCGCAAAGTTGATGACCATCACCCCAAACAGCGTTGGGATCACCAGCAACAACCGGCGGAGGATATAGGCGCCCAAAGTTCCTGCCCGTTCTTTGTTACTTCAACGCGCCCTTGGCCTTCAGCGCGTCGGCTTTTTCGGCGTTGTACCACCAGATGCTGAGTTCGCCCAGAGCATAGGGGGGCAGGGTCTCGGGATGTTCGTACATGTTGTAGTAGGCCACCCAGTTGTCCCGCTTGTAGTAGCGCGGCACCAGGATCTTCTGCGAGCGCAGGACACGGTCGAGGGCGCGGATCGCCGTGGTAAGCTCTTCGCGGCTGTTCGCCGCTTCGGCTATATCCAGGATCCGGTCCACTGCCGGATCGGCATAGCCCATGCGGTTGCGGCTGGAATTGTCCTTGGCGATCGAGGCCCAAGCCTGTTTCAGCACGCCGCCCGGCTCCAGTCCGCCGTTGACCACGGCCGTCGGCACCGCGTCGAAATCGAAGTTCGGCGGGCTTGCGCGTTCCTGCAACTGCGGATCGTCGATGATATCGAAGCTGGCATCCACCCCCAGCGCGCGAAGGTTTTCGACATAGGCATTCATCACCGGCAAAAGATCGGTGCGGGCATTGATCATGGCCATACGTAGGGTCTCGCCCTTGGCGTTGCGGCGCATGCCGTCGTCGCCCACTTTCCAGCCTGCCTCGTCCAGCAAAGCCGAGGCCTTGCGCAGGTTCCGGCGGTCCAGCGCGGTGTCCTCGGACGATACCGACGCCATCACCGCTTCATCGGTCAGAATGCTGGCGGGCAGAAGCCCCTCATTGACCAAGGGCTGCAACAGCGCCGCTTCCTCGGGTGTCGGCACCCCGGTCGCGGCCATTTCGGAGTTTTCCCAGATAGAGTTGATGCGGGCGAAAAGCCCGTAGAAGAGCGCCTTGTTCGACCATTCGAAGTTGAACATCAGGCCCATCGCCTCACGCACGCGGGGGTCCTGGAACTGCGCGCGCCGCAAGTTGAAAATGATCGATTGCCCCCCGGCGATATTGCCCGAGGGGATCACCTCTTTCACAACATCCCCCGCCGCGACTGCCGGGAAATCATAGTCGACCGCCCAGCGTTTCGGCAGGCTTTCGTTGCGGAACGTGTAGACGCCCGCCTTGAACCCCTCCATCGCGGCATTGTCATCGCCGAAGTATTCGATCCGGATGCGGTCAAAGTTGTTCTGGCCGATGTTCAGCGGGTGATCCTTGCCCCAGTAATCCTCATCCAGCTTATAGACGACCTGCTGGCCGGGCTTGAAGCTTTCCAGCACATAGGGGCCCGTGCCAAGGAAGGGCTCCAGGCTCGACTTTTCCAGATCGCGGTTGTTCGCCTCGTAATTTGCCTTCGAGAAGATCGTGGTGCCGCCCGCCTGGGCGGGCATATCGCGGAACGGCGTCCCCGGCGTGAAGGTGAACTTGATGCGGTATGGGTCGAGGATTTCGACCGACTGGAACTTGCCGCCCGCCACGCTGCGGTATTCCGGAATACCCTTTTCAAGGAAAAGGTTATGGCTGAACAGCACATCCTCGGCCGTGAAGGGCGTGCCGTCCGAGAATTTCACGTCCTTGCGCAGGTTGAAGATCACCCAGGACCGGTCCTCGGGGTATTCCATCGTCTCGCACAAGAGGCAGTAGGCGGCGCTGACGTCATCCAGCGTCCCGCCAAGAATGGATTCGTAGAAGATCGACGACAGCGCCGCCGCATTGCCCGCAATGGCATAGGGGTTGAACGAATCAAAGCTGCCGGGGGACCATTGGCTGATCTCTCCGCCTTTCGGCGCATCGGGGTTCACGTAAGGCAGATAAGGGAAGTCGGCAGGCAGAGCGAGGTCGCCGAAGGTAGATATCCCGTGCGAGATGATCACCGTCTCGGCCCGTGCGGGAATAACGTAGGCGGCAAGCGCAAGGCTCAGGGCACAGGTCGCCATCCAAGGGCCAAGACCGTTCCGCGCCACCTTTGTCCGTGTCGCCGCCCGTTTTTCCTGCCGCATAAGTCAGCCTCCTTCCGATCCGCTTCACCCCATTCATTTATGCTAAATCACGCTTTGTCGAGGCAACAATGCTGCGATTGCCCTGCGCATTTCCGTGAGTGACCCTCAAAAGACAAAGCCGCCCGAAGGGGCGGCTTTCTTAAACCAGGGTCTGTTGCCGGTCAGGGAACCGTAGCCAGATAAGCCACCAAATTCGCCCGATCCTCTGCCTTGGGCAGGCCGTTGAAGGCCATCTTGGTGCCCGGCAGGTATTTCTTCGGGTTTTCGATGAAGGCTGCGAGGTTCTCGGGCGTCCAGCTTTCGGCTCCGACCGCCAGCATCGCCTCGGAATAGCCGAAGCCCCCGATCGCCCCCTTGGCCCGGCCTACGACGCCATTCAGACGCGGGCCCACCCCGTCCGTGCTGTTCAGCTTGTGGCAGGCGCTGCACTTCTTGAAGACCGACTCGCCCGCAGCCGCGTCGGCCGAAGCCAGCAGCGTTGCGAAGTCCGGCCCTGCTTCGGCACCTTCGGTCGAGGCTTCCTCGGCGCCGGTATCGATCATATAGGCCTGCGCCACCTCTTCGCCTTCGCCGCCGCCGACCCTGTAAAGCGAAGTTCCGGCCCAATCCACCAGCAGGAACACCAGAAGTGAGCCGCAGATCGCGCCCACCGCCTTGGTCATCGTCATCGTGTCGAACATGGTGCACTCCCGCGGTCTCGTTCCACGCGACATCTATCCGCTTCCCCCATCGGGTTTCAAGGTGTAGACGCGCGACGAAACGCCCCTTCTTGCGGGTTTTCGGGACAGGGGGGCCAGCAAATGACCGGACGCATCGCCTTTCAGGGGGAACTTGGGGCCTATTCGCATCAGGCCTGCCAGCAGTCGCGCCCCGAAATGGATGCGGTTCCCAGCACAACTTTCGAGGAGGTCGTCGAAAAGGTTGCGCGGGGCGAAGTCGATCTGGGAATGCTTGCGGTGGAGAACTCCACCTATGGCCGGGTGGCCGACGTGCATTCCCTGTTGCCCAAATCCGGCCTTCACATCGTGGACGAGGCCTTCGTGCGGGTACACGTCAACCTTCTTGGCGTCCCCGGCGCCAGGGTCGAGGACGTGGCCGAGGCGTATGGCCATGTCGTCATCCTGCCGCAATGCGCGGGCTTCCTGAAGGCGCATGGCATCCGGGGCAAGGTAAGTTCCGACAACGCCCGTGCTGCGCGCGAAGTGGCCGAGGCCGGCGACAGATCCCGCGCCGCGCTGGCCAGCGAGCTGGCGGCAACGATCTACGGGCTGGATGTTCTTGCCCGGCACATCGAGGATCAGGCGAACAACACCACCCGCTTTCTGGTGATGTCGCGCAGCCCCGATCACAGCCGCCGTGGCGCCGGCAAGATGATCACCACCTTCACCTTCCGGGTCCGCAACATTCCGGCGGCACTATACAAGGCGATGGGCGGCTTCGCGACCAACGGCGTGAACATGACCAAGCTGGAAAGCTACATGGTCGGCGGCTCTTTTACCGCGACCGAATTCTACGCTGATATCGAGGGCCACCCCGAAGACCCGAATGTCACCCTTGCACTGGAGGAACTGCGCTACTTCACCTCCGAGGTGCGCATCCTTGGCGTCTATCCGGCCGACCGCGAACGCGGCTAGACTCAGGGCCAGGCGACCTAGACCTGTGCCTTGCCGCGCTGGTGGCGGTCCTCAATCCGGGCCCCAAGCTGACCGACCCGTGTTTCGAACCGGGCCTGAACCCGCCCTTTCGCCAGCCGCAGCGTGTTCAGAAACAGCCGTGCGGCGAGAGTTCTCGGCTTGACCTCCAGCACCACGCGGAGCCGCGTCCGCCGGGCCGACAGTTCCAGCACCTCCAGCACCGACCCGCCCGCCACCGACTGCCCGTCAAAGCCAACAGCCAGCCGGTCATCCGGCACCAGATCGTCGATGCGCAGCAGGATTTTCCGGACCTTGCCCCGGAACGGCACGCGAATGCGCCAGCCAGCGCCGACCCCGGTCAGGGGCATATCGGCGGGACGCTCGATCTCGACCCCGCGCTGCACGGCCTCGCGTTCCCAGGCGGCATGGTCGACCAGGTTTGCAAAGACAGCGCCTAGCGGAACCTCGAGGTCGGTTTTCGCCGTCAGTCTCATCTTTGCTCCAGGATTCCAGGTTTGGCCGCAGTCGGCGGCAGGATCGTGTCAATCAAGTCGGTCGGCAAGCCAGTTGCGCAAGATGAAATGTGCAATTGCGCCGCTACGCGAGGGTTTGATTTCGGGATGCCGACCGGAAAAGGCCGAAACCAGCTCTTCGCGGGTGACCCAGCGGGCCTGCTCGATCTCTTCCGGATCGATGGTGATGCCGGCGGCCAAGGCTTCGGCCCGCGTCCCGATCATCAAAGATGCGGGAAACGGCCAGGGCTGGCTGGCCAGATAGCCCACCGGCCCGCAGCGCACCCCGGTTTCTTCGAACACCTCGCGGCGCACCGCGGCCTCGATCGTCTCACCAGGCTCCACGAACCCGGCCAGCAGCGAAAACATGCCTTCCGGCCAGCCTGGGCTGCGCCCCAGAAGCACCGAATTGCCGTGCGTCACCAGCATGATGACCACCGGGTCCGTGCGCGGAAAGTGCTGCGCGCCGCAGGCCGGGCAAGACCGCTGCCAGCCGCCTTGCGCAATGTCGGACGCGGCGCCACAAGCGGCGCAGAATCTGTGGCTGCGATGCCATTGCAGCAGCGCCTTTGCCGTCGCCACCAGTTCGGCATCGCGCGGTGTAAGTTGCGTCATGATCCCGCGCAGCTCTGCGAACCCGAACCCCTCGCGCAAAGCCGGATGCCGCTGCACCGATGGATCGAAAAACCCGGCCTCCACCGCCTCGGCCCCAGCTTCGGGTGCCCATGCCGAGATGTCGGCCGCAAAGCGCGGCACCCCGTCGTCACGCCCCAGGAACACCGAAGTCGAAGCCAGCGCCAACGCCGGATGCCCGGCCGCCAGCCATCCCGGACTGTTCCCCTCCATCAGGGGTTTGCCCCGCCACACCGGCAGTACGGTCCCGTTGCGCAGCGCCCCCTCCAGAGCCGCCGGGTCCTTGCGCAGACCCGCGGCCCGCTCCAGGCCGGACCCGCCAAAGGTCACCGTCTCGGCTATCCGCATCTGACTCCCCCCCGTCGGCATCACAGCGGATGCCAGCTTTGCCCGCCTAATTCCAGTCCTGCTGAACTTTTTATGCCTGTTCGGCGACAATAGCATATCGCCCTCAACTGCAGCCGCTTTACGCAATGACATGAAATAGCAAACCGTGGCTTGAAATTCTTCAAATCGCCTTATCGTCGTCACAACTTATGCGGTAGGAATTGACCATAACAGTTGGTTAACGTCGCCTGTTTTCTTATGGCTTGCGACCGATCCTGGCAACATCTGGTCCCGTCGCTGGAAAGGCCCGTCTAGAAAGTGTCACTTCGCTCCGGCGCCCAACAATTCTCCCCTGTTCCCTCAGCGCTTCCAACAGAGCTTGCAACCACGGGTAGCGGCGTTCCACCGCCCAACCCAGCCCCGGAAATCTCGCTCCGCCTTATTGCGACAAGCGACCTCCACGCTTGCCTGCTGCCCTATGACTATTGTGCCAACAGGGCCGTTGCCGGTCGCGGCCTTAGCGAGATCTCGCGCCAGATTGCATTGGCCCGCGCCGAGATGCCAAACAGCCTTCTCTTTGACAATGGAGATTTCCTGCAAGGCAATCCGCTTGCCGATTATGTGGCGAGCGCCCGGCGCCGCCGCCGGGCGCATCCGGTTATCACGGCTTTCAATACGCTCGGCTATGACGCTGTGACGCTGGGGAACCATGAATTCAACTATGGCCTCAAATTCCTGACTACTGCGCTTTCACAGGCGCGTTTCCCGGTCATCTCGGCCAATATTGCGACCCGGCTTGGAAAGACCCCCTCCCGCGACAAGACTTTCGTCCCGCCCTTTGTCATCCTCCGGCGCGAGGTGAAGGACGGCAATGGTCGCAGCCATACCCTGCGCATTGGCGTGATCGGCTTCGCCCCGCCCCAGATCGAGGTATGGGACCGTGACACCCTTGAAGGCCAGATCCGCATGCGCGACATCATCGCTGCGGCAAAGGCCTGGCTTCCAAGACTGCGCGCCCGAGGGGCGGATGTGATCGTGGCGCTGGCCCATTCCGGCATCGGCCCGGTCGAGGCCGAGGACGGCATGGAAAACGCGGCAACCGCGCTTGCCGCCCTCCCCGAGGTGGATGCCGTGATCGCCGGCCATTGCCACCTGGCCTTTCCCGGCCCCGGCATCGCGGCTGGCCCCGGCATCGATCCCGTGATGGGCCTTCTGGCCGGCAAGCCCGCCGTGATGCCGGGCCATTCCGGCAGTCACATCGGGATCATCGACCTGCGGATGGTGCTGGCGGAAACCGGCACCCGGCGCTGGACCGTCACTGCCGGCGCGGCGCGGCTTGGCGTCCGGGCCAGCGACCGCGCGCATTCGACGAAAACCCTGCGCCATGCCATTGCGCCGGATCACCGCGCCGCCCTTGCCTGGTCCCGCCGGATCCTTGGCGAAACCCGGGTGCCGCTGACGACCCATTTCGCGACCTCGGCCCCAAGCGCCGCCATAAGCCTGATCGCCGAGGCCAAAACCGATTACGTGCGCAATGTGCTGGCGGGCTCCTCCTGGGCCGACCTGCCGATGCTGGCCACTGCGGCACCGTTCCGGGCCGGGGGCCGGGGCGGGCCGCAGAACTTCACCGATATCCCGGTCGGAGCCGTGCGGATGCGCAACCTGTCGGATCTCTATCGTTTCCCGAACATGCTGGTTACAGTTGCGCTCAGCGGGGCCGAGGTTGCCGACTGGTTGGAACAGTCCGCCGCGCTGTTTCGCCAGATCAGCCCGGGTCAGACGGATGCCCTGTTGCACGACACGGCAGTACCCTCGTTCAGTTTCGATGCCATTCCGGGCCTTTCCTATGCCATCGACCTCAGCCAGCCGGCGCGGTTCTGCCCCCTTGGCCGGCTGGTGAACCCCAAAGCGCAGAGGATTGTCGGGCTCAGCCTGGCTGGGCGGCCGGTCGACCCGGATCAGACCCTGCTTCTGATCACCAACAACCACCGCGCCGCGCGCGTTGCCCGCATGGACAAGGCAGCCCCCCTTACGGTGCTGGCCGATGGTGCCCGCAGCCAGACGGTTCTGGCCGACTACATCCGCAAGAAAGCGATTGTCGGTGCGCCGCCGCAACGCAACTGGCACTTCCTGCCGATGCCCGGCACGACCGTCCGCATCGCTGCAGGCAGCGGAGCGGCCAACCATCTGGCCGACATCGCCCATCTGCGCCCCGACCTGATCAGCCAGGACGCCGAAGGGTTCACCCACTTTCGGCTGCACCTCTGATCAGCTATAGCCCCGTCACCAGCGGAGGTTCCGATGTACGACGCCATATTCTTCGATCTCGACGGCACGCTGATCGACACGGAAAGCATCGCGCTTGCAACGGGCCTGGCCGCCTTCGCCGCCCATGGTCACGAGGTGGACGAGGCATTCATGCACGGCCTTGTTGGCAAGGATGAACCGACGGCGGGCCGCTTGATCCGCGCCGCGTTGCCCCATGCCGACCTTGAGGCAGTGGGTCGCCACTGGCGCGAGGGCTTTGCCGCCGGGGTCGACCGCGGGCTGAACCTCAAGCCCGGAGCGACCGAACTTCTGGCCGCCGCACGCCAGCCGCTTGCCATCGTCACCTCGACCGGGCGGGCCGGCGCGCATCGCAAGCTGGCCATTGCCGGGATCGCGGACGCCTTCACCCATGTCGTGACACTGGATGACGTTAGCGCCGCGAAGCCTGCGCCGGACCCCTACCTGCTGGCCGCCTCGCTGTTCGGTTTCGCACCTGAACGGTGCCTCGTGTTCGAAGACAGCGAAACCGGGGCCGAGGCCGCGCATCGCGCCGGCTGCGTCGTGGTGCAGGTCCCCGATGTGGTGCCAAGCAAGGGACGCTGGGCGCATCACCTTGCACCAGATCTGATGACCGGGGCGCGCATGGCGGGGCTGATCTGACCCGGCAGGGGGCTGACCAATCGTTAACATTCCCGGAACGGGCATTTCAGCCAGTTGGACCCACGACGAACCAGATCGCGTCCCAACCCCCGGGCACCCCGCCCTGCTTTAGCAAACCACCACCTGCGCCGGATCGAACAGAAACGGTGCCGCTATCCCGCAAGTATCGGCCAGCGGCAGCAGAGTGTCCGGCACCTCCATCCCGATCACCTCCCGCATGAAATGCGCCCGTGCCTCGCATCGCCGGGCGACATTCGGAAACTCGCGGGTCAAGGCTGCCCGAAGACCCGCATCGGCGATGACATACCCGTCTTCCATCCGCGTCGACCCATAGACCGGGTGGCCCGGTATCACATCCATCTGCATCGCCATCCCGCTTGCCAGCGGATCGGTCGACCCCTCGCGGATCGGAGAGGAGACCCATTCGTCCAACCCGATCAGGTGGCCGGGGTTCAGCGTCACTCCGAACCTGTCCTTCGGCAGCGCTGCCATCATGTGCCGCCAGACATAGCCGCCCGACACACCCGGCCGCATCATCGAGCACCATTCCGACATGGCGGTCACGTAGGGTTCGACGAAGGCCTCCACATAGTCACGGGCTGCAAGCGGCAGATCAGCGGCCGACCGGGCCAGCCACCCGGCCCGGCAGATGTTCGCGCCCCAGTGGCATACGTTGAAGCTCGCGGGCAGGCCCGGCTGCAGATGCTGCCCCGACGGGCCGCACAGTCCCGGAGCAATTCCGACGGCAAAGGTCGAATGGCAACCCAGCGGCAGCCCCCCCACCCGCGCGGCCTCAAACGCCTGGAAATCCGTCATCCCCTCGCGCAGGGCAAAGAGCATCCGCTTCAACGCAGCCGCCGCCATGTGGTTGGCGAACTCCAGCCGCGCAATCTCGGCCGCGTCCACCCGGGCGCGCAGGCCATGGGCGGGGTGCATCATCTGGTCGGTGGCGTTTTCCACCCGTGCAGCCAGTTTGCGCAGCGGATCGGCCAGGAATGCAGGGATCTCCAGCGCGGTCGAAGGATCATCCATCTCATCCGCGCCGAACCACTTCCAGCCGATCGCCCCCACCCGGTCATCCAGCGCCAGCATGTCGGCCAGCCATTCGATCAGACGCCGCCCGCCGCGTGGCTGTGAGGGGAGAGAAAGGCTGGAGCAATGACCCACCCTGACCACCCCGGCCTGCACCAGAGGCGAGACCGACGTGTAGGCCAGGCACTCATTTCCAGCAAGAAGCAGGGCATCGCCTGGCGTCACCACCAGAACCGCCTCTTCGAAACGGGGGTCAAAGCCAGTCAGCCAATGCAGGTTGGCCGCGTGTTCACGGTCGCCATAGACCACGATCACGTCGAACTCTCGCGCCACCGCAGCACTTCTCAAGGCCCGCAACCGGGCCTCGCATTCCAGAAGACCCAAAGCTGGTGGCAGGTCCGGAGTACCGTGGTCCGGCCAGTCGATACGGATGAGTCGTGACATGGCGGCCCCCCTTCCAGGGCGAACCCTAATCCACCAGAGCCGGCCAGACTACGGCATTCCTGCGCCGGAACGCACCCAGATGCCTGATCTCGCGCAGACCGAATGCCTCTGGCCGCGGGACAAGCCGGCGTTTCATCGCCTCGGGGTGGAAAGCCACCATCCGCCAGACAGCATCGGGCGGCACCCGGACCTCATCTCACACGGCGACGAATCGCATCTCGGCGGCTCTCAGGCTTGTGTCGGGTGCTTGCAGGCTGCTGCCGACATCGGACAAATGAAAGCCATTGGTCAGGCTCCAGCGCCGCCAGTCCGCACAGACACCAAGCGGCAGACCCGCCCCAAATCCAAGCAGACGGCCGGGCGCGAAGCCGAGTCGGCGAGAAAGATCGGGCACCGGACCCTGCCAGAACGCCCGCGCCTTCATCCGAAAACCGAAAGGATGATCCGTTACATGGATCAACCCTGATCCCACCGTCGCTATCCGCTCGCCCCCTGCCATGGCGGGACGGAAAGCTAGCCATAGCCCGCCAATCGAATGCCCGATCACCCAGCGGGGTGTGCCCGGCACCAGATCGGCCAGCGCGGTCAACGCTGTCGCCTGGTCGCGCAGGCCCCAGTCGATCATGGCGGAGCGCGAGCGGCGGACCGGCCCGCGCAACGAGGCACCGAAATCGCGTTAGTCATAGGACAGGGCAGCGCGATCCCGCACGACCGCCAGCCAATCTGCGAACTCCCGTCAGAGCCCGGCCGGAGCCCCCACTGCCGGACGCACGACCACTGCCGCCCACGCCCGGCCCTTTGGCAGCGTCAACCGCCCGGCAAGGGTTGCGCCCGCTGCACGGATGGGAACCGCACCCGTGTCCCCATCGCTTGTATTCCCACCATCGACGCGCCCCCGCAGACTTGACCGATTGGTCTATTCGCACGAACCAGACCGATCGGTCCAATCTTCCCGTCCTGCCCGCGACCAGATAGGTTCGGCTGCTGCCGGACAATCCTTCCACCCGTGACCGGCTGGTCACCGTTGCCGCAGCGCTTTTCCGCTGCAAGGGCTACCATGCGACGGGCCTGGCCGCAGTGCTGGCGGCGGCGACGGATCCGAAGGGGTCGCTCTATCACTATTTCCCGGCGGGGAAGGCGGGCCTTGCCATCAGGCCGGGTCTTTCCCATGCGGACGCACGGGCCCGGGCCGAAACCCTGCTGATCGTGGTCGAGGGCGCCCGGACTCCAGCCCGCGCGCGGCGCAGCCTGGAAGACCTGCAGACTCTGTCGGGACGTCTCTTTCCCGCACTGGTCTGACCCGGTCTTGCGGCGCCCTCCCGCTTCGCCTATATCAACCGGCGAGAGGTTGGCGCGGGCGAGCGCCTCGCCAACCCGGTCAGGTCCGGAAGGAAGCAGCCGTAACGAGCCCCGCTTGGGTCGTTGTCCAGCCTCTCACCCTCTCCAATCCTTCAGGCCCAGCGATGCCCGGAACCGACCCGCAGCGTGTGTTCCGAAAACTGGCGATGGCGAACCGGCTGGCCAATGCCCGGCTGCACCGCATCTGTGCCTTGCTGCCGGTGGCGGAGATGACCGCACCGCGCCCAGCCTTCTTCGGCTCGATCCAGGCCACGTTGAATCATATCTTGCTGGTGGATCGGTTCTATCTGACGGCGCTTGAGGGCGGGCGGCTGAACAAGGCGGCGCTTGAAGAAGCGCGGCATTGCCCCGATCTGGCAACCCTTGCCCTTTGGCAGGCGGCGTCGGACATGCGTCTTCTGGCGCATGTCGAAGAGCTGACAGAGGCGGCGCTTTGCGAGAGCGTGGCAGTTGACCGGGGCGAGCGGGTCCAGCATGACCGGCGTGATGACCTCTTGTCGCATGTGTTCCAGCACCAGACGCACCATCGCGGTCAGATACATGGAATGCTGTCAGCGACCTCGGTTCCCCCGCCACAGCTTGACGAGTTCATCGTTGGCGACGATGCCGCGGCGAGGGCCGAAGATGTGGCAATCCTTGGGTGGTCGGAAGACCGGCTGATGCGTTAGCTTGCCCCTGCCGCCCAGCCCCGGCTAAGGTACCCCTCATGACTGAAACGACTCCGGCCTATCAGGTCCTCGCCCGCAAGTATCGCCCGCAAACCTTTGCCGATCTGATCGGGCAAGAGGCGATGGTGCGCACGCTGAAGAACGCCTTCGCGGCGGATCGGATCGCGCATGCTTTCGTGATGACCGGGGTGCGCGGGGTGGGCAAGACCACCACGGCGCGAATCATTGCCAAGGGGCTGAACTGCGTCGGGCAGGACGGGACGGGTGGACCGACGACTGACCCCTGCGGGCTGTGCGAGCCGTGCCGGGCGATTGCCGAAGGCCGCCATGTCGACGTGCTGGAAATGGACGCAGCCAGCCGGACCGGGGTGGGCGACATCCGGGAAATCATTGATTCCGTTCACTATCGGGCGGCATCGGCCCGGTTCAAGGTCTATATCATCGACGAAGTACACATGCTGTCGACCGCGGCCTTCAACGCCCTTCTGAAGACACTGGAAGAACCCCCGGCGCATGTGAAGTTCATCTTTGCGACGACCGAGATCCGCAAGGTTCCGGTGACGGTCCTGTCGCGATGCCAGCGGTTCGACCTGAAGCGGATCGAGCCCGAAGTGATGATGGCGCACTTGGCAAAAGTGGCCGGGCTTGAGGGCGCGAAGCTGGCGCCCGATGCCCTGGCGCTGATCACCCGTGCGGCCGAAGGGTCGGTCCGCGACGCGATGAGCCTGATGGATCAGGCCATTGCCCATGGCGCGGGCGAAACGACGGCGGATCAGGTTCGCGCGATGCTGGGCCTTGCCGACCGGGGCCGGACGCTGGACCTGTTCGACCTGATCATGACCGGCGATGCCGCCTCGGCGCTTGCGGAACTGTCGGCACAATATGCGGATGGGGCCGATCCGATGGCCGTCCTGCGCGATCTGGCCGAGATCACGCACTGGATCTCTGTCATCAAGATCAACCCGGCAGCGGCGGAAGACCCGACCACCCCGCCAGATGAGCAGACAAGAGGCGTCGACATGGCTGCCCGCCTGCCGATGCGGGCGCTGACCCGAATGTGGCAGATGCTGCTGAAGGCCGTCGAAGAGGTCGCCCTGGCACCGAACGCGATGATGGCGGCGGAAATGGCGATGATCCGGCTGACCCATGTCGCCGACCTTCCCGACCCCGAAACGCTGGTGCGCAAGCTGTCCGACACGCCGCGCCCGCCTGCGGGCCCCGGTGGCGGCATCCAGGGCGGCGCCCCTGCGGGTGGCGGCGCCGTTCATTCCGCGGTCCGTGCTCCGTCGGCACCGATGCGGGGCCCGGCGATGACGGCCACCGCCCCGGCATTGGCCGAAGGACAGCTTCAGGTCTATGCAACCTTCGATTCGGTCGTGGAGCTGATCCGCGCCAAGCGGGACATGGTGCTGCTGCACGAGGTGGAAAGCGACCTTCGCCTGGCCCGTTATTCGCCCGGACGGATCGAGTTCGAGCCCGCGCCGGGGGCGAAGGCTGACCTTGCGGCCCGGTTGGGCCAGCGCCTGCAAGGCTGGACGGGCGCGCGCTGGGGGGTTTCCGTCGTATCGTCTGGCGGCGCGCCTTCCATCACCGATGCGCGCAGGGCCGAACTGGCCGAAGTGCGCGCCGAAGCGGCAGAGAACCCGCTGGTGCAGGCGATCCTGTCAAGCTTTCCGGGCGCCAGGATCACCGAAGTCCGCAGCCCCGAATCCCTGATATCCCAGGCCGCCGAGGCCGCGTTGCCGACCGCCGACCCGGAGGTCGACGACGACTGGAACCCGTTCGAGGAATGACTACGCTGCGCCGCGCAATGCCTGATGATGCGGCCACGCTGGCTGCACTCAATGCCCATGTGCAGGGCTGGCATGCGGCGCATTACCCGGACGTCTTCTACCCGTCCCCCGACACCGACGGTCTTCTCGCCTATTTCGCCGATCGTTTGGCAGACCCGGACTGCACTGTCTTTCTGGCCGGAGAGCCACCACACGGCTATGCAATCTGCCAGCTGCAAAGCCGGGAGGCCTCTGTCTTTTCACCGGCCGTCCGTCGGCTGATGATCGACCACATTGCCGTTGCGCCCGAGGCGCGGAGGCAAGGACATGGCCGGGCGCTTCTGCAGGCGGCGCGCGGTCTCGCGCGCGAGCTTGAGGTCGATGAGATCCTGCTTGACACCTGGGAGGCGAACCGCGCCGCGCAGGCCTTTTTTCGCGCGGCAGGCTTCAGTCCGCGACGGATGCTCTTTCGCGCCACCCCCTGACCTTGCGCCAGACGCCGCGGGCCCGTATCTCAGTGGAAACGGACGGAGAACGACATGCTGAAGGGACTGGGCGGATTGGGCGGGCTTGGCGACATGGCCAAGATGATGAAAGCCGCGACCGAGATGCAGGGGAAGATCACCGAGCTGCAGGAGGAGTTGGCGCGCATCGTCGTGACGGGCGAGGCCGGGGCGGGTCTGGTCAAGGCCCGCGCCACGGCGAAAGGCGACGTGACCGGGCTGGACATTGATCCGTCGATTCTGGTCGCGTCGGAAAAGGAAGTGGTCGAGGATCTGATCCTTGCCGCGATCAATGACGCACAAGGCAAGGCGCGGACCAGAAGTGAGCAGGAAATGACCCGGCTGGCCGAGTCGATGGGCGTGCCTGCCGGATTGAAGCTGCCGTTCTGATGGCCGACGACACCGGCATCGACGCGCTGATCGACCTGATGGCCCGCCTGCCGGGCCTTGGGCCCCGGTCAGCCCGGCGGGCGGTGCTGGTCTTGCTGAAAAAGCGCGCGCAACTGATGGCGCCGCTGGCGCAGGCCATGGCCGAAGTGGCGCTGACCGCCAAGGATTGCCATGTCTGCGGCAATATCGGCACCTCTGACATCTGCAGCATCTGCGCCGACCCGCAACGGGCGACGGGCGAGATCTGCGTGGTCGAAGATGTGGCGGATCTTTGGGCGATGGAGCGGGGTCAGGCGTTCAAGGGTCGCTATCATGTGCTGGGCGGCACACTGTCGGCGCTGGATGCCGTGGGCCCGGACGAGCTTGGCATCCCCCGACTGGTCGCCCGCGTGGCGGACGAGGGCGCGCGCGAGGTGATCCTTGCACTGAATGCCACGGTCGACGGCCAGACCACGGCACATTACATCGCCGACGCGCTGGCACCTTCTGGTGTGCAGATCACCACGTTGGCGCAGGGCGTGCCGATCGGCGGCGAGCTGGACTATCTGGATGATGGCACCATCGGTGCGGCCTTGCGGGCGCGGCGCAGGCTGTGACGGGCGGAAGCGAGGGGTTTCACACCCCTCGCGCTCCCCGTGGGATATTTCTGCAGAGAGGAAGCACAATCTGACTCGATTTGTCCCCAGATCGAGTCAGATGCCCGCATAGCATTCATAGCGGCGGCCAGGGCCGAGGGTAGCGGGACTGTCAACCAGTCCGATCGTGTGGACGTATTTGGCCATTTTGTAGCCAAGCTGCCGCTCGACCGGCAGCCGAAGGGGCGCCCCGTTGGCCACCGGAAGCGGCGCGCCGTTCATCGTGTTTGCAAGGATGGTCTGCTGGTGGAAGGCGTCGATCAGGTCGAGGCTTTCGTAGTAGGTGACCGCACCCGCCAGACCGCGTTCGATGGCTTCGCTGAACTCTGATGTCAGACGATCACCGGACAAGGCACGCTGGGTGGTTTGCGTCGGTCCTTCATGGCTGGAAAACAGGCTGCGAAGGGTGCTGTCGCGCTTGGCCGTGCTGTCGAAACCCTGCAGCCGGACAGAGCAAGGGCGGCCCCATCAGGCAGTAGCCCGCGGCGGTCAAGCATCGGGATGCCTCTTGTCCGTGCGGTACCAGCCGGTCAGGATCGACCGCATCGCGTTCAGGGGGCCAGCCAGAAGGATCATCGCCATGTGGACGACGAAGAACCCGACAAGTGCGACCATCGTCAGGAAGTGGATCGTCCGGGCGGTCTGACGACCGCCGAACGGGTCCGAAAACCAGGCGGTGGCGTTGAAGCCCGGGGACATGCTGATACCGGTCTTGATCATCAGCGGCAGCGCGGGGAACAGGACCGACGCTTAAGCCAGCTTTTGCAGGACATTGTAGCCGGCGCCATGATGGATCCGCAGCCGGGCATGGTCGGCAAGATCGCGCGGCAGGGCGTGCAGGTCAGTCAGCGACGGGATCAGGTGCGCAGATGGCCATTCAGCGCCGACGCGGCCTGCCGGATAAAAAGGGTGCCGACCAGAACCGAGGCGAAGATGAAACGGATCACGCGACCGGTCGCAAGGCTGGTGGTCGAAGGGAAAGTGAGCGCCACCGGAATACCCAGCGCCTCGCTCCGCGAAACGCCAAGGGTGCCGGTCGTGTCGAACTCGGCGCCCGGTACCCCGGCGATGCCGCGCAGCTTGCCGTCCACCTCGTGGGTGGTGACTGTCAAGATCACGTTGTCATAGTCGAGCCCCGACTTCGCCCCTGACACGCAGGCTGGGGAAGGCGTTGAATATCTGCAGGCCGGTCAGCATCAGGAAGAACAGGCTCACGGCCCAGACCCAATGGGTGATCCGCGTCACCAGCTTCTGGCGATAGACAAGCGGCCCTCTTGTCATGGTATCCGGCATCGCCATCCCCATCAGCACTGTGGAAGCAACGCAGCGCCGATGCCGAAGTTTCACCGCCGCGACACAAACCGCGCTGATTGCAATTCCGCCCCCTTCGGCTTATCTCGGGGTTTGACCGTGAGAGGCAGAAGGCGCCGCATGAACTGGATCACCAACTACGTCCGCCCCAAGATCAACTCGCTTTTTTCGCGACGTGAGGTGCCGGAGAATCTTTGGACGAAGTGCCCGGAATGCGGGACGATGCTGTTTCACCGCGAGCTTTCGGGCAACCTGAAAGTCTGCTCGAACTGCGATCACCATATGGCGATCAGCCCGCGAGAGCGGTTCGAGGCGCTGTTTGACGGCGGTGTCTTCACCGAGGTGAAAGTACCGGAACCGGTGGCCGACCCGCTGCATTTCCGTGACCAGAAGAAGTATCCCGACAGGGTGAAGGCCGCACAGAAAGCCAGCGGTGAGCGTGACGCCATGCTGGTGGCCGAAGGCGAGATCAGCCGTACCCCAGTCGTCGTCGCCGGGCAGGATTTCGCCTTCATGGCCGGATCGATGGGCATGTATGTCGGCAACGCGATCATTGCCGCCGCAGAACGCGCGGTAAAGCTGAAGCGACCGTTGGTGCTGTTCTCGGCCTCGGGCGGGGCGCGGATGCAAGAGGGGATGTTATCCCTGATGCAGATGCCGCGCACGACCGTGGCGGTACAGATGCTGAAAGAGGCCGGGTTGCCCTATATCGTGGTGCTGACGCATCCGACGACGGGTGGGGTCACCGCCAGCTATGCCATGCTGGGCGACGTACAGATCGCCGAACCCAACGCCCAGATCGGCTTTGCTGGCGCCCGCGTGATCGAACAGACGATCCGCGAGAAGTTGCCCGAAGGATTCCAGCGCGCCGAATACCTGCTGGATCACGGGATGCTGGACCGCGTGGTGCACCGCAAGGCCATGAAGGATGAGCTGGTGACATTGATCCGCCTGCTGATGGGGCTGCCCCCTGCCATCAAGGGCGAGCTGCCTGCGCCAGTTGAACCCATGGCCGCCGAGCCTGCGGACGCCAAAGCGTGAGTCCCACCTCTGACGTCATCCTTGAACGGATGATGACGCTGCATCCCAAGGTCATCGACCTGACTCTGGCGCGCGTTCAACGGTTGCTGGCCGTTCTTGGCAATCCGGAACGCAAGCTTCCCCCGGTGATCCACATCGCCGGGACAAACGGCAAGGGCAGCACTCAGGCGATGATCCGCGCCGGGTTGGAGTGGGGCGGGGACAAGGTACACGCCTATACCTCGCCGCATCTGGCCCGGTTTCACGAGCGGATCCGGCTGGCAGGCGAGTTGATCAGCGAACCCGCGCTGACCGCGCTGCTGGATGAATGCGTGACGGCAAACGGACCGGACGAGATCACCTTTTTCGAGATCACCACTTGCGCGGCTTTTCTGGCCTTTGCCCGCACGCCCGCCGACTGGACACTTCTGGAGGTCGGGCTCGGCGGGCGGCTGGACGCGACGAACGTGGTTGACAACCCGCGTCTGACGATCATCACCCCGGTCAGTCTGGATCACCAGTCGTTCCTTGGCGATACAGTCACGGCCATCGCTGGTGAAAAGGCCGGGATCATCAAGCGTGGTGTGCCGGTGATCGTCGGGCCACAGACAGATGAGGGGCTGGCGGTGATCGAGGCGACGGCCGCGCGGCTGGGGGCGCCCCTGTTCGTCCATGGCCAGCACTGGCATGGCTTCGAAGACCGGGGGCGGCTGGTGTTTCAGGATGAAAACGGCCTGCTTGACCTGCCGCTGCCCAACCTGCCCGGCCCGCACCAGATTCAGAACGCCGGTGCCGCGATTGCCGCGTTGCGGTCGCTTGGCCGGGACGAAGCCGCCTGCGAAGCCGCCGTTACCCGCGCCTATTGGCCCGCCCGGATGCAGCGCCTGCGCCATGGGCCACTTGTTGACCTCGCGCCGAAAGTCGAGCTTTGGCTGGACGGTGGCCACAATCCCGCCGGGGGCGAGGCTGTGGCGGCAACTCTGGCCCAGATGCCCGAACGTGAGACGCACCTGATCTGCGGGATGCTGAACACCAAGGACGTCACCGGCTACATGACCCCGCTGGCCGGCCATGTGACAATGCTGCACGCGGTGTCGATCCCGGGCGAGAAGAACACACTTCCTGCCGAAGTCACCCGAGATGCCGCGCGCGCTGCCGGGATCAACGCCGTGACTGCACCGTCCGTTGCCGAGGCGCTGGCCAGCGTCGCCAGCGGATCGAGCGAAGCGCGCGTTCTGATCTGCGGTTCGCTTTACCTTGCGGGCAACGTGCTGCGCGAAAACGGCTAGGCCTTGGTCCCGTAGCGGGCAAGAAACATCTCGACCGCACCATGGACGCTGCGATGCACATCTTCGGGTGTGATCGACTGGGCCATGCCGAAGATCAGCTTTTCGTGGATCGCGGCCTTGCAAAGCTGGGCGAACTGGTCAGCGGCAAGGTCCAGATCCTCAACCCTGAGCTGCCCGCTTTCGACATAGCTGCCCAGATGATGCACCAGCCGGGCATGGATCAGACCCGGCCCGTAGTCATAGAATTCCCGGCCAAGGCCAGGGAAACGTTCACCTTCGCCGACGACGATGCGGAACATCCTCTGGCCAAATTCGGACATCAGGAACTCGGTGATCCGTTCGGCCGCGATTGTCAGTGCAACCTGAACCGGCACCTCGCCGTCGATGGCGGATTCGGCCTCTTCGGTCTGGCGGTGGCATTCGCATCGCGCTACCTCCAGAAACAGCAGCTGCTTGTCCGGGAAATAGGCATAGATCGTCGCCTTGCTGACCCCCGCCTCGCGCGCGATATCGTCGACCGAGGTACGCTCAAAGCCGTCGCGCATGAAAATATGGCGCGCTCCTTCAAGCACCTGGTCGAACTTCCGGCCGCGCCGGACCCCTTGATCGGTGTTTATGTTCATCGGTTCCCCACCGGAAGACCATAGAACATCGTCGTCCTTTGCGGCAAGCGATCCGGTTTCGCCCGTCACACTTCCAGCACGCAGACCGGTACCCGCGCTTCGGACTCGCGGCCTTCCGCGGATCGGGTCACAACACTGGCTGGAAAGTTGAGGACCGGCAGGAGGACGCTCAGGGTCTGGGCCGCGACAGGGGCGGAAAGGCTGGCTGCTGCGGCAAGGGCAAGGGCGAAGCCCTTCATTGGGAACTCCATTCTGAACTTGGCAGTTCAGAAATTTCTCTGAACCCATGAAATCGCCCTTGCAATCGCAAAATGAACTCTCCCGTTCAATGATATCCGGTTGCGCCCGCCAAACCTCCGCCTAGATTAGAACCATTCCAGACAACGGTCCTTCCCATGCTCCCCTCCCTCGCTTCGCGCCGCCGCTTTGCCGACCTGTCCGAGCAGGAGGTTCTGGCGCTTGCCATCTCGTCCGAGGAAGACGATTCCCGCATCTACCGCAGCTATGCCGAACGTTTGCGTGCCGATTACCCCGCATCTGCGGCCGTTTTCGACGGTATGGCGGCCGAGGAAGACCGCCACCGCCAGCGGCTGATCGACCTGCACCAATCCCGGTTCGGTGACGTGATCCCCCTGATCCGCCGCGAACATGTGGCAGGCTTCTACGCCCGCCGCCCGGTCTGGCTGGCCAAGACCCTGTCGCTGGAGGCCATCCGTGGCGAAGCGCAGGCGATGGAACAGGCTGCGCAGGATTTCTACAACCGCGCCGCCGCGCGCACCCAGGACGCAGCGACCCGGCGCCTGCTGGGCGATCTTGCCGCAGCCGAGGCCGGTCACGAACGCCACGCCGGCGCGCTGTCCGATACCCACCTGCCCGCCGACGCCCGTACCGATGAAGACAAGACCGCACAACGCAAGTTCATCCTGACCTGGGTGCAGCCGGGGCTTGCCGGGCTGATGGATGGATCCGTCTCTACCCTCGCGCCGATCTTCGCCACAGCATTTGCCACGCAGGACACCTGGACCACCTTCCTTGTCGGCACGGCCGCGTCGGTCGGTGCTGGCATCTCGATGGGCTTCACCGAAGCCGCGCATGACGACGGCGTGCTGTCGGGCCGGGGCAGCCCCTGGAAACGGGGCCTTGCCTCGGGTCTGATGACCACGCTGGGCGGCATGGGCCACGCGCTGCCCTACCTGATCCCCGATTTCTGGACCGCCACCACCATTGCCATGATCGTCGTCTTCGTCGAGCTTTGGGCGATTGCCTGGATCCAGAACCGCTATATGGAGACCCCCTTTCTTCGCGCCGCCTTGCAGGTCGTGCTGGGCGGTGCTTTGGTCTTTGCCGCAGGGGCATTGATCGGGGGCGGGTGATGTACAAGAAGGGCGAGGTCAGCTATCAGGCGGTGCCGCTGCCGGATCGGGTCCAACTGGACGAGGCTGCTTCTTTGGCCGAGGCAGAACGCTTCCTGGCCTATATGCGCAGGCGTCATTCGGTGCGCGACTATTCCCCCCGCCCGGTGCCCGAGGCCGTGATCGCCGCCTGCATCGCCGCTGCTGGCACCGCGCCGTCAGGGGCAAATCATCAGCCCTGGCATTTCGTCGCCATCTCGGACCCCGCCATGAAAGCCCGCATCCGCGAAGGCGCCGAGGATGAGGAGCGCGCCTTCTATTCCGGTGGCGGCGGCGATGAATGGCTGGCCGCGCTGGAGCCGATCGGCACCGGCGTTTCCAAACCGCACCTGACGGATGCGCCCTGGCTGATCGTGGTCTTCGCGCAGCGCTACGGCCTGACCGACGAGGGCGCCCGCTACAAGAACTACTACGTTCCCGAAAGCGTGGGCATCGCCACCGGGATGCTGATTGCAGCGATCCATCATGCGGGGCTGGTATGCCTCGAGCATACGCCGAACCCGATGAAGTTCCTGGGTCCGCTCTGCGGCAGGCCGGACCATGAAAAGCCGGTGATGATCCTGCCGGTCGGCTATCCGTCCGACAGCGCAACAGTGCCGGCAGTGGCCAAACGGAAAAAGCCGCTGTCGCAGATCCTGAGCGTGTTTCGCGGCTGAGGCCCTGACCTTAGCGCAAGGCCGTCAGTCGGCGCGGCACCACGATGGCCCGCTCGCCCGCGTCTTCTTCGGGTTCATAGCCGGCGGCCAGGTCCTGCGGTTCCTCGACCGGCGCGATGACCGAAATCGGAAG
>PNJK01000002.1 GCA_013821825.1 Rhodobacter sp.
GAAACGCGGCGCCGCGTCCCGCACCTTCCTTGATCACCAGCCAGCCGGTCGGAAACATCACCACATTGGACTTGCTGCCGGGCAGGCCTTCTTCCGCCATCCGGCCTTCGTCAAACAGTGGGACAACCGAGGCGTGCTGGAGTTCGAACCCCAGCACGCGGGTCTTGGTGCGGGATTTGCGACGGCGGTCGCCGGCCTCGGTTTCGCGCGGGCGCGGGCGCGGGACCGGTACGGGCTCTGGCTCGCCGTCCATGTCCCAGATGTTGACCGCAGGAACGGGGCCGACTTTTGCAACGGTCGCGCTGTTGGCCGTCCGCGTCAGCACTTCGGGCGAGGCGTCGGCAAGCTTGGGAAAACGGCCATCGGCGGGGCCTTCGCCCAGGGCAACCTTGTCGATTGCAGCCTTCGTGGCCTTGATCTGCGCGGTCTCGGACCCGCGAAACTGCGCCCCTACATGCCGCCCCTTCGGCTTTCGGCGAAACAGCCAGTCGATGAAGCCCATTCTGAACACTCCCGCCCTGCCAATACGACAGGTTTCCCATCAATTCAGACTGCTTCCGAGCATCGGTGTCAGTCTTTCAAGGGCTTCAGGGCAGGCTGCATAGCCTGGCTGTCACCCTCAAGAACCTGTACCTGACCTGTCGCCCATGGCGCTGGAGCGCCATTTTCTTCGGCAGCCGGTCTTCGGTCATCAATCCTTGTTATTTATCCTGATCGATCTCTATACATAGACTTGGGCCAAAAAGTGATCCCATTTCGGTCATTTCGCGTTTCGGGACCGCCGGAATCCGCTAAGCCACCCGTCCTACAACGTAGTCCGCAAGCTCGGATAGCATCGCCCGCAGTTCACTCTCCGGCAGGTTGCAGAGTGCCTGGCGTGAGCGCTCGGCCCAGCCCAGCGCCACATTCCGGGCATGGTCGATTGCACCGCGTGATTTGAGAATCGCTGTCGCGCGGTCAAGGTCGCCATCTTGCTGGTCGCCCTTCTCGATCACGCGGACCCAGAAGGCACGCTCATCGGCATCGGCCTTCGCCACAGCGTAGATCACCGGGAGGGTCAGCTTGCGCTCGCGAAAGTCATCGCCGGTGTTCTTGCCGATCACGGCGTCCGTGCCGCCATAGTCCAGGATGTCGTCCACGATCTGGAAGGCGATCCCCAGGGCGTCGCCATAGTCGAACAGCGCCCGCACCTGCGGTTCTGGCGCGCCTGCGATCACGCCGCCCACCTCGGTCGCCGCCGAAAACAGCGCCGCCGTCTTGCCGCGCACCACCTGAAGATAGATCCGCTCATCCGTCCGCAGGTCTTGCGCGGCGGTCAGTTGCAGAACCTCGCCCTCTGCGATGGTGGCCGAGGCATTGGCCAGGATGTCCAGCACCCGCAGACTGCCGGTTTCCACCATCAGCTGGAAGCTGCGGGAAAACAGGTAATCGCCGACCAGCACAGAAGATTTGTTGTCCCACAGCAAGTTGGCCGTTGGTCGCCCTCGCCGGCGCTGGCTTTCATCGACCACGTCATCATGCAGAAGCGTGGCGGTGTGGATGAATTCAACCGTCGCTGCCAGCTTGAGATGATCCGTGCCGGCGTAGCCCAGCATCCGTGCAGCAGCCAGGGTGAGCATTGGTCGCAGCCGCTTGCCGCCCGCCTCGATCAGATGCGCCGTCACCTCGGGGATGCGCGGCGCGTGTTCGGACGCCATCCGGTCCCGGATCAGCCGGTTCACGGCCGCCATGTCTTCGGCCAGCCAGTCAGCCAGCCGGTCCTGCGGCGCCTTCGCCTTTGCTTCGCCCGAACCGTCCATCCGCGCCCCTTGCCCCGGCCGCACAGGCGGGGTTAACTCCGTGCCATGAAGGAACTTCTGCGCACGACTGACCCTACTGTGATCGCCTTCGCCACGGTCCTTCTTGAGGGCGAGGGTATAACGGCCTTTCCGCTGGACGTCCACATGAGCATCCTTGACGGAAGCCTTGGAATCCTGCCGCAACGGCTGATGGTCGCAGATCGTGACCATTTCCGTGCAACGGCCGTCCTGCGCGACAACGACATCCCCACGAGTGTCTGATGTTTGCCGAAACCGAACTGTCGGATGACAAGTTTCTGGGCGGTCGTCTGCGCCTGCTGCAACCCTTGGTAGGCTACCGCGCGGCGACCGATCCGGTGCTGCTGGCCGCAGCCTGCCCGGCAGGACCGGGTGACAGCGTGCTTGATCTGGGGTGCGGGGCAGGGGCTGCGGCCCTGTGTCTGGGGATGCGGGTGCCCGGGGTGCGGCTTGCGGGGTTGGAGCTTCAGCCCGACTATGCCGCCCTTGCCCGCGAAAATGCGCAGCGCAACGGCATCCCGGTCGAGGTTCATCAGGGAGACCTTGCGCAGATCCCCAAAGACCTTCGCCGCGATTTCGACCATGTGATCGCGAATCCACCCTATTATCCGCCCGGTGGCAGCCCTTCGCCCGTTCCGGGACGGGCGCGGGCCATGCAGGTGGAAACCCCTCTGGCCGATTGGGTCGCCGCCGCCGGCCGCCGCCTGCGCCCGGGTGGCTGGCTTACCCTGATCTGCGGCGCGGATGGATTGCCGCAGGTCCTGGCCGCCATGGGCACGAAGCTTGGCTCTGCTGCTGTACTGCCGCTTGCTGCGCGTGACGGGCGCCCTGCGCTGCGGATCGTGCTTCAGGCCCGAAAGGGTGGTCGCGCCGCTTTTCGCCTTCTTTCCCCGTTCGTGATTCATGCCGGGCCCGCCCATGACGGTGACCGCGAAAGCTATACGCCCGAAGCCAATGCCGTCTTGCGCGAAGGCGCCGACCTTCTGGCGAGTTTTCGCTGAATTCGCCGCATCATTCTGTCGCAGATCCGTAACAGGGGATGACACGACTCGGGTTTCGTGTTGCATTCGATCTACAGGCAACCAAGGAGGACGACCATGACGATCGCATCGCATCTGGTGGAACTGCGCAGGAAGCACGAAACGCTCTCCGAAATGGTGGAGCAGGCCCAGCGCAGCCCCGGCTCGGATGCCTTGAAGATTGCCGAACTGAAAAAGCAGAAGCTGCGGATCAAGGAAGAGATCAACCGCCTCACAACGCACTAGGGCCGTCTGGCGCTGGTCCGCGCGGCCAGCGCCGCCCCACCCGTAATCAGCACCGCAGCCAATGCGATGGTCCAGCTTGGCTGGGATATCCCTGCCGCGACCAGCGCCAATGTCGAGAGCAACGGCGCAGCATAGGATGCGACCCCCAACAGTTGGATGTCGCCGCGCTTCATGCCGATGTCCCAGGTGAAGAAGGCAATTCCCACCGGTCCGATCCCCAGCCCCGCGATCGAGGCCCAACCGAGCGCGGTCTCTGGCCAAACCGTCGTCTCCAGCAACAGATGCGCGATCAGCGACAGGACTGCCGCCGCCAGGCAGAAGACCGTCACCACTTCGGTAGGGGCCGATCCGGTCAACCGCGACAGCACCGAATAGGAAGCCCACCAAAGCGCAAACAGAAGTGCGACGGCAAAGCCCGCCAGCCCGCCCTCAGCCATGGTCAGCCCTCCCGACAGGACGATCACCGCCGTCCCGGCAAAAGCGGAAAGCGCACCCGCAATGTGCCGTAGCCCCAGCCGTTCTCCCGGCAAGGCACCCGACATCAGCACGATCAGAAGCGGCCAAAGGTAAGCAATCAAACCCGTCTCGGCCGAAGGCGCCAACCGGAACGCCGTGAAATACAAGAGATGTGCGCCAAACAGGCCAATCGTTCCAAAGGCATAGACCTTCCAGCCGACACCCTTTAACACGGCAAGGCCCTTCCGCGCTGTCCAGACCAGACCAATCACCCCGCCAATCCCGAAGCAGATCGCATTAAGCTGCAACGGCGGGACCGGGGCCGAGCCGATGGTGAACAGCGCCAGAAGTGACCACATCAGAACCGCCGTGAAACCGATTGCGGTCGCCTTGCCCTGCGTCATTCATTGTCCTTCCGGCGCCTTGCCGCGCCGGCTCATTCCTGCCCCAGCAGACGGTCGGCGTCCAGCCATCCTCGGGACCGGCAAGCCTACAGGTATGGGATAGCCTTCGATCCGGGCTTCTTGCCCAGATCCGCGGCGCTGGCTTCACGAGCAGCGCGCCGTCGGCCCTTGACGCGGCCGCTCAGCCACCAGCAACCGGCGCAGCGAGGCAATCCTGCAGGCATGGACCGATGCCGGGTCAAAGTGGCGATCTGGCAGGCTGCTCTTGAAAACTGGCGGCATCGGGACACCAAAGGAAAAGGGCGGGCCAAACGACCCGCCCCTCAGTCCGCCTGCCTTGACAGGCTTATACGAAGAACTGACCGCCGTTCGCGGAAATCGTCGATCCGGTGATGAAACCCGCGTCGTCCGACGCAAGGAAAGTCACGATCCGTGCAATCTCTTCCGGTTCACCCAGACGGCCGACCGGGATTTGCGGAATGATACGCTCGGCCAACACCTTCTCGTCGATCGCCTTGACCATCTCGGTCCCGATGTAGCCCGGGCAGATCGCGTTCACCGTGATCCCGGCCCGAGCGCCTTCCTGCGCCAGGGCCTTGGTAAACCCGAGGTCCCCCGACTTGGCCGCCGAATAGTTGGCCTGCCCGGCCTGCCCCTTCTGACCGTTGATCGACGAGATGTTGATCACCCGCCCGAACTTCCGGTCGCGCATGCCGGACCACAAGGGATGCGTCATGTTAAAGAGGCCGGTCAGGTTGGTGTCGATAACCTCTTTCCACTGGCCCGGAGTCATCTTGTGGAACATCGCGTCGCGCGTGATGCCGGCGTTGTTCACCAGCACGTCAACCGGTCCAACCTCGGCCGCGACCTTGGCGATGCCCGCGACACATGCGTCGTAATCCGCGACCGACCACTTGTAGGTCGGGATCCCGGTCTCCTTGGTGAACGCCTCGGCCGCGGCGTCATTTCCCGCGTAATTCGCCGCAACCTTGTATCCCGCCGCCTTCAGCGCCACCGAGATTGCCGCGCCGATGCCGCGCGACCCACCCGTGACCAGTGCAACCCGAGCCATGATAGTCTCCTCCTGAGGTATGCTTTAGTATGCCGTTGAAATCCTGTTACCGAAACAAGAATGGGCGCGCAAGATTATTGCGCGCCCAGCTTCAAATCGAGGTTGAAACAGATCAGGCGCGCTCAAGGCACATGGCGACACCCATGCCCCCGCCAATGCACAGGGTCGCCAGACCCTTCCTTGCATCGCGACGCCCCATTTCATGGAGCAGCGTGTTCAGGATGCGGCAGCCGCTGGCGCCGATCGGGTGGCCGATGGCAATGGCACCGCCGTTCACGTTCACGATCGACGGATCCCAGCCCATGTCCTTGTTCACGGCGCAGGCCTGGGCGGCAAAAGCTTCGTTCGCCTCGACGAGATCCAGATCGCCCACCTTCCAGCCTGCCTTGGTCAAGGCTTTGCGGCTGGCATGGATCGGACCCACGCCCATGATCGACGGGTCAAGACCAGCCGTCGCATAGGAGGCGATCCGCGCCAGGATCTTCAACCCGCGCTTCGACGCCTCGGCTTCGGTCATCAGCAGCACCGCCGCCGCGCCATCGTTGATGCCGCTGGCGTTACCGGCGGTGACCGAGCCATCCTTGGTGAAGGCGGGGCGCAGCTTCTGCATGCTTTCCAGCGTGGCGCCGTGGCGGATGTATTCGTCCTGATCGACCACGATATCGCCCTTGCGGGTCTTCACGGTGAAACCGATGATCTCATCCTTGAACTTGCCGGCCTTCTGGGCGGCCTCAGCCTTGTTCTGGCTGGCCAGCGCGAATTCGTCCTGCATGTCGCGGGAAATCTGCCACTGGCTGGCGACGTTTTCCGCCGTCTGGCCCATGTGATAGCCGTTGAAGGCGTCCCAGAGGCCGTCCTTGATCATGCTGTCGATGAAGTTGAGGTCACCCATCTTCTGACCAGCGCGCAGATGCGCGACATGGGGGGACAGCGACATGCTTTCCTGCCCGCCCGCAACCACGATCCGTGCATCGCCCAACTGCACGTGCTGTGCGCCCAGCGCCACGGCGCGAAGCCCCGATCCGCAGACCTGGTTCAGCGACCATGCGCTTGCCTCTTTCGGCAAGCCGGCCTTGATATGCGCCTGGCGTGCCGGGTTCTGGCCCTGCCCGGCGGTCAGCACCTGACCCAGGATCGTTTCCTCGACCTCGGCCTTGTCGACGCCAGCGCGGGCGACAACCGCCTCGATCACCGCAGCCCCAAGGTCATGCGCCGGAGTGCCGGCGAAGGCGCCGTTGAAACTGCCCACGGCGGTGCGGCCCGCCGCCACGATTACGACATTGGTCATCTGGATCCTCTCCCACTGCGTCCGTGCTGATACACCACGGCACGAGGGGATCGCGCCGCGTCACCCCATGCCCTAAACGGCGAATGCCGCAAGTGCAAGAATGTTGGCGCAATCAGACCACTTCCGGGAACCTGGCAAGGCACAGGCGATGGCGTGTCAAGCCTTTTTTCAGCGCGTCGGTCCGGTCCTGCACCTGTCAGTTGATGCCACCGGCCAAGTCAGACCGACCATGTCGAAAGGCGCGGAAGTCCGGTGTCACTGTCGGCGGGCCGAAAAGATAGCCCTGCATGCAGCCGGCCCCTGCCTCACGCAGCCAGTTGGCCTCACCCTCGGTTTCGACGGCTTCCGCGACCACATACATCCCCATTTCCTGCGCCACCGCGATGGCGGCCCGTACCATCGCCTGCTGGTCCGGCAGCCGGTCAACCTCACGCACCAGAACGCCGTCGATCTTGGCAACTTCAAAGTGCAGATCCCGCAACAGGCGAAGCGAGGTCAGGCCCGCGCCGAAGTCATCCAGAGCGAAGACAATGCCGTGATCGCGCATTTCGGACATGAAGGGTCTCAGAACATCGGGCACCAGCATGGCCGAAGCTTCGTTGATCTCAAGGATCAGGTTATGGCCCAGCCGGGGGGTTTCCCGCAGCGCCTTGCGCAGGATTGCCGCCCACGGCCCATAGCCGACCGACCGCGCCGACATGTTGACCGATACCCGGATCTGCGGATTTCGCTGCATCGCCATCAGTCCCATCCGCAGAGCGGCGCAGTCGATTTCCCGTCCCAGTTCGTGCTGTTCGACCGCGCCCATGAAATCGCGCGCTGGAATCACCTGATCCCGCAGGTTCAGCAGGCGGATGAAGCCCTCGAAGAACCCGATGACAGAAGGATCGGCCGCATAGACCACAGGCTGAAACGCCAGCCGCATCCGCCGATCCCTGAGGGCAGAGGTGACCAGCATCAGAGTTTCCCTGTCCTGCGCCGAGATTGCGGCATCCAGCGGACTGACCAACGCAGGATCCCGGTCGAACTTTGACGTATTGCGATCCTTCATGAGACTCATGCGCATGCCCCCGGACAGTGATTTCCTGATGACAACCTAATGGGGCAAGGGTAAATGGTGACTTAACATTCACATTTTGTTCTAATTGTCAGTATCCTGCCGAAAGCAAGCAACCCATGGAAAACATGATAGACTCCGGTCGATGCCCCTGGTGCGGAACCGATCCGCTTTACGTCGCATACCATGACAACGAATGGGGCCGTCCCGAACGCGATCCGAACAAGCTGTTCCAGCTTCTGATTCTCGAAAGCTTCCAGGCCGGGCTTTCCTGGATCACCATCCTGCGGAAACGCGAAAGCTTTCGCGCCGCCTTCCAGGACTTTGACCCCGAAACCCTTGCGAAATGGGGCGAGGCCGACGTGACACGCCTTCTGGCCGACCCGGGCATCGTTCGCCATCGCGGCAAGATCGAAGGCACCCTTCGCGGCGCACAGGCGTTCCTTCGGATCGAGGCAGCCGGGGGCTTCTCGTCCTTCCTGTGGTCCTTTGTGGGCGACCGTCCGCTGCAGCCCAGGCCGGCACGGCTTGCCGATGTCCCCGGCCAGACGGTCGAATCCCAGGCCATGTCCAAGGCTCTGAAACGTGAGGGTTTCAACTTTGTCGGCCCCACCATCACCTATGCCTTCATGCAGGCCTCCGGCATGGTGAACGATCACCTCACAACCTGCCCATGCCACGCGGAAGTTGCGGGCTTGGCCTGATCGCCCCCTTGGCCTTTCGCAACCCAGTCGCCATATATGGGCAAACAGCCAGATGAGGGGTGAGATGCTGGGTCTGGGCGAAAAACCGCAAGCGCAAGGCGATCTGATCAAGGACGCGACCGAGGCCAGCTTCATGGCCGACGTCATCGAAGCCAGCCAGACGGTCCCCATCATCGTGGATTTCTGGGCAACCTGGTGCGGTCCCTGCAAGACCCTGGGGCCGATGCTGGAGGCAGCCGTCAAGGGCGCTGGCGGCAAGGTGAAGATGGTCAAGGTCGATGTTGACCAGAACCAGCGCATTGCCGGCCAACTTCGGATCCAGTCGATCCCGACTGTCTATGCCTTCTGGCAGGGCCAGCCGGTTGACGGTTTCCAGGGCGCGGTGCCCGCGTCCGAACTCAAGGCCTTCATTGGCCGCGTCTCGGCCCTGGCTGGGGACGGTGGCCTTGCCGATGCGCTGGCTGCCGCCGAAGAAATGCTGACAGAAGGCGCCGCCGCCGATGCCGCCGAGACCTTCGCCGCCATTCTTGAGGAAGACGCCGAAAACGTCGGTGCCTATGGCGGGCTTGTGCGTGCCAATCTCGCGCTTGGCAATCTTGATCAGGCTGAGAGTCTCTTGAATGCCGCCCCCGCCGCCATCGCCAGGTTGAAAGACCTTGATGCCGCCCGCGCGCAGCTGGAACTCGCGCGGCAAGCCGCCAATGCGGGGCCCGAGGCCGAATTGCGCGCCATGGTTGACGCGAAACCCGACGGTCATCAGGCCCGCTTTGACCTTGCCGCCGCCCTTCTTGCCGCGGGCAACCCGGCCGAGGCCGTGGACCAGCTTCTGGAACTGTTCCGCCGGGATCGGGAATGGAATGAAGGTGCCGCCAAGGCCCAACTCTTCACCATCTTCGACGCGCTGAAGCCGCAGGACCCGATCGTTCTCGCCGGTCGCCGGCGCCTGTCGTCGATGATATTTGCTTAACCGCCCCGGCGGCCTAACTCATGTCCATGATCAACGCGGCTGACCTGCCGGACACCATTCCGGTCTTCCCCTTGCCGGGGGCTCTCATGCTCCCCCGGGCACGTCTTCCCTTGCACATCTTCGAGCCGCGCTACCTGGCGATGATCGAGGATTGCCTCAAGACGAAGCACCGGCTGATCGGCATGATCCAGCCGCGCGAAACCCCCGCATCCGGCAATCGCCCGGCCGAAAGACGCCTTCAGGCCATCGGTTGCGCGGGCCGTCTGACCGGGTTTTCCGAAACCGAGGACGGACGCTATATGATCACCCTGTCCGGGGCTTCGCGCTTTCGCGTGAAAGAGGAGGTGCAGGGTTTCACCCCGTACCGGCGCTGCCTTGTCGATTGGGGCCCCTTCGGTCGCGACCTTGGCCCGACTGAGGATGACCCCAGCTTCCGCCGGGAAGCCTTCATGGCCCTTCTTGGCCGCTACTTCGTGAAGATGGAACTTGCAACCGACTGGGACAGCCTGAAAGAGGCCGAGCCCGAGTTGCTGATCAACTCGCTGTCCATGCTGTGCCCCTTCAGCCCCGAGGACAAGCAGGCGCTTCTTGAGGCCCCGACCCTGGTCACCAGACGCGAAACACTTGTCACGCTTATCGAATTCGCTCTGCGTGGCGGTGCGGATGAGGAGATGATGCAATGAACGATTCCGCCGACCGCCGGATGCTTGAGGCCCTGGTCTGCCCTGTCACCCATGCCGTCCTGAGCTATGATGCCGAGCGGCAGGAGCTGGTTTCGAAGGCCGCCCGCCTTGCGTTCCCGATCCGCGACGGCATTCCGGTAATGCTGGTCAGCGAGGCGCGGCAGCTGGACTGACCCCTGACGGCGGCCACGGCTGTCTTCTGGGTCCGCCACATTTCCGGAACCCGTCCGGCGCCATCTCGAAGGCGATGTCTGCTGCGGGCCATCCCGAAACCGTCGGGTTCCTCCAGATCAGTCAGGAAGAAACGGCTCAGTCTGAAAACCCATCTCCTCGACCAGCCGCAGCGGGTCAGCGGCGCGCCGGATAGCCTCTCTCAAGGCCGGGCCGGTCGTATGCGGGAAGGCCTGCGCAATGGCAGCCTCGGCCCGCGTGGTGGTTTCCAGCCCAGCCGCAAGCTCGGCGTTCTGCTCGATCGACTTCCGTATCCGGCGTCGGTGCGCGCCATCCGTGTGAAACAGCGCTTCGTATCCCGACGTGTTGTTGGCGCTGTGCAGCGTGTAGTGGTAGGCGGGAAAGGTCGGATCCGAAAAACACGGAACCATGTCGGAATGCCGCATATGCTGGATCTGGAACGGTTGGCGCGGGAATTGGGGCGGATTGACCAAGGCAAGCCCGATTGCAATCGAAGGCTTCCGAAAAGTGCAATGCCGCGCGACCTCTCCGTCCAGAAAGCCCAACACGCCGCTTGGGAAAGTGATCATGCCCCCCGGGTCCATGCGTTGCGCCGCCAGCCGGAGCCTGGCCACATAGTCGGTCGAGACGGCATCATCGTCGTCGATCCGGAAATGCACCGATGGATGCGTGAAATCGTCGCTTGCCTCGGCCATCACCGGCTTCAGCGCCTTCGACAGGTCGGTGCGCTCGGTCCGCAGGACACGGACCTGAGGGATGCCGGAGGTGATGCGATCCAGACGGTCCTGAAACGGCTCTGGCAGCATCTTGCTGGTCGTGATGACCAATGTGAAGTCGGGGTCAGTCTGGGCGCGGATTGCAGGCAGGCAGATCGTTTCAAGAAGGTGAAACCGCACCGCCATGCGGACCGGGTGCCACAACTTGAGAAAGGCACTTTCGACAGTCTGGATCGCGCGGCCGGTGTCGGTGAAGCCATAGAAAGAAAAGCGGCAATGACCGCAGATCTTCAACTTCCGCCCCTTTTGCCAATGAACGCCGATCAGGACCGGTCGCTGCAGCGAAACTAGCGCAGCCCGACGATGGGGCACAAGCGACCCCCTGCGTCGCAGTGCAGAGGCCCCGGCCCCCAGAATCGGGTTTCACCGCGAAGGATCATCGCTTATGCCACTGCAATCGGAAGGGAGACCGAAATGAGCCTCAACAGTTTTGGACATCTTTTCCGAGTCACCACCTGGGGCGAAAGCCACGGGCCGGCGATTGGCTGCACCGTTGACGGCTGTCCGCCGGGCTTCGCCTTGTCCGAGGCGGACATCCAGCCCTGGCTGGACCGCAGGAAGCCCGGCCAGAACAAATACACCACCCAGCGGAAAGAACCGGACGAGGTGCGCATCCTGTCGGGTGTGTACGAGGGCATGACCACCGGCACGCCGATCCAGCTGATGATCGAAAACACCGACCAGCGCTCGAAAGACTACGGCGAGATTGCGCAAAGCTTTCGCCCCGGCCATGCCGACATCACCTATCACCAGAAATACGGCATCCGTGACCCGCGCGGCGGCGGGCGGTCTTCGGCGCGGGAAACCGCCAGCCGCGTCGCTGCGGGAGGCGTGGCACGGGCGGTGCTGGCCGGGATGGTGCCGGGGCTGAAGATCACCGGCTACATGGTGCAGATGGGGACGAAGGTGATCGACCGAAGCCGGTTCGACGCGGCAGAGATCGAGCGCAATCCGTTCTGGGTGCCCGACGCTCAGGCGGCTGCGGATTGGGCGGTTTACCTTGACGAGCTGCGCCTGTCACACAATTCCGTCGGCGCGGTAATCGAGGTTGTCGCCGAAGGCGTCCCCCCCGGCCTCGGCGCGCCGCTATACGCCAAGCTGGATTCTGATCTTGCAGCTGCGATGATGTCGATCAACGCGGTCAAGGGCGTCGAAATCGGCGAAGGCATGGCCTCGGCCGCGCTGACCGGGGTCGAAAACGCCGACGAGATTCGCATGGGGCCGGACGGGCCAGAGTTCCTGTCGAACCACGCGGGCGGCATTCTGGGCGGGATCTCCACCGGTCAGCCGGTCGTCTGCCGGTTCGCGGTCAAGCCGACCTCCAGCATCCTGACCCCGCGCAAGACGGTCACCCGGGATGGCAACGAGGTGGATCTGGTCACCAAAGGCCGCCACGATCCTTGCGTCGGTATCCGCGCCGTCCCGGTGGGCGAGGCGATGATGGCCTGCGTGATCCTGGACCACTTGCTGCTGGACCGTGGCCAGACCGGCGGCGTGCGCGGCCAGATCGGCTGACCTAGTAGCCGCCCGGACCCTTCTTGGGGCTTTCGCCGGACGTCAGCTTGCGAAACCCCGCCACCGCCTCGGCCGCGCCGTTCGAGAGAAACCGCGTGTCACCCCCCACCGTCGTCATCCGGTAACCCCATCCGATGGCGCGGGCGGCATAGTTCGGCGTTCCGCAATGCAGCGCGGCAATGATCCCCCGGCGCTGACAGGCAACGGCGATCTCCTGCAGCGCCGCGATCATCTCGGGCTCTTCCCGGTCCATCCCGGCAGCAAGCTTGCCCTGGCTCAGCGACAGCGACAGGTCGGCGGGGCCGACATAGATGCCGTCGAGGCCGGGGGTCGAGACGATTTCGTCCAGATTTGCAAATCCTTCGGCGGTTTCGATCATGGCGAAGGCCAGCATGTCGGCATTGGCCCTGACGGCATAGTCGGCGCCATGCGCAAAGGCCGCGCGGGTGGGGCCAAAGCTGCGGGAGCCCAGCGGCGGATAGCGCATGTAGCTGACCAGCCGCGCAGCCTCTTCCGCGGTGTTCACCATCGGGCAGATGATCCCTTCGGCGCCAGCATCCAGCGCCTTCATCACGGCTGCCGGGTCCAGCCACGGCACCCGGGCCAAAAGCGTGGCCCCGCTGGCCCGCATCGCCTGAAACATGGGCAGCAGGTCACTGTAATCCAGCGCCCCGTGCTGCATGTCCACAGTGACCGAGTCGAACCCCTGTGCGGCCATGATTTCGGCCGTGAAGGCATTGCCGATGGAACACCATGCGTTCAGTGTCGGGCGGCCCTCGCCCCAAAGCGCGCGAAGCCGGTTCATTGCATGGCCCGGAAAGGTGTGTGGTCCATGGCGTCCTCTCCTCCTTGATCGGCCAATCATTGCGTGCCGCAAACCCCGCCGATATGCAAGCCGGGCCAGGGGAGGGTGGATCATGAACCGGATGGATGGGAAAGTCTGCGTTGTGACCGGCGCGACGCAGGGCCTTGGCGCCGCAATTGCGCGCCGACTTGCGGCGGCAGGGGCGGCGGGCGTTGTCGTCACAGGCCGCAATGCCACGCGTGGCCAAGCGGTCGCGGACAGCTTGTCCTGCCCGGCGCTGTTCGTGCAGGCCGATCTGGCCGAGGTTGCGGATTGCCGCAGCGTGATTGCCAAGACCGAAGCACGTTTTGGCCGTCTCGACGTTTTGGTGAATGCAGGCGCGCTGACCGACCGGGGGAGAATCGTCGACACCTCACCCGAACTTTTCGACCGCATGTTCGCGACCAACGTCCGTGGCCCCTTCTTCCTGATGCAGGACGCGATCCGCCTGATGATCCGCGACGGAATTGCCGGATCTATCCTGAACATCGGCTCTACTGCGGCCATGGCGGGCCAGCCGTTCATCAGCGCCTATTGCGCTTCGAAAGGGGCACTGACCACGCTGACGGCGAACACGGCATTTGCGGTGATGGGCAACCGGATCCGGGTGAACCAGTTGAACCCCGGCTGGATGGCCACTGATCACGAGCGTGCCCTCCAGCAATCAGAAAGAGGCGATCCCGACTGGGAGGCCAAGGCCAGCGCCTCTCTGCCGTTCGGACGCCTTGTCGATCCCGAAGAAGTTGCCCGGGCGGTAAACTTCATCGTCTCGGAGGATGCCGGCCTGATGACCGGGGCAACCGTCAACTTCGACCAGTCGGTCTGGGGCGCATTCGCAGCTGGCCCGCCAGTGCCCAAGGCCCCCATGGCCATCTGACCGGGCGCACTTCCCGGCATGCCCGCAAGCAAAGCCCGAATACGCAGGAAATGACCTCAATCAACGACACCCGCAGCAGGGACCTTGATGATTCGCCAAGGCCCATGCAGAGGGAGGATGTCGATGACGCATGCGATCATTGCCAAGAAGGCGCCGGAAGGTGGCCAGAAGCCCCTGCCGACCGGCTGGGACGCGGCGCGGTCGCGGCTGGCGGGATTGCCGGGAGGCGGTCTGAACATCGCGCATGAGGCGGTGGACCGGCATGTTGCCGCGGGGCATGGGGCACAGGACGCACTGATCTGGCTCGGCCGCGAGGGCGAGCGGCAGGTGCTGACCTATGCCGATCTGGCCGCCGATGCCGCGCGCTTTGCCAATGTGCTGCGCGCCCATGGCGTTGCGCAGGGCGAACGGATGTTCCTCTTGTCAGGCCGGGTGCCCGCGCTTTATGCCGCGACCCTCGGCGCGCTGAAGGCCGGGGTGGTTGTCAGCCCACTCTTCGCCGCCTTCGGCCCGGAACCGGTGCGCGCGCGGATGGAGATCGGTGGGGCCAGTGTGCTGGTCACCACCGAGGCGCAGTACCGCCGCAAAGTGGCCGACTGGCGGGCAAGCATGCCGGGTCTGAAACTGGTGCTGATCATCGGCGAGGAGGCACCTGAGGGCTGTGTCGCCCTTGGTCCGGCGATGGCGGCGGCTTCGGACCGGTTCGAGACGGTCCGCACCAGTCCCGAGGACATGGCGCTGTTGCATTTCACCTCGGGCACCACCGGGCTGCCCAAAGGCGTCGTGCACGTGCATCAGGCGGTCGTCGCCCACTCTGAAACCGGGCGCCTCGCTCTCGACCTGAAGCCCGGCGACATCTACTGGTGCACCGCCGATCCCGGCTGGGTGACGGGGATGAGCTATGGCATCATCTCGCCCCTGTGCAACCGCGTGACCATGGTGGTGGACGAGGCCGAGTTCGACCTTGACCGCTGGTACGGCATCCTGGAGCGCGAAAGGGTCCAGGTCTGGTACACCGCCCCCACCGCCATCCGCATGATGATGCGGGCGGGCGAGGCAGCTGCCGTCGGGCATGATTTCTCGGCGCTGCGGTTTCTGGCCAGCGTAGGTGAACCCCTGAACGCGGAATGCGTGATCTGGGGGCAGAAGGTGTTCGGCAAGCCGTTTCACGACAACTGGTGGCAGTCGGAAACCGGCGGCATAATGATCGCGAACACCGCCGACATGGCCATCAAGCCCGGCGCGATGGGCAAGCCATTGCCGGGGATCGAGGCCGGGATCGTGACCCGCGAGGACGGGTCGGTGAAGGAAGCCGCTCCCGGCGAGATCGGCGAACTGGCGCTGCGGCCCGGCTGGCCCTCGATGATGCGGGCCTATCTCGGCCAGCCCGAACGCTACGCCAAGTGCTTTGCCGGCGGCTGGTACCTGACCGGCGACCTCGCCATGCGTGACAGCGACGGGTATTACTGGTTCGTCGGCCGCGCCGATGACCTGATCAAATCCTCCGGCCACCTGATCGGCCCGTTCGAAGTGGAAAGCGCGCTGATCGAGCATCCCGCCGTGGCCGAGGCGGCGGTGATCGGCATTCCGGATGAGACGGCGGGCGAGGTGGTCAAGGCCTTCGTCACCCTCAAGGCCGGGTATGACGCTGGCGAGGCGCTGGAGCGCGACCTGCGCGGACATGCCAGGAAACGGCTTGGCCCCGCCGTCGCCCCGCGCGAGATCGTGTTTCGCGACAGCCTGCCGCGGACGAGGTCAGGCAAGATCATGCGGCGGCTGCTGCGGGCGCGCGAGCTGGGCCTGCCGGAAGGCGACCTCTCGACGCTGGAGGGGGATGCGCGATGACGATAAAGGTGAAGCTTGACCACGCCCATATGCACGATCTTCTGCGCGGAATGATCCGCATCCGGCGCTTTGAAGAGGCCAGCTACCAGCTTTACACCAAGGAAAGGATTCGCGGTTTCCTGCATCTTTACGATGGCGAAGAGGCAGTGGCGGTGGGCGTATCCGCTGCGCTGGAGCCGCGCGACCGGGTGGTGTCCACCTACCGCGAGCATGGGCATGCCTTGGCGCGTGGGCTGAGCATGCAGTCCGCCCTTGCCGAGATGTATGGCAAGGCCACCGGCTGCGCCGGCGGGCGCGGCGGGTCGATGCATATGTTCGACGCCGAGACCAATCTTTATGGCGGCAACGCCATCGTCGGCGGTGGGCTGCCCTTGGCGGCGGGTCTGGGACTGGGCGACAAGATGCAGGGGCAGGACCGGGTGACGGCCTGCTTCTTTGGCGATGGCGCGCTGGCCGAGGGCGAGTTTCACGAGGCGATGAACCTCGCCGCGCTGTGGAAGCTGCCGGTGCTGTTCGTGCTGGAAAACAACCTCTACGCCATGGGTAGCGCAGTGGCGCGGGTTCAGGCCAACACCGATTTCGTGCCCCGCGCCGGCAGCTATGGGATGCCTGCCGAAAGCGTGGACGGAAATGACGTGGTGGCGGTCGAGGCCGCCGCGCGGCGGCAGGTCGCGGCAGCGCGGGCGGGCGGCGGGCCGCAGTTCCTGGAATGCCGCACCTACCGGGTCAGACCACATTCGATGTTCGACGCCGAGAAATACCGCGACAAGGCCGAGGTCGAGGAATGGCGCAAGAAAAGCCCGATCGTCCGGTTTCAAAGCTGGCTTCTGGACAACAACCTGATGCATCAGGAAGAGGTCGACGCCATCGAGGCCGAGGTCGAGGCGCAGGTATCCAATGCCATCGCCGCCTGCGAACAGGCCCCTTGGGAACCGGTCGAAGACCTGCTCCGCCATGTGGTGGCCGAAACCCGGCCCGCTCCGCCCCAGGCGCCGGCCCCCGGCGCGCCCGTCGACAGCACCTACCGCGAGTGTTGCCGGGCTGCGATTACCGAAGCACTGCTGCGCGACGACCGCGTCTTCATGATGGGCGAGGATATCGGCGCCTATGGCGGCTGCTATGCGGTGTCGATGGGGCTTCTGAAAGAATTCGGCCCCGACCGCATCCGCGACACGCCGCTTTCGGAATCCGCCTTCACCGGGGCGGGGATCGGGGCGGCCCTGGTCGGTATGCGTCCAATCGTCGAGATCATGACCGTCAACTTCTCGCTGCTGGCGCTGGACCAGATCCTGAACACCGCCGCCACCATCCGGCACATGTCGGGAGGGCAGTTCGGCGTGCCCCTGGTGATCCGCATGGCGACCGGCGCAGGTCGCCAGCTGGCCGCGCAGCATTCGCATTCGCTGGAAGCATTCTTTGCGCATATCCCCGGCCTGCGGGTCGTCGCCCCCGCCACGCTGGAAGACGCGCGAGGGATGCTGGCGACCGCATTGCAGGAGCCTGACCCCGTCATCATCCTGGAACATGTCATGCTTTACAACATGGCCGGGAAGATCGCCGGGAACGCGGGCGCGGTCGATATCGACCGCGCGGCCGTCCGGCGGCCAGGGCGCGACGTGACGCTGATCGCATGGTCGAACTGTCTGTGGAAGTCGCTGGAGGCCGCAGAGGCGCTGGCGAAAGACGGGATCGAGGCCGAGGTGATCGACCTTCGGGTGCTGCGCCCGCTGGATGACGCGACGATCCTTGAATCGGTGCGCCGCACCCGCCGCGCGGTGATCGTGGACGAGGGCTGGCGCAGCGGATCGCTGTCGGCCGAAATTGCCGCGCGGGTGCAGGAGGCGGGTTTCTGGCATCTTGACGCGCCGGTTGGCCGGGTCTGTTCCGCCGAGGTGCCGGTGCCCTATCCCAAGCATCTGGAAACCGCCGCGCTGCCTCAGGTAGAGGATATTGTCGCAGCGGTGAAGGCGCTGCCGGGGATAGCGCGATGAGCATCTTCGCAATGCCCTCGCTGGGCGCGGACATGGAAGAGGGCAAGCTGATCGAATGGCTGGTAAAGCCCGGCGACCGCGTGTCGAAGGGCGACATCGTGGCGGTGGTCGAAACCCAGAAGGGCGCCATCGAGATCGAGATCTTCGAGGCGGGCGAGATCGGCGCGCTCTTGGCCGAACCGGGACAGACACTACCGGTCGGCGCCCCTCTGGCCCGGCTGGGCGCGGCGGCCGAAGCGAAGGCCGCGCCCGCCCCGACGCCGGCGGCACCCAAGCCCGCACCGGAACCCGAGGTCGCAGCGAAACCGCCTGCCGCACCGGTCGCGCCGGTTCCGCCAGCTACCGCCCAAGGTGGCGTGCTTGCGTCGCCCGCCGCGCGAACCCTGGCGGCCGAGCGCGGCATCGCGCTGGAGACCGTCGCAGGGTCGGGCCCCGGCGGGGCGATCCTGTTGGCGGATGTCGAAAGCCAGGCCCAGCCCGCGCCAAGGCCAGAGGCGGAAAGGCCGAAGGGCAAGCCGGGCCTCGACATGGCCGAGATGCGCCGCGCCATCGCCGCCGCGATGAGCCGCGCCAAGCGCGAGATCCCGCATTACTACCTCAGCCACGAGATCGACCTGCAATCGGCGCAGGACCGGCTGACCGCTCTGAACGCGAACCGCACCCCGGACCAGCGGCTCTTGATGGGGGCAGTTCTGATCCGGGCAACGGTCCGGGCGCTGGCCAAGGTGCCAGAGCTGAACGGCCGCCTCGAGGCCGACCCCTATGCGCCGTCAGAGGCAGTGCATTGCGGGCTGGCCGTGGCGATGCGCGGCGGCGGGCTGATCGCTCCCGCGATCCTGGATGCCCAGGGCATGGACCTTGACCTGATCATGTCGGCGATGCGCGACCTTGTGGCCCGAACCCGCACAGGGCGCCTTCGCAACAGCGAGATCACCCAGGGCACGATTACTGTCTCTTCCCTGGGAGAGACCGGCGTCGATGCGCTTTTTGGCGTGATCTATCCGCCGCAGGTGGCGCTGGTGGGCTTTGGTGCCCCGCGTCTGCGGCCTATGGTCCATGACGGCAGCGTGCAGCCGCGCCTTGCCGTGACGGCAACCCTTGCCGCCGACCACCGGGTCAGCGATGGCCGCCGTGGCGCGCTGTTCCTGGCCGAGATCGACCGCCTGCTACAGGAGCCCGAAACCCCATGACCCCCACCGACATCCGCGCCGGCTTTATCGCCGACTTGACCGCCGTCGCCCCGGACCTTGATCCGGGAAGCATCGGCGATACCGACCATCTGCAGGATGACCTTGGTCTTGATTCCATGGATTTTCTGAACCTCGTCAGCGCCTTGCACAAGCGGTTCGGCCTGCCGATCCCTGAAGCCGACTACCCGCAGCTGGCGACGCCGGAAAAGTCCGTGGCCTATCTGGCCAGCCAGCTGGCGACGTGACCATCAAAGGATGACGCCGACCATGGACCGAAAGCAGCAGATCCATTTGTGGTATTTTCTGGCGGCCTTCATGGGGCTGATGCTGGTGCAGTCCTGGCTGTCGCAGGCCTCGGTCACCCAGCGCATTCCCTACAGCACTTTCCTAGAGCATCTTGAAGCCGGCAGGATCGCGTCGGTAACCGTGCGGGCCGAACAGATCGAAGGTCGCTATGTCGACCCGATCGAAGGCAACACGCATTTCATCACCAACATCGTGCCGCCTGACCTGACCGAGCGGCTGGAACAGTCTGGTGCCGAGTTCGATGGCACGGTGCAGAACACCTTCCTGTCTACCCTTCTGTCCTGGTTCCTGCCGATGCTCCTGATCTTTGCCCTGTGGAGCTTCTTCTTGCGTGGGGCGATCGAGAAGCAGGGCCTGGGCGGGATGATGAGCGTCGGCAAGTCGCGCGCCAAAATCTACGTGGAACGCGACACCGGCGTCACTTTCGACGATGTGGCTGGCGTGGACGAGGCCAAGGCCGAACTGAAGGAGATCGTCGATTTCCTGAAGGAACCGAAGAAGTTCGGCCGGCTTGGCGCCCATATCCCGAAGGGGATCCTGCTGACCGGCCCGCCCGGCACCGGCAAGACGCTCTTTGCCCGTGCCATCGCGGGCGAGGCCGGGGTGCCGTTCTTCTCGATCTCGGGCAGCGAGTTCGTCGAGATGTTCGTGGGCGTCGGCGCGGCGCGGGTGCGCGACCTTTTCGATCAGGCGCGCAAGGCCGCGCCCTGCATCATCTTCATCGACGAGCTGGACGCCCTGGGCCGCCGTCGCGGCATTGGCGGCTTTGGCGGCGGGCATGACGAGAAGGAGCAGACGCTGAACCAGCTTCTGGCCGAACTTGACGGGTTCGATCCGCGCGAAGGCATCGTGCTTCTGGCCGCGACCAACCGGCCTGAAATCCTTGACCCGGCGCTGATGCGGGCCGGGCGGTTCGACCGTCAGGTGGTGGTGGACCGGCCCGACAAGACCGGCCGGGCCGCGATCCTGCGGGTGCATCTGCGCAAGGTGGCCGTCGATCCCGCGCTGGATATCGACGCGGTGGCCGGGCTCACTCCGGGCTTCACCGGCGCGGAGCTGGCCAATCTGGTGAACGAGGCGGCGATCCATGCCACAAGGCGCGGTGGGGTTGCAGTGGGGATGGCCGACATCACCTCGGCAATCGAACGCGTCGTGGCCGGGATGGAGCGCAAGGGCCGGCTACTGAACGCCCGTGAACGCGAGACCGTTGCCTGGCACGAGATGGGCCACGCGCTGGCCGCCGCCCGCCTGCCGGGGTCCGACCCGGTGCACAAGGTGTCGATCATCCCGCGCACCATCGGCGCTCTGGGCTATACCATGACCCGCCCGACAGAAGACCGGTTCCTGATCACCCTGACGGAACTGGAAAACCGCATGGTGATGCTGCTGGCCGGGCGCGCGGCGGAACAGATCCGCTTTGCCGAGGTGTCGACCGGGGCGGCGGACGATCTGGTGCGTGCCACCGACATCGCGCGCCAGATCGTCACCCGTTTCGGCATGCATGAAACCCTCGGCCAGGCGGTTCTGGAACAGGACCGCGGCGGTTTCCTGGGCGAGGACCGGCTAAGCTTTACCCCGCGCGACCATTCCGAAGCCACCGCGCGCGAGGTTGATCTGGCCGTGCGCGGGCTTCTGGAAGATGCCTATCAGCAGGCGCTCGCCCTGCTGAAAGAGGTCCGCGCCGATCTGGAGGCCGGGGCCAGGCTCCTCATGGAACGCGAGACGATTACCCCTGCCGACTTCCCGCCCCTGAATCCGAAGGAGGCCCGCGCCGCATGACCCGCCCCCCTACCCGCCCCCCAACCCGCCGCCCCTCCCGAAAGCCGACCCAGACGCCGACCCGCCTGCGTCCTGCCTTGGTTGCCAAGGATGCCTCCCAACTGCCAGCGGTCATCCCGCAACTGGTGGCACCCTCCGGCAAGCCCGCGGAGCGCGAAGACGCTAAGCACCACCACGCGGCCATTGATCGCGGCGTCATGGCCAGCCTGGCGCAAATGACGGCGGGGCTTTCGCCCCACGCCATGTTCGATGCCTGGAACGACTGGGCGATGCATCTTTCCCGCGCTCCGGGGCGGCAGCTGGAGCTGATGGAGCGGGCACAGGCCAATTGGCTGAAGCTGTCGCAATTCGCCCTTGCCGCTGTCCTGGGCAAGTCACCGGAAAAGCCCTTCCAGCCCGGTCCCTATGACACGCGCTGGTCGCATGAAGGCTGGGACAAGGCGCCCTTCGCGCTGTGGCAGCAGGGGTTTCTGGGCCTGCAGGATTGGTGGCAGGCCGCCACGGCCGACCTGCCGGGCCTGCGCCACCAGAACGCCCAACGCGCCGGCTTCATGATGCGGCAGTTGCTGGACACCGTGTCGCCGTCCAACTTCCCGCTCGCCAATCCTGAGATCCTGGAGAAGACGCGCAAGACCCATGGCCGAAATCTGATCGACGGGGCCGCGCATTTCGCAGACGACGCCCGCCATATCCTTGCCCATGAACACCGGCCCGTGCCGGAAGCCTTTGCGTTGGGCAAGGTGCTAGCCTGCACCCCCGGCACCGTGGTCTTTCGCAACGAATTGATGGAATTGATCCAATATGCCCCCGCAACCGAGATGGTGCACGCCGAGCCGGTGCTGATCGTCCCGGCCTGGATCATGAAATACTACATCCTCGACCTTTCCCCGGAGAACTCGTTCATCCGCTGGCTGGTCAGCCAGGGTTACACCGTCTTCTGCATCTCGTGGTGCAACCCGACGGCAGATCAGGGTGGCGTGTCGCTTGAGGACTACCGGACCCAGGGCGTCATGCAGGCGGTAAAGGTCATCAACGAGATCCTGCCTGGCCAGAAGATCCATGCCAACGGCTATTGTCTTGGCGGAACGCTTCTGGCGATTGCGGCCGCCACTATGGCACGCAATCACGATGACCGCTTCGCATCGGTGACGCTGATGGCCGCCCAGGTCGATTTTGCCGAGGCGGGCGAGCTTTTGCTGTTTCTCGATGAAAGCCAGGTGGCCCTGCTGGAAGACCTGATGTGGGCGCAAGGCTATCTTGACAGGCCACAGATGTCGGGCGCCTTCGCGGCGATCCGGTCGGAAGACCTGATCTGGTCGCGCGCCACGCGCCGTTATTTTCTGGGACAGCCTGACCTGCCGACGGACATGACCGTCTGGGTCAACGACACCACAAGAATGCCGGCGCGGATGCACTCGGAATACCTGCGGGGGGTGTTTCTGGAAAACCGCATCACTGCCGGCCGGTTTTCTGTCGAAGGCCGCGTCATCGCCCTGAAGGATATGGAGGTGCCGATGTTCGTCGTGGCGACAGAGACTGATCACATCGCGCCATGGCGGTCTGTCTACAAGACCTCGCTGTTCACCGATTGCGACCTGCATTTCCTTCTGACCAAGGGCGGCCACAACGGCGGCATCCTGTCCGACCCCGGCCGCAAGGGGCGTCACTACCGGATCGGGCATCGCCCGGCCGGTGCCCATTACCGCGACCCCGACAGATGGCTGGCGACCCATGATCCCAAGCCCGGATCCTGGTGGCCGGAATGGGCGCAATGGCTGGATGGGCTAAGCGATGACCTTGTCCCCGCGCGTCATCCCGCAGCAGCGCAACCCGGCGATCCACCCCGCGATCCGGCCCCGGGGCGCTATGTCATGGTGCCGTGACGGGCGAGGCCGGGGATGCTGCTTGGCCAGGCCGCACTTTGGCAGCGCCTCAGATCGGTCGCCCTGTCAGCAGCTTCGGCAGTTCCCCGGTCAGCCCCGCCGCCTGCCGGATGAACCCGCGCCGCACTCCCGGCAAGGCCGAGACGACACCCATCCCCAGATCCCGCCCCAGCCGAAGGACGGGGTTGTCGGTGGAAAACACCCGGTTCACCGCGTCCATCCCCAAGGCAAGCACGGTGGCATCGAACCGCCGCCAGCGCTGATATTCCTCCAATGCCATCGCGTTTCCCGGCTCCTCGCCGCGACGGCGGGCCAGGATCAGCACTTCGGCCAAAGCCGCCACATCCCGCAGACCAAGGTTCAGCCCCTGCCCGGCAATCGGATGCACCCCATGTGCCGCATCGCCCACAAGAGCGACCCGCTCGGCCACGAAGCGTTCCGCCAGCGACAGCGACAGCGGATAGGTGAACCGCGTTCCGGCAAGGCTGATCTCGCCGAGGAAATCGCCAAAGCGGGGTCGCAGCGCCGCAAGATACTGCTCATCCGGCAGCGCCTGAATGGCGGTTGCCGCATCCTCGTCCTCGCTCCAGACGATGCTGGAATGGTGCCCGCCCTTCAAGGGCAGGATGGCCAGCGGGCCCGAGGGCATGAAGAACTGCTGCGCTATGCCCATGTGGTCGCGCTCGTGCCGGATCGCGGTGACAAGCGCCGTCTGTCCGTAGCCCCAGCCGACACGCTTGATCCCAGCCCGCGTGGCCGTCCCTGATCCACGGCCATCGCAGCCGACCAGAAGCCCCGCTGTCTGCACCCGACCAGAGGCCAGTGTCACCGTCACGCCCGACGCCGCCACCTCCTGCGCAACGACCGCCTCGCCTGACATGAGGGCAATCCCCGGTTCCGCCTTCATCGCCGCCAGAAACGCCGCGTAAAGGTGCCGATCCTCCAGCATGTGGCCCATCGGGCCTTCCTCGATCTCGGCATGGTCGAAATGCAGGAAAAACGGCGCCGCACCCTCGCCCGGCCTGCCGTCGCTGGCCTTGATCTCCAGGATCGGCTGCGCCATGTCGGCCACGGCAGCCCAGACACCGATCGCCTTCAGCAATCGCGTCGAGGCAATGGCCAAAGCATAGGCTCGCCCGTCGAACCCTGCCTCGGCCCGCGCGGGGGCTGGCCGTGCGTCAACCACCGTGACCCGGAACCCCCCCTGTGCCAGCGCCAAAGCCAAGGCCGGGCCGTTCAAGCCCCCACCCGCAATCAGGATATCCGTGTCCCATGTCATGCCCCAACAGATACCTTGCGCTGCCGGATTGTCCATGCTTCCCCAAACCGCTAGCGTGCAGACAAAACGGGGAACCTTGATGACCGGCACCTGGGCGAACATGACGGCGGCCGAGCTTGGTCGCGAAATCGGCCAGGGTCGCATCCATCCCGTCGAACTGACCGAGGCGTTCCTCGACGCCATCGACACCCACCCGCTTGCCCCCCGCATCTACGCCCGCTCTACCCCCGCTCGCGCAAGGGGAGAGGCGATGGCCGCCGCCGGCAGGGCAAAGGCTGGCCTGCGCCGGGGCTTGCTGGATGGGGTGCCGATCAGCTGGAAGGACCTCTTCGACACCGCAGGCATCGCGACCGAGGCTGGCTCCGCCCTTCTGAAACACCGCACCCCCACCCGCGATGCCGCCGTGCTGGAAACCGCCACGCTTCAGGGCCTCGTCTGCCTGGGCAAGACCCATATGTCGGAACTGGCCTTCTCCGGCCTTGGCCTGAACCCTGTCACCGCCACGCCGCCCTGCCTGAACGACGACCGCGCCGCGCCGGGCGGCTCGTCCTCCGGCGCTGCCGCCTCGGTCGCCTTCGGCCTTGCCCCTGCGGCGATCGGGTCCGACACCGGCGGCTCGGTCCGCATCCCCGCCGCCTGGAATGACCTTGTCGGCCTGAAGACCACTGCGGGCAGCCTGCCCCTGACCGGCAGCGTCCCGCTATGCGAGGCGTTTGACACCATCGGCCCCCTTGCCCATTCGGTCGAGGATTGCGCCCACCTCCTTGCCGCGCTGCAGGGTTCACGCGCAGCCGACCTCACCGGCGCCAGCCTGACCGGCAAACGCCTTGCCATTCTTGAAACCGTTGCGCTGGACGACGTTCGAGACCGTCCCGCCGCGGGCTTCGAAGATGCCACCCGGCGCCTCGCCCGCTCCGGGGCCATCCTCGACCGGATCAAACTGCCCGAGGTGGCCGAGGCGATGGGGCTTGCTGCGATTCTCTTTACCGCCGAAGCCTATGGCATTTGGCGCGAAACCATTGAAAAGGCGCCGGAAAAGATGTTCCCCCGCATTCTGGAGCGCTTTCGCTCCGGTGCCAGCTTCAGTGCCATGGATTATGTTGCCGCCTGGCGCCGTCTGCATGCGATCCGTGCCATCTGGGCCGACCGCACGGCCGGTCATGACGCGGTGATCCTGCCGACCTCGCCCATCCTGCCGCCCAATGCGAACCGGCTGATGACCGACGACGCCTATTACGTGACCGAGAACCTGCTGGCGCTGCGCAATACAAGGATTGGCAACCTTCTGGGTCTTTGCGCCCTCAGCCTGCCCACCTCGCAACCGTCCTGCGGGATCAGTCTGATGAGCGCCCCTGGCACCGAGGCAAGGCTTCTCCGCCTCGGCTCGGCCGCCGAACGGGCGCTGCGGTAGGTCAGGGTTCACCCCGACTCCGCTCTCGCTCTGCCAAAAAGCCACAACCTGCCCGGCCAACCCCCTAACCCGGCTGGTTTTTCTGGACCTGGCCTGCCTGACTGGCTATCGTTCCCATAAATGGGGCGCATAGACCCCGAACTTGAGGCAGCAATGGCGTTTCCTGAGCGGTTTTCGAACCTGCCAGACTATGCGTTTCCGCGCCTGCGGAAACTTCTGGACGCGCACCCACCCGGCGGTGTGCCAATATCCATGACTATCGGTGAACCGCGCCATGCCATGCCCGATTTCGTCGGTAGGGTCCTTGCCGCCAACCTGGCGGGCTTCGGCGTCTACCCTCCCAACGACGGTGCGCCGGAACTTCTGGCCGCGATCTCCGGCTGGATCGCGCGGCGTTATGGCGTGAACCTGTCCGAAGACCGGCTCATGGCCCTGAACGGCACGCGCGAGGGGCTTTTCAACGCGGCCATCGCACTTTGTCCGGAAAGCAAGGCGGGGCAAAAGCCTGTCATCCTGATGCCGAACCCATTCTATCAGGTCTATGCCGTCGCGGCCCTGACCGTTAACGCAGAGCCGGTCTATGTGCCCGCAACCGCTGCCACGGGCCACCTGCCGGATTACGGCAGCCTGCCCAAGGATGTGCTTGACCGGACCGCGCTGGTCTACATCTGCTCACCCGCCAATCCGCAAGGGGCGGTGGCTTCGGCTGACTACCTGGCCGACCTGCTGACGCTGGCTGAAAAGCACGATTTCCGCATCCTCGCCGACGAATGCTACTGCGAGATCTGGCGTGACGCGCCGCCTCCAGGACTTCTCCAGATTGCTCAACACCAAGGCGCCGATCCCGAACGCGCGCTGGTGTTCCATTCGTTGTCGAAACGGTCGAACCTTCCGGGGCTGCGGTCAGGTTTTGTCGCGGCGGGGCCAGAGTGCATGCTGCGCCTGCGCCAACTGCGCGCCTTCGCCGGTGCACCACTGCCCCTGCCGTTGCAAAAGGTGGCCGAGGCGTGCTGGCAGGATGAGGACCACGTCACCGCCTCGCGTGCGCTCTATCAGGCGAAGTTCGCCGACGCAGACCGCATTTTCGCGGGTCTGCAAGGCTATCAGGCCCCGGATGGGGGCTTTTTCCTCTGGCTGCCTGTCGACGATGGCGAAGCCGCGGCACTGAAACTCTGGCGCGAAACGGGGGTGCGGGTTCTGCCCGGCGCTTACCTGTCGCGTGAAGTTGGGGGCCAGAACCCCGGCAAAGGCTATATCCGGGTCGCCCTTGTGGCCCCGGCAGAAGAAACGCAGCGCGGGCTGACCCAGCTTCGCGACTGTCTATACGGGTGAGGTGACCATGACTTCCTTTCAGGCACGGCAGCGCGATCCGCTTTTGGACCAGGGCACGCAGGCGATGCTCGAACGCCGCGGGTGCGAGCTTATCGGGCTGGCCCTGATCCTTCTGGCGCTTGCCTTCATCCTGATCCTGGGCAGCTATTCCGCCGACGATCCCGGCTGGATGGTCGCGACCGAGGAACCGGCGCAGAACTTTTTCGGCCGCTTCGGAGCCGCAGTCTCGTCGACGCTGATCATCCTGATCGGGCGCGGCGCCTGGGCGATTCCGGTGATCTTCGCCGTCTGGGGAGCGCGGTTCATGCTGCATCGCGGAGGCGAACGCGCGCTGGGCCGCGTGGTCTTCGCCGTTATCGCCGTGGCCTTCGCCGCCGTCTATTCCGCAACCCTGATCCCCGGAGACAGCTGGACCCACACCTTCGGTCTGGGCGGCCTCTTTGGCGATACCGTCCTTGGTTCGCTGCTCGGCGTCATTCCGGGAAGCGCCGGGTTCGGACTGAAGTTTCTTTCGCTTCTCTCCTTCGCCGGGCTTGTGGTGATGATGCTTTACGTCACCGGCTTTGATATGGCCGAATTGCGGGCGATCTGGCGGTTCCTCCTGGTCGGGTCGATCATGGGCTATTCGGCGCTGGCCTCGGGTCTTGGTACCGGCGCACGCGGGGCCGTCAGCGGCGCCCGCAGTCTTCAGGCCCGCAGAGGCGCCGCATCAGCAGCGGCACCCGTGGGGCGTCAAGGCGACAGTTACCGCCGTACGCTTCCCCCGGTGACCGGCGCAGGAATGACGCCCGAACCCTTGCGCGCCAATCCAGCCCGCACCATGCCCGCCGCCTTCCAGGCCGCGCCGCGCATGGAGTCACGCGCCGAACAACGGCACGACTACGCGCCCGAACCTGCCCCGGTGCGCGAAAAGCCCGGCTTCCTGGCCCGCCTGCGCCGCGCCGCCGGCCCGCAACCGGAATTGGTGGACCGGCCCCTGGCCGATGCCGCCTGGGACGCAAGCCTGCCCAGCGAAGACCGCATCAAGGCCCGCATCACGGATGTGATCCGCAACCGTGTCCAGCGCGTGCCCGATCCTGCGCCCGCCACACCGACCGTCCGCATGGAACCCCCGGTGATGCGCCCGCGCGGACCGGCTGTCCTTATGGCCGACACCCGCCCCTTTTCTGCCCAGCCACGCATCGCCACCCCGCCCCTGACCGCGCCCGAACCCCAGTGGGGGCCGGTGGTCGAGGTCGATGACGCTGACGTGCCGGTCAACATGTTTGCCGAAGACGCCCCGTGGGAGGACGAGGATGACGTGATCGAAGACGCCGCCCCCCGCCTTTTCGGGGTCGCGACCGACCGGCGCGGCGTCGTGCAGCATGCTGCGAAGAAGGCCTCCCCGTCGCGGCAGGCGATGGCCGAAACCCAGCCCGCCCTGCGCTTTGACGAAGCCGGCTCGAACTACGAACTGCCGCCGCTCAACCTTCTGTCCGCCACCGTCACGATCCAGCGCACCCAGCTGTCCGACGAAGCGCTGGAGGAAAACGCCCGGATGCTGGAAAGCGTCCTTGATGACTACGGCGTCAAGGGCGAGATCGTCGCCGTCCGCCCCGGCCCGGTCGTAACCATGTATGAACTGGAGCCCGCGCCCGGCCTGAAAGCCAGCCGCGTGATCGGCCTTGCCGACGATATCGCCCGCAGCATGTCCGCACTCTCTGCCCGCGTCTCGACCGTCCCTGGGCGGTCAGTCATCGGCATCGAACTTCCCAACGCCATCCGGGAAAAGGTGGTCCTGCGCGAAATCCTTTCGGCCCGCGATTTCGGCGACAGCCAGATGCGCCTGCCGCTTGCGCTTGGCAAAGACATCGGCGGCGACCCGATCGTCGCCAACCTTGCGAAAATGCCCCACCTCCTGATCGCGGGCACCACCGGTTCGGGTAAATCCGTCGCTATCAACACCATGATCCTTTCCCTCCTCTACAAGCTCTCGCCCGAGGAATGCCGGATGATCATGATCGACCCGAAGATGCTGGAACTTTCCGTCTACGACGGTATCCCGCACCTTCTCTCCCCCGTCGTCACCGACCCGAAGAAGGCCGTCGTCGCGCTGAAATGGGTCGTTGGGGAAATGGAGGAACGCTATCGCAAGATGTCGAAGATGGGCGTGCGCAACATCGAAGGCTACAACGGGCGCGTCCGCGAGGCGCTCTCGAAGGGCGAGTTGTTCAAGCGCACCATCCAGACCGGCTTTGACGAGGATACCGGCGATCCGATCTTCGAGACCGATGAGTTCCAGCCCGTCACCATCCCTTATATCGTGGTGATCGTGGACGAGATGGCCGACCTGATGATGGTCGCCGGCAAGGAAATCGAAGCCTGCATCCAGCGCCTTGCCCAGATGGCCCGCGCCTCTGGCATCCACTTGATCATGGCCACCCAGCGGCCTTCGGTCGATGTCATCACCGGCACGATCAAGGCCAACTTCCCCACCCGGATCTCTTTCCAGGTCACCTCCAAGATCGACAGCCGCACGATCCTTGGCGAACAGGGCGCCGAACAGCTTCTGGGCATGGGCGACATGCTTTACATGGGCAACGGAGCCAAGATCACGCGTATCCACGGCCCCTTTGTCAGTGACGAGGAAGTCGAGGAGATCGTCAACCACCTCAAATCCTTCGGACCGCCGGTCTATATGTCCGGCGTCGTCGAGAGCGTGGATGACGAACGCGACAACGAGATCGATGCCGTCCTTGGTCTGAACAGTGAAGGCGACGACACGCTTTACGATCAGGCCGTCGCGATCGTCGCGCGCGATCGCAAATGCTCCACTTCCTACATCCAGAGAAAGCTTGGCATCGGCTACAACAAGGCCGCCCGTCTGGTTGAACAGATGGAGGAGGAGGGCGTCGTCACCCGTGCCAACCACGTGGGCAAACGCGAGATTCTGGTCGAGGAGCGCTAGGCGCCGCTACCGGATCCCGGCCATCTCGAATCGGTAAGACGGCGATAAGCGCCGTCGTGACCGCAAGATTGCCGTCGGCTCGCGGGCCTTTGCCCGGCATCGGCACGATCTTAGAAACAATGACCCCATTGTCTGATTCATTACAACTCCGTCACAGTACGGCGCCGTAAAGCCGCCCGAAAAAGGTTGCAATCCAAGGTTGTGGAGTCATAGTTAGAATTATCCCCAGGATGGCATTCGCAGCCTTGGCCTGGGTCAGGGCTCTGTTGCTGGGGGGCTAGAACACAATGGCTTTCGACAGGATGACCGACAGTGCAGTTGATGCCGACTGGACGGATGAATTGCTGCCCGGAACTACCCTTCTGCGCGGCCAGTACCGGATCGGGAAATTCCTGAACAGCGGCGGTTTCGGGATCACCTATCTGGCGAAGGACAGCCTCAACCGCGACGTCGTCCTGAAGGAATGCTACGTCGCGGCCTTCTGCCGTCGCAGCCAGATCAGCGTCAGGGCCAGATCTGAAAGCAGCAAGCCGCACCTGCAGACGGTGATCCGCAGCTTTCTGAACGAGGCGCAGACCATCGCATCGCTGTCACACCCGAACATCGTGCAGGTGCATCAGGTCTTCGAGGACAATGACACCGCCTATATGGCGCTGGACTACATCAAGGGCTACGACCTTCTGGAAATCATTGATGAAAAAAAGGCCCCACTGACGCCGCAACTTATCGTCGCCATGGCGCGCAAGCTCATCTCGGCGATCGGCCACATCCACGACCAGCAGCTTCTGCATTGCGACATCTCGCCCGACAACGTCTGCGTGCGCACGTCGGATGGCGAACCGATCCTGATCGACTTCGGCGCAGCCCGCAAAAGCGCCTCTGGTATCGGGCAGAAACATTCCGGCTTCAGCCAGGTGAAGGACGGCTACTCTCCCTACGAGCTTTACTCGACCGGCGGCACCTGTGGCCCATGGAGCGACATCTACTCGCTCGGCGCCACGCTTTATCATGCGGTCAGCGGCGCGGCACCGGTCGACTGCCAAAGCCGCCTGTCCGCCATCGTCGAACGGCGGCCCGATCCCTTGAAGCCGCTGGCTGGCCGGATTCGGGGCTATCCGCCGGGGTTCCTGGAAAGCATCGACAAAGCGATGAGGATCAAGCAGGCCGAGCGGCACCAGTCGGCGCAGGACTGGCTTGGGATGCTTGTTGCGCCCCGGCCCCCGCGCGACCGGGCCGTCGTCCTGTTGCGCAGGGTTGCGTCCACGGCCAGCCTTGGCCGTCAGGTGGAAAACCGGGTCTTGACGGCCCGGGTGCGATGGGCCCAGGTCTCATTGGCCCAAGTCTGATTGACCCGTTCGCTCCGTGGCAAGCGGGGCGAAGTCCGGGACAATGTCCGCGTCCTGATCAGAACCGGAAGGCATAGCCCACGCTCACATAACCCGCCCCGGCACTGTCGCTGTCAATTTCGGCGGTCGTCGCGGTGGTGTCGACATCAGGGAACCTATCGATCCCATTGCCGACCACGGGCAGGACTTCATACCCGACCTCGAACACAAGCCTTCCGTTGTCAGAAAGACTGCGCTCCAGCCGCGCCGACATCCGGGGACGAAACGGCCATGCCTCTGCCGGATGCAGCAACATCCTGACCGGACTGCGGAACACCTACCGCGTTGACCGCATTGGAATAGGCATGCTCGAACTCGTCGTGCATCGCGCAAAGGCTTCCCGAACGCCGCACCAGCGTACCGCGCCGTTCGGGTTCGACAACGTTTCCTGCAAGCCGTTGAGGGGGCATGGACTCACGCTGCCAGGCCGGAAGAACCGGCGATACCGGCAATAGGGGCAGCGGCCCCTCTGTCGTAGCCGCCTCCGCCGCCGGAAACCGCTGTCCAAGCGGGGGGACTGCCGCCATTCAGGGACGGAAAGAAGACGGCAATTACCGATGCTTCGCGCTTGCACCGCTGCGCATCATCCGGGATTGCCGCGTCAATTCATCCGGCCAGGCGGACGAGCGAACCCTCACGCCGGAACCGGCACCCCGCCGCCGACGCGCATCCCCTTGCGACCGTCGCGCAGATAGCGCCCATAGCCCAGATCAACCGCCTCAATCTCGGTCCGCCGGCCACTGACGATGTCGGCCAGCATCCGCCCCGACCCCGCCGCCATGGTCCATCCAAGCGTCCCGTGCCCGGTGTTCAGGAACAGGTTCTGCACCGGCGACCGGCCCACGACAGGCGTTCCGTCCGGCGTCATCGGCCGCAGGCCGCACCAGAAGGCCGCACGCGACTGATCCCCGGCGCCGCCGAACAGATCCTCGACCGAATGGGTCAGGGTGGCCTGCCGTTTCGGGCTCAGGCTCATGTCGAATCCGGCAATCTCGGCCATGCCGCCGACCCGGATCCGGTCGCCCAACCGGGTGATCGCGATCTTGTGGGTCTCGTCCATCACCGTTGACACCGGCGCGCGGTCCGCGTCCACGATCGGCACGGTGATCGAATAGCCCTTCACCGGATAGACCGGCAACCTGATCCCCAGCGGAGCCAGCAGCATCGGCGAATAGGACCCCAGGGCCACCACGAAAGCATCCGCCGTTACCCGGCCTTGCGAAGTGTGGACCGCCACGATCCGCCCGCCGTCAGCCTCCAGCCGGTCGATCCCCACGCCATGCCGGAAGGTCACGCCGGCGGCCCGGGCCATGTCGGCCAGTGATTGCGTGAACTTGAAGCAATCCCCGGTCTCGTCCCCCGGCAACCGCAGCCCGCCGGCGATCTTGGCCCTTGCCGCAGCCAGCCCCGGTTCCGCCGCCACGCAAGCGTCCGCGTCCAGCACTTCGAACGGCACCCCGTCGGCCCTCAGCACGGCGATATCCTTCGCCGCTGCCGCAACCTGCTTTTCCGTGCGGAACAGCTGCAACGTGCCCCGCGTCCGCTGGTCATAGGAAATCCCGGTCTCGGCCCGCAGTTCGATCAGGCAGTCGCGGGAATATTCCGCCAGCCGCACCATGCGGGACTTGTTCACCGCATAGGCATCCGCCGTGCAGTTCATCAGCATCCGCGCCATCCAGGACAGCTTGGTCCAGTCCATCTTGGGCTGGATGATCAGGGGCGAGTGCTGCATGAACATCCATTTCAGCGCCTTCACCGGGATGCCCGGCGCCGCCCAGGGCGAGGAATAGCCGGGGCTGATCTCACCCGCATTGGCAAAGCTGGTTTCCAGCGCTGCGGCGGGCTGGCGGTCGATCACCGTGACCTGATGCCCTGCCTGCGCCAGATACCAGGCCGAAGTCACCCCGATCACGCCCGCACCAAGAACCACGACCTGCATCTTCGCCACCCGATCCATCTGCCCATGTCAGGCAGGAGATACTGCCGCACCAGAGGAATATCTTGGGTATTTCAACTGCAACAGACCAAGAACTACGAAGAACACTGCGCTAAAATCCGAAATTGGCGAAGAAATGTTCTCCATCCGCGAATCCCTCCGCATCCCGTCCCGCTTCACGCCCCACCACTCATCGGCACGTCCTTGTGATTGGACTGTCACCGGGGGTGCATCCGCCCCTGGCCGGGGCTATATACGCCGCATGAACCGTCGCTTTGCCCTTCTGGCCCCGCTCGCCCTCCTGCTGCCGCTTCCGGCGGCGGCCGAGAAGCTTTCCCTTGCCGCGCTGTCGGACTATCTGAACGGTCTGACCACGGTGGAAGCCGACTTTACCCAGATCAACTCGGACGGCACCATCTCGACCGGCAAGATCTACATCCGTCGTCCAGGGCGGGTGCGGTTCGAATATGCTCCGCCCGACCGCAGCCTTGTCATCGCCGGGGGCCAGCAGGTCGCGATCTTCGACGCCAAATCGAACCAGCCGCCAGAGCAGTACCCGCTGAAGCGCACTCCCCTCAACCTGATCCTTGCGGCTGATGTCGACCTTGGGCGCGCAAGGATGGTCGTCGGGCATGAAGATGACGGCACCTCGACCCGCGTCCGCGTTCAGGACCCCGAAACGCCGGAATACGGCACGATCGAGCTGGTCTTCACCGCCAACCCGGTCGAACTGCGGCAATGGATCATCACGGACGATCTTGGCGCGCAGACGACCGTGATCCTGGGCGAGATGAAGAAGGGCGGGCAGTTGGGCTCCAGCCTCTTCGACATCACCGCCGAGACGAAAAAGCGGCAGTAAATCCCCCGGGCGCTAGCGGCAGTATTGCAGCTGGCTCCGGTACAATTCGGCCCGCGCGCTGACCTTGGCGGCAACCTCGACCAGCCATGGCTTGCTCAGATAGGACTGGTTGGCAAACCCCGTGCGCCCTTCGTGATAGGCCAGGTATTGCGACCCCGCGTCGCTCCTGGAGATACCAAGCTTGCGGGCGCTTTCGTCCATGTACCAGCCCATGAAATCGGTCGCATCGCGGATGTCGTCGCGCTTGGCCCGGCGGCTTCCCGCACTGCGCTGATATTCCTCCCAGGTCCCGTTCAGCGCCTGGCTGAAGCCATAGGCCGTGCTTTGCCGCCCCATCGGGATCACACCAAGTGCAAATGTGTGCGGCGTCCGCGCATTGCCAATGAATTTCGATTCCTGGTAGATCGCGGCCATCTGGACATGCACCGGAACACCCCAGCGCCGTTCCGCCGCTTCCATCGCGCGCAGATACTGCGGGCGTTCCTGAACAATCGCGCAGGCGTCGTCCAATCGTCTTGGCGCCGAAAAGTTGCCGGCCCCGCAAGAAGCCAGAGTCAGCAACAGAACCGACGCACGGAGAAACCTGCTCATTTGCCCCTCGTGCATTTTTTGCTTGGTCTTTTGCAGATAACCTTAGCCCATTCGCCGCTGCGATGAAATGGGGAACTCCTGATTGCGCCATCAGAAAACCGCGAGGGGCCCGTACTGTAGGTCATAGGTTCACAGACTGTTTCCCCAATTCCAGACGCTGATTGGTGGACATTAAATGCCCTAGGGGCGTAAAAGGGGTGCATGGGGACAGCACGCATGCAGACAACCCGCGCCAAGTACCATCTCGGTCAGGTGCTCCGTCATCGGAAGCATCCGTTTCGGGGTGTGGTCTTTGACGTCGATGCAATGTTTTCCAACACCGAGGAATGGTACGACAACATCCCCGAAGACAGCCGCCCCTCGAAGGACCAGCCTTTCTATCACCTGCTGGCCGAAAACGATCAAAGCTATTACGTCGCCTATGTTTCCGAACAGAATCTTGTTCCGGACGAAACCGGCGAACCGGTGGACCACCCCGACCTGTCCGATCTTTTCGGCGATTTCGAGGATGGGCGCTATCCGCTGACCTTCCAGCTGAATTGACGGTTACGGGTTGCTAACCCTTTCCCCGTAGCTTGCCCGAGAGCGAGCCAAGGGGAACCGTCATGCAACTGCAACTCCAGACCCTGCCCAAAGTGCTTTCCGTTCTGGTGATGGAAGACCGGATCGACGCCGCCAGTGCCATCCAGTTCAAGGAACGCTTGCGCGATCTGACGCAAGAAGGCGACCAGCGCGTCGTGCTGGATCTGGCGCGGGTGCAATTCCTGGATTCCAGCGGGCTTGGCGCAATCGTAGCGGTGAAAAAGCTCCTGGGTCCCGACCGGGTTCTGGAACTGTCCGGCCTGACCCCCACCGTAGAAAGGGTCTTTCGGCTGACCCGGATGGATACGATCTTTACCATCCATCTCACGCATGAGGCGGCCCTGTCTGATGTCACCGGCGCCTGATCAAGGGTCGGGGGGCCTGACCATTCGGCTTGCTCTTGCTGCCAACCCGGGATCGGTCCGCGCCGGGCTGGCCCAGCTTCTGGACGTGCCAGCGCTGGCTGACCTTTCCGAAGATCACCGCGCGACGGTGGAACTTGTGCTGGCCGAGGTGCTGAACAATATCGCCGAACACGCCTATGCCGCTGGCGCTGGCGCTACCTCGGTGACCCTCCGGTTGATCAGCACGGGGCTATCCTGCCAATTTTCCGACTGCGGCCTTCCAATGCCCGGTGGCCGCCTGCCTGACGGGAAGCTGTCCGTCACCCCCGTCACCCCGACAGCCGATCTGCCCGAAGGCGGCTTCGGCTGGCACCTGATCCGCAGCCTGACTCAAGACCTCCACTACACCCGGGCAGACGGGCAGAACCGCCTTGCCTTCCTGATCCCCGGTTAGCGCCCCCAATCGCCCGGCTTGTCCACAATGGCCGCAAAGCTGCCACTTCGGCAGGCCACTTTCGCCTCATCCCTCAGTCAGGTTCCTCCTTGCGGCCAGACACGGCTGCGCCCTGGCACGCGGACCAATCGTCCCCGACCCAATCCGCGTGCCGGGGTTCCCTGTCGCCCCTTGGCTTCCCCATCCGGCAGCCCTAGATTTGGGCGAATCCGGGGGCCCCCATGCGCGATCTTCATTTTCCGGGCCGATCTGCCGTCTACGCGCGGAACGGCCTTTGTGCCACGTCTCATCCCATCGCGGCCCAGGTCGCGATCGAGGTTCTGAAAGCCGGCGGCAATGCTGCCGATGCCGCCATTGCCGGCGCCCTTGTGCTTGGCATCGCCGAACCGCAGATGACCGGGATCGGCGGCGATTGCTTTGTTCTGGTGAAACCGGCCGGCACGGAAGAGATCGTGGCCCTCAACGGCTCGGGCCGCGCGCCGATGGGCCTTGATGCCGCAACTCTCCGCGCCAAGGGCCTGACCGAGGTTCCCAAGCAAGGTATCGAGTCCGTTACCCTGCCCGGCGCGATCGACGCCTTCTGCCGGCTGAACAGCGACTACGGTCTTCTGACCCTCGCCGACAGCTGCGCCCCCGCGATCCGCTACGCCGAGGAAGGCATCCCCGTCGCTCCCCGCGTCGCTTTCGACTGGTCCGCAAACCTGTCTTGCCTCAGCGGAGCCGCGCGCGATTTCTTCACCCTGGGCGGTCGGGCCCCGACCGCAGGCCAGATCTTCCGCGCCCCCGGCCAGGCCGAAGTCCTGCGCCGCATTGCCCGCGAAGGCCGCGCCGGGTTCTATGAGGGCGAAGTGGCCGAGGACATGATCACCTCGCTGCAGGCCCTTGGCGGCACCCATACGCATGACGACCTGGCCGCCACCGCCAGCGACTACACCACCCCGGTCTCGGGCCCCTACCGCGACATCGACCTGGTCGAGCACCCGCCAAACGGCCAGGGCGCGACGGCGATCCTGCTACTTAACATCCTGAAACACTTCGATCTTCAGTCAATGGACCCATTCGGCGCCCCGCGTGCGCATATCGAGGCCGAGGCGGCAAAGCTGGCCTGTGACGCCCGCAACCGCTTCATCGCCGACCCGGATCACACGACGCGCCTTGACCACATTCTGTCACCGGAAACCGCCGCCAGGCTTGCCGCGCTGATCGATCCCGACCGTGCGATGCCCGCCGCCGCGCCCCTGACCGAGGCGATCCACAAGGACACCATCTGCATCACCGTGGTCGACCGTGACCGCATGGCCGTCTCGCTGATCTACTCGATCTTCTGGGGCTTCGGTTCCGGCCTCGCCTCGACCAAATTCGGCATCAACTTCCAGAACCGCGGCGCCGGTTTCACCCTCGCCCCCGGCCACCCGAACGAGGCCGCCGGCGGCAAGCGCCCGATGCATACCATCATCCCGGGCATGATCCGCAAAAGCGGTCGCGTCACCATGCCCTTCGGCGTGATGGGTGGCGCATACCAGCCCACCGGCCATGCCCGCTTTGTCAGCAACCTCACTGATTACGGGATGGACCCGCAATCCGCCATCGACGCGCCGCGCTGTTTTTCGGGCGCCAAAGGCATGCTTGTCGAACGCGGCTATTCCGACACCGTCCGCGCCGAACTTGCCGCGATGGGGCATGATGTCAACGTCGCTGACGCGCCGCTCGGCGGGGCACAGGCAATCCTGATCGAAGGCGATATCCTGATCGGCGCCTCGGACCCAAGAAAGGACGGCTGCGCCCTTGGTTACTGATATCGACCGCCCCGCAATCACTCAGGCCGTTCGCGCCCTCACCCATGGCGAGACGGACACCGTCGCCCTCATGGCCACCGTCGCCTGTGAGCTTCACAACGCCCACCCCTTTGCCGACTGGACCGGCTTCTACCGCGTCGTGGCGCCGGAGCTTCTGAAAATCGGCCCCTACCAGGGCGGCCACGGCTGTCTCGTCATCCCGTTCAGCCGCGGCGTCTGCGGCGCCGCCGCCCGCACCGGCCAGGCCCAGAACGTGCCCGATGTCGAGGCTTTCGCCGGCCACATCGCCTGCTCCTCCAGCACGAGATCAGAACTCGTCCTGCCGGTCTGGAACGGGCAAGGCGACCTGCTCGGCGTCCTCGACCTCGACAGCGACACCCCCGCCGCCTTCACGGCAGAGGACGAAGCCTGGCTGGTCCCCCTCCTCGCCGAGGTTTTCCATGACGCGAGCCCGGCAATTTGAATAAAATTGTGTTCCTCTCTGCAGAAATATCCCACGGGAGGTCCGGAGGGTGTGAAACCCTCCGGGGCCAGCCCAAGGAGACGACGCCATGACTGACATCACCCTCCTTGACGGCGGCATGGGCCAGGAACTCGTCGCCCGCTCGGGCGACGATCCCACGCCGCTCTGGGCCACCCGCGTCATGCTGGACCACCCCGGCCTCGTCCGCGACATCCACGCCGATTACTTTGCCGCCGGGGCGACCATCGCCACCACCAACACCTACGCCATCCACCATGACCGGCTGGCCCGCTTCGGCCTTGATCCGATGTTCCACGCCCTTCACCTCCGCGCCCTCGCCGAGGCACATGAGGCCCGCGCCAACCATCCCAGTACCCGCATCGCCGGATCGCTCGGTCCGCTGCAGGCCAGCTACCGCCCCGACCTGACCGAACCTGTCACCGAAGCCGCGCCGAAATACGCCGAGATCGCCCGTATTCTTGGCCCGCATGTCGACCTGATCCTGATCGAAACCGCCGCCTCGATCGAGGCGGCCGAAGGTGCCGTCATCGGTGCGCAAGCGGCGGGCAAGCCCGTCTGGCTCTCCGTCTCGGTCGACGACCACGATGGCAGCAAACTCCGCTCTGGCGAGCCCGTAACCGATCTCGCCCGCCTCCTTGGCCACCCCATTGCCGCGCTTCTCGCCAACTGCTCGGTGCCCGAGGCGATGGCTGACGCCCTCACCGCGCTGAAACCCATGGGCAGACCCTTCGGAGCCTATGCCAACGGCTTCACCCATATCTCCGGCAACTTCCTGAAAAACGCGCCAACGGTGAAGGAACTGACCCACCGCCACGACCTGACGCCCAAGAAATACGCCGACTTCGCGCTGCAGTGGGTCGCGCAAGGTGCCACCATCATCGGCGGCTGCTGCGAGGTCGGTCCGGCCCACATCCGCCACCTCCACGCCCGCCTCATGGCGGAGGGACACCGGATTGTCTGAACCCTCCCGCATTCCCGATTTCGACTACTTTCCACCTGACACCCCGCTGCAGTTCCTGCATGAGGACGCGCAGATCCTTGTCATGGACAAACCGGCAGGTCTCCTCACCGTCCCCGGAAAGCTGGAAGGCCGGCAGGACAGCCTCCTCACCCGCTTGCAAGCTGCCCGCTGGGACGCGCTCCTCGTCCATCGGCTCGACTGCGATACCTCCGGGGTTATCATCTTCGCCCGCACCAAACAGGCGCAGGGTTTCCTCGGTCAGGAGTTTGAACAGCGCCGCGCGCAAAAGACCTATGTCGCCCGCGTCCACGGAAGGATCGCGGAAGACAGCGGCACCATTGACCTCCCCCTTGCCAGCGACTGGGAGTATCGGCCGCGCCAGAAGGTCGACCCGCAGGGCCGCCCGGCGCGGACCGACTGGCAGGTGATCGACCGCAGCGCTACCGAAACCCGCGTCCGCCTCACCCCCCACACGGGCCGCAGCCACCAGCTTCGCGTCCACATGCTGGCCCTCGGCCACCCGATCATCGGCGACCAGATCTACGCACCGGAAACCTCACGCCAGTACCTCCGCCTGATGCTCCACGCCGAGACCCTGTCGCTCCACCACCCGGCGACCGGCGACTGGGTCAGCTTCACGGCTCCGCTCCCCTTCTGAATCCCGTTAACGAGGCTTCAAGCTCCGTGGTCAATGCAGGTCAGACCGAACCGGGGCCAGCTCAGCCATGCAGGCCAACATTTTCAGCTTCCGCTACGTGCTGATCACCTGGCCCGCGATCGTTGCGGTTACGGCCTTGGTCCTGAGGGCCTTTTCCCCGGCCGGGTCCGGTGCTCCTGTCCTTCGCGGCGCTCTGGATCGCCTCGATTCTGATCGGCATTCATGACTTGCGCCGGACCTGCCGGCCATTCCTGCTTTTCCACCCCTGTCGACCTTCCGGAATTCGCGGCCGAGACGCGCGGACTTTCGGGCGGCAAGCCCGCAGGCTACAAGCTTTGCATCAGCCAGCCGTGGGAATTTATGGCGGACGGCAAGGAGGGCGGCACTGGTGCCGCACCCTGGAAATTCATGGGCCATTTCGGCAAGCTGCTGCGCGATGGTCTGTCCTTCGTCCGCAACGCCCTTGTCGGCATCGGCGTCCGCGACCGCATCCGCGCGGGGTGCGACACGGAACTGATTCGCGAAACATGGTTACTGACACTTCCATCCGCCGTGCGTAGAGACAGAAGGAAGACGGAAAGAAGATAGAAAGAAGACGCAGGATATGCCCCTAACCCGTTGATCTAACAAACCGAACGCTGATCAGAGCGCCAGCCCCACCTTTCGCCCCTCATGAAACGCATAGGCCCCCAGCCGAGGGGCTGCGCAGTCGCCGATCCGGTGCAGCACCTTGCCGGGGACCACCTCGGGAAACGGATCGAAAGCCCGGTTGGTCGTGGCCATCACCAGAGCCGAGGCCGCGATCACCTCCTCTTCTCCCGTCAGGAACGACCGAACCGTCACTCCGTTGCCATGCCAGCGCACCAGCCGATGCTCTGCCAGCATCCGCACCCCCAAGGCGCCCAGCCGCCGCCGCACCACGCCATCTGCGGCGGTGCGGGAAAGTTCTTTCCCGACAAGGGGTTCCGGCGTCACTATGGCCACTTTCTTCCCCTGTTCCGCCAGCGCCCATGCCGTCCCGACGCCCCGCCAATTGCCGCCCTCGTCAAAGACCACCACCACATCCCCCAGCCGCGCCTCGCGCCGTAGCACGGCTTCCGGGGACCACACTCCCCCCGTTTCGATCCCTGGCAGCGAAGCCTCGCCCGGAACCCAGCGCTGAAATCCGGTCTCGTCCGGCAGCGAGCCGGTCGCGATCACGACCACATCCGCCGGATGCGCTGCGACCTCGTCCCGATCAAGGAAAGTGTTCAGCCGCAGCCGCACCCCCAACCGCTCGAACTGCCGCTCGTACCAGTCCATCAGTTCCAGAATCTGCCCTCGTCTCGGCTGCATCCCTGCCAGTCGGAACTGGCCGCCAACCACCTGTGCAGCCTCGACAATTTCAACCCGATGCCCTCGCTCGGCAGCCACTCTCGCGGCCTCCAGCCCGGCCGGACCGGCCCCGACCACCAGCACGTCCTTCGGCTGTGGTGAGGATAGAAACCGGTCTCCGCCCCATTCGGACTCGCGTCCTGCCGAGGGGTTGATCAGGCAGGAAATCCAGTAATCCCGCGACCGCCGCCCCCAGCACATCTGGTTGCAACTTATGCAGCCCCGCACATCCGAAGCGCGCCCCTCGGCCACTTTCCGCGCCAGATGCGGATCGGCGATCTGGCCCCTGACGATGGACACCAGATCGGCCAGCCCCGAAGCAAGGATCGCCTCGCCATTCTCTGGCGTCCGCACCCCGGCCTCGGAGGTGACAACCGCATGTTTCAAAAGCGATTTCAGCTGCGCCGTCAGGGGTGTGGTCAGTTTCTCGGCATGGGTGAAAGGCGGGATGATCGCCTCGAATTCAAGATACGACCCCGAACCAACGGTCACATAGTCCACATGGCCCGTTCGGTCATGCAGGTCGACGATCTCGCACAACGCCTCGGCCTGCAACGTCACCTCGTAGCTGGTCGAATAGCTGATTGCGAGGCCGACGATGAAGTTTTCGCCGCAGGCCCGCCGCACCCTTTCTATCAGCTCGCGGGAGAACCGGGTGCGGTTTTCCAGAGACCCACCCCAGCGGTCCGTCCGCTGATTCGACCAGGGGGTCCAGAACTGGTCCAGCAGCGAATGATAGGCCGCCCAGACCTCCACCCCTTGAAACCCCGCTGCCTTTGCCCGCACCGCCGCCGCGACATGGGCTTGCAACAGCTCCTCTATCTCGGCCTCGGTCATCGCATGCGACCCGTCGCTGTCATGGTACGATGGCCCGCCCGAAGGCGACCAGTGGGGCGCGAAACTCAGGTCGGAATCGCCATGCGCGCCAACATGATAGAGTTGCTGCACGATCACCGCGCCGGCAGCTTTCACCTCATCGGTGATGGTCCGGAAAGCCGGGATCACGGCATCATCGGAATGCAGGAAATTGCCCCGCGTCAGCACCCCGGTCCGGTGCACCGGCACCGGTTCGGCCACGATCATCGCCGCCCCGCCAAGCGCGCGTTCCAGAAGATATTTGCCAAAGCGCGGCCCCGGCATCCCCTGATCCGACATGTTGGCGGTATGCCCGCCAAAGACGATCCTGTTGCGCAGGGTTTCGTCGCGCAGCTTCAGGGGCGACATCAGGCGGGGGTGCTGGGTCATGGCGGCCTCACATGGGTTGCGGGGCCAGCCTAATCCTGTCAGCCCGCCCGGCGTTAGCAAGGCGGGCGACAGATGCGGGTCTGAAAGCGTCAGTCGCTATTCGGCGGCCACATCAAGGCTGGTATCCCAGCCCGATATCGCCTTGACCTCAAGGAATTCCTCGATCCCCCAGATGCCGCCTTCCCGGGCCCGGCCCGATGACTTGACCCCGCCGAACGGGGCGCCTGCGCCGCGCGACTTGCCGTTCATCTCGATCATCCCGGCGCGCAGTTGCCGCGCGAGACGGTTGCGCCGCGCGCCATCCTGGCTTTGGACATAGTTGGTCAGCCCGTAGGGCGTGTCGTTGGCGATCCGGACGGCTTCCGCTTCGGTTTCGAAGGGCAGGATGCTGACGACCGGGCCGAAGATTTCCTCGCGTTCGATGGTCATGCCGGGCTTTACATCGGCAAAGACCGTAGGGCGGACATAGAAGCCCTTGTTCATGCCTTCCGGCAGGCCAAGGCCCCCGGCGACCAGCCGCGCGCCTTCATCGATCCCTTTCTGGATATAGCCCTGGATCTGGTCCCATTGCCGCTTGTTGACCACCGGCCCGATGTGTTTGCCCGGCAGGCTGGCCGGGCCAACCCTTATGGACGAAGCGACCTCGGCCGCGATTTCGACGGCGCGGTCATAGAAAGGCCGTTCCACCAGCATCCGGCTGGGCGCGTTGCACGACTGGCCCGAGTTGTTCATCATGTGACGCACGCCGCGTTCCACGGCCTTGGCATCGGAATCGGCGAAGACAAGGTTGGCACCCTTGCCGCCCAGTTCCAGCGTGACCCGCTTCAAAGTCTGGGCCGCGGCAACCGAGATTGCCCGGCCCGCGCGGGTGCTGCCGGTAAAGCTGATCATTTCGATATCCGGATGGCTGGAGAGCTGGCTGCCCACCCCCGGACCGTCGCCATTGACCAGGTTGAACACCCCCGGAGGCACGCCCGCGTCATGGCAGAACTCGGCAAAGAGCATCGAGGACAGGGGCGACTCCTCTGACGGTTTCAGCACGCAGGTGCAGCCGGCCAGAAGGGCGGGGATCACCTTCAGCGTCACCTGGTTCATCGGCCAGTTCCACGGCGTGATCAGGCCGACAACGCCGATCGGTTCCAGCGCGATCTTGGTGTCCGGCGCGTGCGGACCAAGCGGACGGATCCATTCGATGTGGTCGAAGGCTTTCAGGAAGTTCTTCAGATGCCAGGGCAGGCATTCCGCCTGATCGTCACGGCTCATGTCGATCGGGGCGCCCATTTCCAGGCTGATGGCATGGGCCATTTCTTCCTTGCGGGCATAGTATTGCGCAAGGATGCCTTCCACCGCGCGGCGGCGCTCAGCCGGCGGGGTGGCGGCCCAGGCTGGAAAGGCGGCCTTGGCCGCGGCAATGGCAGCATTGGTGTCGGTTTCGCCGCCCAGCGAGATGATCGCGCAGGTGTCTTCGGTCGATGGGTCGATGACCGGGCAATCCCTTGCTACCTTCGGCGCGACCCATGCCCCGTTGATATAGAACTCGCGCTTGGTGATCATGGCTCAGGCTCCGGTTGAAAGGAAATTTGATCATATTCTGACAGGCTCGGGACGAAGGGGCAAGAGTGCGGGATGTCGGGCGGCGAAACCTTGTCAGATGGGGCGGGGGCGGGACCTAACCTGTTGACGGCGTCGGTTTGTGGACATCTGCGTTCAGGGGGGCGGGTGGTGCTGTGGCTTTCAGCGGTCGCACCATCGTGGTCGAGGTCGCGAATCCGAAGAGGTGCCGCAGCAGTCCCATGCTTTCGGTTTGGGTGGCCATGAACCCATGCCGTTCATAAAGCGCGCGCGCTCGCCAGTTCGCATCGACCACATCCAGCCGGACCGACCGATAGCCCCGCGCGGCCGCCTCAACATAAAGCGCGGACAAAAGCTGGGTGCCGACCCCCTTGTTGCGGTGCTGTCGGGCGACGCAGATGCCGTCGACAAGGAAGCGGTCATTGTCGATGTCCTGGGTCAGCGACCACAGCACCCACCCGCGCCAGCGCCCGCCGAAGCGTCCGTAGATCGCCTTCAGGTCGGCCCAGCCGCCGCCGGCGAAACTGCCGCCGGGGGTCTTGTAGCCCGCGAGCCCGACCAGCGCGCCGCCGTCGTCCAGCGCGGCAAGGCACAGGTCGGTGCGGATCACCCGCTCGAAGAACGCCAGCGCCTTTTCATCGGGCCCAAGGACGCGGCCAAGTTTGCCGCCGAATGCCTCCCAATAAAGCCGGGCAGCCTGGGCACGCAGGTGCGGGTGGAGGCCCGAGAAGATCGTCACCCCCATATCAGCGCCTCCTGCAACAGGGGGGCGTGTCCGGCACCAAGGATCCAGCCCTCCTCGGCGGCAATGGGTGGCGCAACCAGCAAGGGGGCCAGGAGATCGCGGTCCGACAGGGCCAAAAGCGCGCGCGACAGCAGCCGGACCTGGGCTTGATCGGCGGGCAGTCCTTCGGCATTTGCCAGGATGGCGACGGGACCGGCCAGCAAGGAGGGGTAAACCTCGGCTACGACGACTGCCGCGTCGGCCGCGGGCTCAAACGGCCAGACGACAACCTCGGGGTTCTGGCTGAGCCGGTGGATCATCGGCAGTCCAAGCAGGCTTTGGGACCCGACAGAGCCTGGGTTGAACAGCATCCAGGGACTTTTCGCGCGCGGAACCGCTTCCTCGGCGGCGCGGATCTCGGCCAGGCCAAGGGCCGCATAGTCGATGCCGACCCGGCGGTCTGGCAGGCCGGGCCAATGCTGGCCAGTCGGATGGCTCCAGAACGGGCCGGGCCCTTCGGGGAAGGTGGCGTTGATCCGGGCGGCGACGGCAAAGCGGTTGTTGGCGTTTTCGGCGGTGTCGTTGACCGCCTCGGCCAGCCAGGCCCAGACCGCCTGTGCCTTGTCGGTGCCGGTCAGGCGGGTTGCGAAGCCGGAGGGATAGCCCATTGCGAAGTCGAAGCCGACCAGCAGGCGCAACCCATCGGCACGGGCGGTCGCGATCAGGGCATGGATCTGGCTCTCGGCTTCGGAGCGGGTGCGATGGTGCCATTCGATGCCGCCTTCGCTGTCGTGACAGCCGATCCAGATCGAATTGGCACGACGAGTTGGGCTGGTGGGCAGGTTCGCTGCCGACCAGTCCACCACGATGACCCGGTCAAACCGCAAGGCCTGCCTCGCGCAGGATGAAATCGGCGACCATTGCGGTATCGTTCAGGTCCAGAACCGGAACCGGCAGTGTCAGGGCCGCATCAGTCGCGACGGCGCGGATCAGCGGGTCGGAGGGTTGGATCAGCGGCTGGCCGGTCTCTTGCCGCCAGACCTCGATCTTCGGGTGGGCATCGCGCTTGTAGCCTTCGACCAGCACCAGATCGACTTCTGCAAGCCGGGCCAGAATGGCGGGCAGTTCCGGTTCCGGACCCCGGTGTTCAACCATCAGCGCAAAACGGTCGGCCGAGGCCAGCACAACTTCGCGCGCGCCGGCTTGGCGGTGGCGGAAGGTATCCTTGCCGGGCTGGTCGAGGTCGACCGCATGGTGGACGTGCTTGACGGTCGAAACGCTGAGGCCGCGCCCAGTGATTTCAGCCACCAAACGCTCCATCAGGCCGGTCTTGCCAGAGTTTTTCCAGCCGATCACACCGTAAACCTTCATGCCGCCCCCTTCAGCATCGCCTCGGCAAGCCCAAGGTCTTCGGGTGTGTTGAGGTTCAGGAAGGCGCGCGCGTCGGCAAACGTTGCGCGCGCGGCATGGTGGGCGTCGGTGAAGCGGGTGACCTTTGCCTCGCCCTCAGCCAGAAACCCTTTCAGGGCAGGGGCCAGCGTCACCGGCCAAAGCGCGGTTGTCGGGTGGTCGCCGTCGGCGGTCCGGGCCAATGCCAGGCCTTCGGGCGCGCTTTCGGCCGCAAGCAGCAACAGGGGCACCAGATCGCCGGGCAGGAACGGCGTGTCGACCGGCGTCGAGACCAGATGCGTCGCGCCAAGCTCTCCGGCCCGGATCAGCGCGGCCAGGATGCCGGACAGGGGGCCTTGCGGGGTGGCATCGGGCACCACCTCCAGCCCGAAGGGCGCGAAACGGGACGCATCCCCATTGGCCGAAATCAGCAACTGGTTCACCTGCGGTTCCAGCCGGTCAATGACGTGGGCAAGCAGCGGCTTGCCCGCCAGCGGCAGCAGCGCCTTGTCGGCGCCGCCCATGCGACGTGCCTGACCGCCGGCAAGAATGACCCCAATGATGCGCAAACCCTGGACCCTTCACCGGGTGACTGTCAGGGCCGACCGTAGTCCCTGAGGCGGAAGGTGCAAGGGGCCGCAGACCTCGCGCCTAGCCCTCCAGCGGGTTGCCGTTGGCCTGCACCAGCAGGATGCCGTGATTGCTGTCGTCGTCATCGTCGGTGATCCGGCGGGTGCTGACGCCGGGAATCTCGCCGAAGGCGTCAGCAAGTTTCTTCGGAAACCAGGTCGCGGGCATCGATTCGAACCCCGGAATCCCGCGGAGCACGGTCGAGTTGGCGACAGTACACATCGCCTTTGGCACCGCGCCGTATTCCTTCACCCGGCGCATGGCAAGTTCGGCCACCTCGGGAGAGACGAAGACCTTCTGCTCGATCACGTCATAGGTCTTGCGCGCGTGATAATCGACGTAGAACGCGATGGCCTTGTCGGTCATGCCGAAATGCACGTCGTTGCGTTCGGGAAGGCGGGGGTGCGTCCATGTGCCGGCCGGATCGAAGATCAGCCGTTCCGAACCGTTGATCAGAATGGCCGAATGCGCTCCGGAGCCGGAGGATTTGTTCACCACGGTGTAAAGCGTGATCGAAGTCGGTTCTTCGGACACAAAGCGCGCGGCCTGCACCTGTTCTTCAGGGGCCCATTTCGGCTCGGCACCGCAGGCGGCAAGACCGAGCAGGGCCACGAGGCTTAGAGCTAGACGAAGCATGGGACCCCCGGCTGCGTGCGGATCAGGAGTTGACGAGGGCCGCGAAGATCAGGACCCCGATCGAGATTGCCGCGACCCAGACGGACATGCGGACAAAGCCCGCGAAGGTCTTTTCGTGGTCACGGATGTTCATCGAGCCGTGCTTGTGTTCGGCGTTGTGGTCGGCCATGGCAAGGATCCCTCTGGTCTGCTTATCCTGCCCAATAGCCTATTCGTCCGGGCCTGTCACGGGGTAGGAACGTGGGCGGGTGAGCGCATTCAGCTCATCCGGCAGACCCATCGCCGGAATCGCCTCCGGTCCAGCCGGTCGTCAGCTGGAACCCGATGCGGCGGGGCGGATCGTCACCTTCGGTCACTTTCGCCACGGCGCGCAGGGTCACCGACAACTGGCTGACATGCTGGATAAGCTGGGTCCGCGCGCCGGATTCGTCGAAGCCGTAGAAGGTGACGATATCGGGCTCGAAAAAGCCGATGCCCTGGATGCGCAGCACCCCGGCCGCGTCGCCCGCGAAGCCCATGGCAATCTCTTGCCGCGCGTCCAGCTGGGCTTCGAAGTTGCGGATGTAGAGGACAAGCCGGTCATGCGCCCATTCAGCGGGACTTTTCGGCTTGTCGGTCTGCGTCGTGGGTTCCTTCGCCATCAGAGCCGTTCCCATGAAAATGCGCCCGCAGGCGTCAGGGAACGGGAAACCAGGCCGCGCCGCAAGAGGCAGTTCAGGTGGGCGATGGCCTCGACCAGGGCAAGCGGGAATTCAGCGGGCCCGATCTGGCGCAGGAAAAGCGGCGGAAAGCACTGGGCCGAGGTTCTGGGCGTGGACAGATGGTCCAGCAGCCGGATCAGCGCGTTTTCGTGGTTTTCGATCATCTGGCCAAGCCGGAAGGGCAGGCCGGTGAACGGCAGCTTGTGGCCGGGAAGGATCAACTGGTCATCGCGGGCATGCGGCATGAAGGCGCGGCAACTGTCCAGCCAGTCGGTCAGGGGGTCGGCCTCGGGTTCTGTCGCATAGACGCCGATATTGGCCGAAATGCCGGGCAAAAGCTGGTCACCGCCAAGGACGATGCCATCATCGGACCACAGCGTTGCGTGGTCCGGCGCATGACCGTGACCGATGCGGATGGTCCATGTCCGGCCGGCGGCCTGAAGCCGGGTGCCTTCGGTCAGGCGGGTAAAACCCTGCGGCATCGGATCGACGATGTCGGCGAAGTTGAACGGACGCTCGACGGCGCGCTTTGCCAGGTCGGCGTCCGACAGGCCCGCGCGACGCAGGAACTTCAGCGCTTCGGGGGTGGGGACCTCTTGCACGTCAAGCGTAAGCATCCGCGCATAAAGCCAGGCGGTGCGGGTGGCCAGAAGTTCCGCGCCCTTTGACTGGAACCAGCCGGCAAGGCCCACATGGTCGGGATGGTGATGGGTAAGGATCACCCGGGTCACCGGCTTGCCGGAAAGCGGTCCTGAAAGCAGCGCCTCCCAGACGGCCCGGGACCGGCGCGAGGACAGGCCCGTGTCGATGATCGTCCAGCCATCGCCGTCATCAAGGGCGTAGATGTTCACATGGTCCAGCACCATCGGCAGCGGCAGGCGCAGCCAGAGGATGCCGGGCGCAACCTCGGTCGCTCCACCTTCCGCGGGAGGGGCGTCGTACGGGTGGAGGATGCCTGCGGTCAAGCGGCGAAGTCCTCATGCGTCAGGGCGTAAAGCCCGTCCGCCCCCTCGCGGGACTGGACGAAAAGCGCCACATGCTCGGGCATCAGGCGGCGGATCATCACGCGGGCAAGAGGCTCCCGGGCGACGTCGGCCAGTGCCGCCTTCAGATGCGCGTGGCCGCCCAGAACCCGGGCAAAGCCCCGCAGATAGGGCACGGCCCCGGCGAAACGGTCGTTCAGCGGTTGCGCCAGCAAGGCCTCGGTCGTCTCGCGGAGGGTTTCGGACGCCTGCCAGACATCGCCCGCCAGATCGGCAAAGCCGAGGCGGGCGGCCTCGGCATCGCGTTGGACTTCGTCGATCAGGCGGAAAGCGGCTTCGCCCCGGTCCGCCATCTTGCGCGCGACAAGGTCCATGGCCTGAATGCCGTTGGTGCCTTCGTAGATCGGCGTGATCCGGGCGTCGCGCAAGTACTGGGCGGCGCCGGTTTCCTCGACAAAGCCCATGCCGCCATGGATCTGCACGCCCAGATGCGCCACCTCGCAGCCGATGTCGGTGCCATAGGCCTTGGCGATGGGGGTCAGCAGGGCCGCGCGGGCTTGCCATTCGGCGCTGCCGGTGGCGGTCGCCAGGTCGATGGCCACGGCACAGGACAGCGCGATGGACCGGGCCGCGAAGACCTCGGCGCGCATGGTGGCCAGCATCCGGCGCACGTCGGCGTGGTCGATGATCGCGCCATCCGGAGACAAGAGAGTGGCGCCCTGCTTGCGGTCGGCGGCGTAGGCCAGCGCGTGCTGCAACGCGGCCTCGGCCACGCCCACACCCTGGGCCGCGACGGACAGACGGGCGTTGTTCATCATCGTGAACATCGCGGCCATGCCCTTGTGCGGCTTGCCCACCAGCCAGCCGGTCGCCCCGTCGAACTGCATCACGCAGGTTGGGCTGCCATGGATGCCCAACTTGTGTTCCAGGCTGACGACCCGCAGCGTGTTGCGGCGGCCGGGGTTGCCGGCGGCATCGGGAATGAACTTCGGCACCATGAACAGGCTGATGCCCTTCGTGCCCTCCTGACCGTCCGGCAGCCGCGCCAGAACCAGATGGCAGACATTCGACACCAGATCGCTGTCGCCCCAGGTGATGAAGATCTTCTGGCCGCTGATCGCATAGGATCCGTCGCCATTCGGCACTGCCCTGGACCGCAGGGCGCCCACGTCGGACCCTGCCTGCGGTTCGGTCAGGTTCATGGTGCCCGACCATTCGCCCGAAGTCAGCTTTGGCAGGTACAGCGCCTTGATCTTGTCCGAGGCGTGATGTTCCAGCGCCTCGATCTGGCCCTTGCTGAGCAAGGGCTTCAGATGCAACGCTAGGCAGGCGCCGGACATCATGTCATCTACCGCCAGCGCCAGCGCAATCGGCAAGCCCATGCCGCCATGGTCGGTGCTGGCGGCCATGCCGACCCAGCCGCCCCCGGCAATGGCGCGGTAGCCTTCCGCAAAACCCGGCGACGACACGACCGCGCCGTTTTCGAGCCGGGCGGGGTGCTTGTCGCCCGAGCGGTTCAGCGGCGCAAGAACATCGGTCGCAATCCGACCCGCCTCGATCAGGATCGCTTCGGCCATGTCTGGCGTCGCCTCGGCAAAGCGGGGGGTGGCGACGACCCGGGCGAAGTCCACCACGTGATCGAGGATGAAGCGGATGTCCTTGACCGGGGCGCGATAAGGCATGGGGTCTCCTTCCCAAGTCTGCTTGGCAAAACGGGGGGCCTCACGTAAGGACGGCCCAGCCAGACGCTATTCGTTTCACGCTGCCCTTCAAGCCGGACGCAGCGTCAGATGCCGATGACCGGAACACCATGACCGTGACCCTCGCGCCAGATGACATAGGAATTGCCGCAGCCGCAAGGCTGCTTGGCCAAGGCATGCTCGTCGCCTTCCCGACCGAGACCGTCTACGGTCTTGGCGGGGATGCGCGGTCGGACCCTGCCGTCGCGCGGATCTATGCGGCGAAGGGGCGGCCAGGTTTCAACCCGTTGATCGTGCATCTGCCGGACCTTGCGGCGGTTGAGGTGATCGCCGAGGTGGGGCCGAAGGCGCGCGCGCTTGCGGCGGCGTTCTGGCCGGGGCCGTTGACGCTGGTCTTGCCCCTGCGCGCTGGCGCTGGCGTTTCGCCCCTTGTGACGGCGGGGCTGGAGACGGTGGCGGTCCGGGTGCCCGCACATCCCTTGGCTCAACGCCTGCTGCGGGAATTCGGCGGGCCGGTGGCGGCACCGTCGGCCAATCCATCGGGCCGGGTCTCGCCCACGCAGGCGGCGCATGTGCTGGAGGGACTGTCGGGACGGATTGCCGCAGTCCTTGATGGCGGGGCCTGCGCCGTGGGGCTGGAGTCGACCATTGTCGCCGCCGACCCGCATCCGGTGCTGCTGCGTCCGGGCGGCGTTCCGGTCGAGGCGCTGGAGGCGGTGCTGGGCGAGCCCGTGGCGCTTGGCGGGGATGCGGGGAAGCCTACCTCCCCCGGTCAGCTGGCATCGCATTACGCGCCCGAGGCGGGGGTGCGACCGGATGCGGTCAACGCACTCCCTGGCGAGGTACTGGTCGGCTTTGGCCCGGTCCAAGGCGACATAAGCCTGTCGCCCTCAGGCGATCTGGTCGAGGCGGCCTCGCGGTTGTTTCACATCCTGCGCGAGGCCGACCGGCTGGCTGGCCCCGGCGGGCGCATTGCTTTCGCGCCGGTGCCCGAAGAAGGGTTGGGGCGCGCGATCAATGACCGTCTGCGCCGGGCCGCCGCGCCCCGCGCTTAGGCCCGCGGCGGCTGGGCCAGCCCCCGCTGCACGGCGGGGCGGGCAAGGAAGTTGTCCAGATAGGCGGGAACCCGTTTCAGCTGACCCCACCCGGCGATATCGGCGGCCTTGTAGAAATCGCGCAAGGTGCGCAGCCAGGGGCCGATGGCGATATCCGCGATGGAATAGTCGCCGACGATCCAGTCTTTTCCCGCCAGCGCCCCGTCCAGCACCTTCAGCAGCCGCTCCGCCTCGGCCCGGTAACGTTCCTTGGGTCGCGGGTCAGCAACGTCTTTGCCGGCAAAATGGTGGAAGAACCCAAGCTGGCCGAACATCGGCCCGATGCCGCCCATCTGGAACATCAGCCATTGGGTCACTTCCCAGCGCTTGCCCTCGGGGATCAGCTTGCCCGACTTCTCAGCCAGATAAAGCAGGATCGCCCCGCTTTCGAACAGCGCCAGCGGCTCGCCGTCCGGGCCTGCGGGATCGATGATCGCGGGGATCTTGTTGTTGGGGTTCAGGCTCAGGAACTCCGGGCTGGTCTGGTCGTTCTTGCCGAAGTCCACCAGATGCGCGTCATAAGGCAGGCCCATCTCCTCCAGCGCGATAGAGACCTTGACGCCATTGGGTGTCGGCAACGAGTAAAGCTGGATCGCGCTCGGGTTGCGGGGGGGCCAACGGTGGGTGATCAGGTGGTTGCCGAGCTCTGACAAAGCGTTCTCCTTCGCGGGACACTGTACGAAGGTAGGGAAAAATTCCCCGTTCGAAACCCGATTAGTTGTGCGACAGTTCAATCAGGCCTGTGCGCCTGAGCAATCAAGAAGTCTGCCGTTCAAGGCGGGCAAACATAGGGAACCGTGGAATGCTTAACGAATTCAAGGCCTTTATATCCAAAGGCAATGTCATCGACCTCGCCGTTGGTATCATCATCGGCGCGGCTTTCACTGCCATCGTCTCGTCGCTGGTGGACGATCTGATCCAGCCGCTGATCGGCATGATCATCGGCGGGATCGACTTCTCAAGCTGGGGCTTCTCGATTGGCGAAGCGAAATTCGCCATTGGCAACTTCATCACCGCAGTGATCAAGTTCCTGGTCATCGCCTGGGTGGTGTTCCTGCTTGTGAAGGCCATGAACAAGATGATGCCCAAGAAGGACGAGGCGCCGGCCGCGCCGGCTGGTCCGTCGGACAACGATCTGCTGAAAGAGATCCTGGCCGAACTGAAGAAGTAATCCCGGCGCAATCGCCGGACAAAGGCCCCCGATCCGCCGGGGGCCTTTTCATTGGGTCAGAGGGCCAGGGCCTCGGCTGCCGTGATGGTCGGCAGACCAAGTGCCACGCCAACCGCCTCGTAGGTCAGCCGGCCAGCATGAACGTTAAGGCCCGCCAGAAGGTGCTTGTCCTCGGCGCAGGCCTTTTTCCATCCCTTGTCGGCAAGGGCGAGCATGAAGGGCATCGTCGCGTTGCCCAGGGCCAGAGTCGAGGTGCGGGCCACCGCGCCTGGCATGTTGGCCACGCAGTAATGCATGATCCCATCCACCTCGTAGATCGGGTCCTGGTGCGTTGTGGCCTTCGAGGTTTCAAAACATCCACCCTGGTCGATGGCGACGTCGACCAGCGCCGCACCCGGCTTCAGCTCTTTCAACTGTGCCTTCGAGATCAGTTTCGGCGCTGCTGCTCCGGGGATCAGCACCGCGCCGATGATCAGATCAGCCTCGCGCGCCAGGGCGATGGTGTTGCCGGCGCTGGCATAGGCGTTCTTGAACTGCCCGCCAAAGACATCGTCCAGATAGCGCAGCCGGTTGATCGAGCGGTCCAGCACGGTGACATCCGCGCCCATGCCCGAGGCGATCTTGGCGGCATGGGTGCCCACGACACCGCCACCGATGACGAGCACCCGGCCGGGCGACACGCCGGGCACACCGCCCAGCAGCACACCGCGACCACCATTGGCCTTCTGCAGCGTCCAGGCGCCCACCTGCGGGGCCAGACGGCCCGCCACCTCGGACATCGGAGCCAGCAGAGGCAGGCCTCCGCGATCGTCAGTCACGGTTTCATAGGCAATGCAGGTCGCGCCGGATTTCAAGAGGTCCTTGGTCTGTGCCGGATCGGGGGCAAGGTGCAGGTAGGTGAAAAGCACCTGTCCCTCGCGGAGGCGTTTGCGCTCTACCGCCTGCGGCTCCTTGACCTTGACGATCATGTCGGACTTCTCGAAGACCTCTTCGGCGGTATCCACGATCTTGGCACCGGCCGCCTTGTAGTCGGCATCCGAGAAGCCAGCGCCCAGACCGGCGCCTTTCTCGATCATGACCTTGTGGCCATGGGCCACAGCTTCGCGCGCCGCATCCGGCGTCATGCCGACGCGGAACTCCTGCGGCTTGATTTCCTTCGGGCAACCGATCTTCATTTGCTCTCTCCCTGCGGGACTGATCCCTTGTGGGGACAGTCTTTGCCTCTTCCGCTGGCAATGCTTTGAATTCTTGATGACGCCGGGGCGGTTTGGCAGTAGATTTCCCGGCGCAACCGCCCTTTTGTCGAAGAAATCTCCAGAAACATGGATCTTGACGCCACAGACCGCCGCATCCTGACAGTCCTGCAAAAGAACGGAAGGATCACCAACGCGGAATTGTCCGAGGCGGTGAACCTGTCGCCTTCAGCCTGTCACCGCCGCGTGCAGCGGCTGGAGGAAGAGGGGTATATCGCCGGTTACGTCGCCCTTTTGGACGCCCGCAAGATGGGCAGGCTGACCACGGTCTTCGTGGAGATCACCCTGCAAAGCCAGGCCGAGGACCTGCTTGACGCCTTTGAACGCGAAGTTGCCCGGGTGCCGGACCTGCTGGAATGCCATCTGATGGCAGGGACGGCGGATTATCTGTTGAAGATCATGGCCGAGGATACCGAGGATTTCGCCCGCATCCACCGCCAGTTCCTGTCACGCCTGCCGGGGGTGCGGCAGATGCAGTCCTCCTTTGCGCTGCGCACGGTGGTCAAGACCACGGCCCTCGCGGTCTAGGTTTCAGACGCGGTAGTAATCCCGATACCAGGCGACGAAGGCCGCAACCCCATCGCGGATCGAGGTTTCGGGCCGATAGCCGGTCAGACGCTGCAAGAGGCTGCAATCGGCCCAGGTTTCCGGTACGTCACCCTTCTGCATCTCCAGGAACGTCTTCCGGATCTCCAGGCCCAGGGCACGCTCGATCTCGGCAATGTAGTCCATCAGCGGCACCCGCTGGCTGTTGCCGATATTGACCGTCCGGAACGGCGCGACCGGGCTGAGGCTGTCGCCGGGGGCAATCGCTTCCGGCGTGACGGGCTGGATCGGGGGCAGGTCGATCAACAGCCGGATACCGCGCACCAGATCGGTCACATAGGTGAAGTCGCGTGCCATCCGGCCGTGGTTGTAGACATCGATCGCTTCGCCTGCCAGAGCGGCCCGGACGAACTTGAACAGGGCCATGTCCGGCCTCCCCCAGGGGCCATAGACGGTGAAGAAGCGGAACATTGTGGTCGGCAGCTTCCACAGATGGGCATAGCTGTGGCCCATTGCCTCGTTCGCCTTCTTGGTTGCTGCATAGAGGGTCAGTGGGGTGTCGGTCTGCTGCGTCTCGGCAAAGGGCATGGCGGTGTTTGCGCCATAGACCGACGAGGTAGAGGCCATCAACAGATGCCCGACCCCCAGCGTCCGGGCGCATTCCAGCACGTTGAAGGTGCCGATCAGGTTCGATTCGACATAGGCCCGCGGGTTTTCCAGCGAATGCCGGACACCCGCCTGTGCCGCCAGATGCACGATGATCTCGGGCCGTTCCTGGTCGCACAGTGCCTGCAGGCGGGACATGTCTTCCAGCATCCCCTCCGCGCAGGAAAATCCGGGCGATTGCAGGAGGATCTGGTGCCGGTGCCGCTTTAGCGCCACATCGTAATAGGGGGTCATGCCGTCATAGCCGACGACGCGAAAGCCGTCCTTCAGCAGCAGCTGGGCCAGGTGAAAGCCGATGAAGCCCGCCGTGCCGGTGATCAGGACAGTTCGCATGTGCAGGCTTTCCCGTTTCTTGCACAGGGGTTCCCTGTCCGGCGCCCCGATGTCAAGGCTTTGACCGCAACCGGCCCTGAAATCGATCGAAAGCCGATGGCAATGAAAAACCCCCGGCCTCGCGGACGGGGGTTGATCGGGCGGGCATCGCTGCCCCAGTGTCGCAAGACGTCTTACAGACCGCCTTCACGCTGAAGCTTCTTCCGGGCAAGTTTCCTTGCACGGCGCACGGCTTCGGCCTGTTCGCGTGCCTTCTTGACGGAGGGCTTCTCGAAATGCTGCTTGAGCTTCATTTCCCGAAACACCCCTTCGCGCTGAAGTTTTTTCTTCAGGGCACGGAGAGCCTGTTCGACGTTATTGTCGCGGACGCTGACCTGCATGTGGTTGTCACCACCTTCCTAGGTTAAAGTTGCACTGACTTGTGCAGGCCCGCGCCCTATAACAAAGGGCAGATGGCTTGTCCACCGCAGCGCGGAACGGAGGCGACGATGACCGACAACAGCAAGGACCGGGTGCTGGACGCAGCGCTTGCGCATGTGCCCTTTGACGGCTGGTCGGAAAAGACCCTGCGCGCAGCGGCGGCCGAGGCGGGGGTCGACGCCGCCCTTGCCCGCGCGCTGTTCCCGCGCGGTGGGGTCGATCTGGCGCTGGCCTTTCACGCCCGAGGTGACGCCGAGATGGCGGCCCGGCTGGCCGCGATGGACCTCACCAGCCAACGCTACCGCGACCGGATCGCCACCGCCGTCCGCACCCGTCTTGAGCTGGCAGATCTGGAACTCGTGCGCCGGGGCACCACGCTTTTTTCCCTGCCGCAGCACGCAGGCGACGGGGCAAAGGCGGTCTGGAGCACCGCTGACAAGATCTGGACGGCGCTGGGCGACACCTCGCAGGACCTGAACTGGTACACCAAACGTGCCACTCTTTCGGCGGTCTATGCCGCGACGGTGCTTTACCGGCTGGGGGACTGCACGCCCTTCCATCAGGCCACGTGGGAGTTTCTGGACCGCCGGATCGACGGCGTGATGCAGGTGGAGAAGCTGAAGGCCAGCCTGCGGGAAAACCCCATCGGCAAGGCGTTCATGGCCGGGCCGGGAAAGCTTATGGAAAGCGTTCGTGCGCCAAGACAGCCCGACAACCTGCCGGGCCGCCACCAAGGCTGACTCTGTCTGGAAAGATCTCTGATGACCCTGTCGCACACCATGCTTGCCGTTGAAATCTCGACCCCCGGCGGGCCAGATGTCCTGGTCCCCTGTTCCGTTCCGGTACCGGTGCCCGGCCATGGCCAGATCATCATCCGCATCGCCTATGCCGGGGTGAACCGGCCCGATGCGCTACAACGCGCCGGGGCTTATGCACCCCCTTTGTCGGCGTCCCCCCTGCCGGGGCTGGAATGCTCCGGGACTGTGGTCGAGGTCGGGCCCGGCGTGTCGCGCTGGCAGATCGGCGATCAGGTTTGCGCGCTGCTGCCCGGCGGCGGCTATGCCGAGTATGCCGTCACGCATGAGGCGCATGCCCTGCCCATCCCCGCCGGCCTCAGCCTGCGCGATGCGGCCTGCCTGCCTGAAACCTGCTTTACCGTCTGGTCCAACATGGTGATGCGCGGCGGGCTGCAAGCGGGTGAACGCTTCCTTGTCCACGGCGGCACCTCTGGCATCGGGACCACCGCCATCCAGATCGCCGCCGCTCTTGGCGCCCGCGTCTTCACCACCGCCGGCACCGATGACAAATGCGCCGTCTGCCGTGAGCTTGGGGCTGAACTGGCCCTGAACTACCGGACCACGGATTTCGTGCCCGCCGTCAAGGCCGAAGGCGGAGCGAACCTGATCCTCGACATGGTCGGCGGCCCCTATATCGAACGCAACATCAGGGCGCTGGCCGATGACGGCCGCCTAGTCCAGATCGCGTTCCTGCAAGGCCCGAAGGTCACGCTGAATTTTGCCGAGCTTATGATGCGGCGCCTGACCCTCACCGGATCGACCCTTCGCCCGCAGTCCGACCTCGCCAAGACCCGGATCGCCCGCGAGGTGGAAACCCATGTCTGGCCGATGATCGCCCGGGGTGCCCTGCGCGTGGTTATCGACAGCGAGTTTGCCCTGACCGAAGCCGCCGCCGCCCATCGGCGGATCGAGGCCGAGGGACATGTCGGCAAGATCGTCCTGAAGGCTGAAGGTTAGAGGCGGACGCAACGGCCCCGATGATGGCGCCCAAAGGCCCGCCGATGGCGGTGCCGACCGTGCCGCCGATGAGCCCGCCAAGGGCCAGACCCGCCGCAGCACCCACAGCGGCCACGATGATAGCCACCGCGTCTTTGATCGCCTCCCACAGGTCCTGCAGGAACCGCGACATGCCACCGTTGTCTTTTCGGCCATCGCAAGAACCATCAGGAAATCAGCAGGATAGCTGACATTATCCAGCGAGGAGGTCTTCGGCAACCGCGGTGGCGAACAGGTCATGGATTCGCTGTCGTCAAAGTCGTCGCGCACTATGAACTCTGGCGCCTTGGTCGGGTATCCGGCCCCGGGGGAACGGCGGTGCTGCCCATGGCAATCCGGTCATCGCCGGGCCATTCGGGGCTGGTCTTTTCGATGCACTTCACCTTGTGCAGGCGGAAATGCAGTCCTTTGTTGACGCGATCGGGTCCTGGAACTTGGCGTTGAACAGGGGCTGGCCGGACTTGAATGCGACGGCCTTGGTCATCTGGAACTTCATCAATGAAAAGATCTTCGGGGAAAACACGGTGGAAAATGCCACTGCAGCATGATGGTGCGCCGGTCGGGCCCGCCCGGGACGGTTTTGAATTCCATATGCAGATTCGGGTCGGAAGCTGCGACTTGCAGGCTCTTTTTTTGCAGGGTCACGCGATTAACGGTTCTTTCACGCGCAGCCCGCAGCAGGCTTTGCTAGTTCCATGTTCGGCGGGATTGGAAAATTCATCCAGAACTAAGCCGACCGGCAGTTCCCCAGCTGCCCCGGCAACGGACATTTTACCAAGTTATTTCCCCTTTGCTTCCCCTCGAAATGCCTTTTTCTTCCCGGTCCCGCCACTCTCCCGTTACGACCTGGAAAGACAGCGACCTACCGCACCGGTTCCAGAACCGCGTCCTGAAGCCGGCAGTCGCGGATCGTGTCTTCGCCGCAGCGCCGGAAGCCAAGATCCTTGGTCAGGCAAATCCGCGCCTCCTGGATCAGGCCACCCTTACAGGTGATGGTGATCTGGTCGCGCGAAAGACTTGGGTTGGCCTCCAGAAAGGCATCCTCGATCACGCTTGCCGGCAAGGTCAGCGGGCGTGAGACTTCGGCCAGGAACTCTGGAACCGAAATGGTTTCATAGGCTTGGCGGGCAGTCCGGAAATAGTCACCGGCTGCAAGGCCGGAACAGCGCCCGTGCTTTTTCCATTGGTAGAATGCCGACCCCGCACCACCCATGATATCGGCCATGGCTGCTGTCATGCTGCGGGACGGGTCCCGTTCCCCCGTGCGGCACCAGGATGGCCATCCCTCCTCGTACTGCGGCCAAAGGCCGTGTACCACGAAGGTCAGACCCCGGCCCGCATCGCATTGCGGATCGTCCCGCGCATCGCCTTCAAGCGCGCACCAGGCTGACGACCACGAGAGCGACAGGACGTAATAGTCGAAGTCGCCCGCCCTCTCACCCTCGGCCTGTGCGATGGGCGCCCAGCACAAAGCCACGAGGGTCACAAGGATCAGGCGCATTTCCGCTTTTCCTTCTTCTCGACAGGCCGTATATGGGCGATTGAATTCCCAGAAAACGTGGAACTCGCGGGCCCGCCCGCCGCCGTTTTCCCGGCCCGGGAGAGATTTGTAAAGGAGAGATCCGATGTCGATGTCAAAGCCGCTCATGGCCAAGGCCACCGCTGTCTGGCTGGTGGACAACACGACCCTCAGCTTTGCCCAGATCGCCGATTTCTGCGGGCTGCACGAGCTGGAGGTGCAGGGCATTGCCGATGGCGATGTGGCTGGTGGGGTCAAGGGCTTCGACCCGATCGCCAACAACCAGCTTGATCCGGTCGAAATCGACCGCGCCCAGGCCGATCCCCTCTACCGCATGAAGCTGAAGTTCAACGCCGCCGCCGTGGGCGAGGAAAAGCGCCGTGGTCCGCGCTATACCCCGCTGTCCAAGCGTCAGGACCGCCCCGCCGCGATCTACTGGCTGGTGAAGTTCCACCCGGAGCTGTCGGACGGCGCGATTGGCAAGCTTGTGGGGACGACGAAGCCCACCATCCAGTCGATCCGCGGGCGGAGCCACTGGAACATCTCGAACATCCAGCCGATCGACCCGGTGGCGCTGGGCCTGTGCAAGCAGTCGGAACTTGATACCGCCGTGCAGGCCGCAGCCCGCAAGAAGGCGGCAGATGGCGTGGTGATGTCGGACGACGAGCGCCGCAAGCTGGTGTCGACCGAGCAGTCGCTGGGCATGGACCCTGCGCCGAAAGTGCCCTCGGGGCTGGAGGTCTTTGGCGACGAGGAGAAGGACGACACCCCGGCGGGCGATTTCTCCGACGCGGAAAGCTTCTTCAACCTGCCGCAGGGCGGGCATGACGATGATGAGGACGACGAGGACAACAAGCGCCGTCGCTAAGAGCGCAGGGATCGCCGGGGCTCTGTCGCAAGAAGTCGGCTGACCGTCGGGGCCCCACTTTCCCCGGACAGACTAATCCCATGGTTTCGGTGACGGGAATGCCTGTCGCGGTGAAGCCGTTGGGAACGGCGACGGACCTGCAACTCAGCGACCTGACGGTTCAAGTCAGGCGTTGGCCCGGCAGTCTTGCAGATTCCATCCTGATCGATGCCGCTTCGGCGGTGGCGGCTGCGAATCTGTCGCCAGATCGTCCACCCAAAACCCTTGGAGATGGGCCTGCGCCTACCTTCCAGCTGTCACGTTTGGTTCGGAAGACGAATCCTGCGCGCGGTTATCCGGCCATCTTCTTTCCTCAGATCACATCCCGTTCCACGACGCGCTCGCCCTTGGCAAAGCGTGCGCAGAGGAAGGGCGTCAGGCCCATGGACTTGTAGCGGCCATGGATGCCCTCCTCGGTCACGAAGTCATCGGGCGACACGGTGTCATCCGACCTTGGGACTCTGGCTTCGGCGCGAGGGATCAAGCCGTGCAGGTTCATCGTTCGGGGGAGTTCTCGAGGCAGGGTCCATCGTCACACACCCCGCGTTGCACCACCATCGACGCGGATGTTCTGGCCGGTGATGAAGCCGGCCCCTTCGGAGGCGAGGAAGGCAATGGTGGCTGCGATCTCTCCGGCCTTGCCATAGCGCCGCATCGGCACGCCAAGGCGGCGCTCATCGGTTGCGGGCAGGCTGTCGATCCAGCCCGGAAGCACGTTGTTGATGCGGATGTTTTCCGCCGCATAGGTATCGGCATAAACCTTGGTGAACGAAGCTAAGGCCGAGCGCGCCGCCGCCGAAGTCGGGAACATGTCTGAAGGCTCGAAAGCCCAGGCCGTCGAGATATTGATGATCGACCCGCCCTTCTGCGCCTGCATGAAGGGCGTCACCAGCCGGATCGGGCGGATGGCAGAGAGGAAGTATATGTCCATCCCCGCCTGCCAATCGGCGTCGGTCAGTTCCAGGATCTGCTTGCGCGGACCGTGACCCGCACTGTTCACCAGAACGTCGATCCGGCCCCACTTGCTGCCAACCGCATCGACCAGCCGCTTCACATCATCATTGGACAGGTTCGAGCCAGTGACACCGACGCCGCCCAGCTCTGCCGCCAGCGCCTCGCCCCTGCCTGACGATGACAGGATGCCAACCTTGTAACCGTCCGAGGCCAGACGGCGCGCCGTAGCCGCCCCCATGCCCGAACCGCCCGCCGTAATGATCGCGACCTTTTCCGTTGACAACTGCATTCTCCAAATGACAAGGCCAACCCGTCAAGGGTCAGCGGTTTCTCAGGAACTACTGGATTTGCGGCCGTGAGCAACTCCCAATCTCCTGGACAGTTTCCTGTGCGAGTTAGGCGGCTGTCCGCACCTGCTGGCCTGGTTGGGCGTCGTGGATTGCCCGCCGACGGAACACGGCGGCCGGGGGCGGCGGTGCTGATTGTAGAACGCCATCCTGCGCGCGATGCCTGCTTTGGCATGCGATCCGCTGTCCCAGGCGTGCCGGTCAGCGCATCCAGGCTTCGATGATCGCATGAGCCAATCGATGAGGACATTGTCGATACAGCGGCCTTTGCCGTCGCTCAAGATGCGGCTGCCCTCCCGTTTCAGCCGGTCGGTCCAGGCCAAGGACGAGAACTGGCTGCGCTGGTCGGTGTTCATCATGTCCGGCGCGCCCGACCTGTGGGCAGCTTCGCTCAGCGCCTTCGCGGGTTTGCTGGTATCGGGGGGCCGACAGATCGGCATCACCCCATCAAGCGCATCAGCCGCCGGATGCGTTTCCCGTTAATGGGGTGGCCTTCGTTGCACAAGTGCCAGGTCTTCAGCCGCGCGCCATAGACCGGCGCGTCGAGGAGCTTCCTGTCGATCTCCCGCCTGAGGCCGATGTTGATTTCCGCTTCGTTCAAGAGACTGTAATAGAACAACGATCTGGAGATTGGCAGCAGGCGGCTCTGCCTGCCATTCGACAATACCGGCTGATCTGGCGTAATCATCCGACGCCTCCTTTCCCGATCCATGGCTTGAGTTTTCTGGCAGAAGATTCTTGGCCACTACCGGATCGACGCCGTGCGGATGCCACCGTCTGGTTGTTTGATCCCGGAGTTCGATGGTGCGATCCTTTCCTTGGAATGGATGGAGGCACGAGGGGACAGCTTCTTCACGGTATGAGCCGGGCCAGGTTTTCATCCAGTGGATGGGAATGCCGGTGATTGGCTACGACGACAGAGGCAGTCCGTCACCTGTCGTGTATCCCCGGCGGATGGCGAACCAGGATTGAACGTCGATCCGCCCACAGCCGAACGTCAAACGCCAAAATTTCCGACTACCCGCCCCGGCCCTTTGCGGCCAGAAGCCGGGGCATGCCCCATTCCCCTGGGTGACATCCGGCAGGAAGCCGCAGCCTCCAAAGGGGGTAACTACTTGAGCAATCGAAGACAGTGTCGCCACCAGTGAAAAGAAAAAGTCTGGCGACCGCCTTGGCGTCAATCCGGGTTGCGGTCCCGAGGACTTGCCGTTCGATTGCGTCGTTCCTCGCTGGCCTTCAGCGGTTTGGCGCCGGTGGGCGACAAGGAACGGTTACCCATGCTTTACCATCACATGCCGGACGACAGTGTAGTCCTCCAGCGCGTACGCGCTCATATCCTTGCCATAACCGCTCTGCTTCAGCCCCCCATGCGGCATTTCGTTGGTCAGCATGAAGTGGGTGTTGACCCAGGTGCAGCCGTAGCGAAGCCGGGCCGCGGTGGCCATGGCGCGGCCCACGTCCTTGGTCCAGACCGATGAAGCAAGGCCGTAGTCGCTGTCGTTGGCCCAGGCAACCGCGTCGTCGACATCGGAAAACGGGGTGACCGAAACGACGGGACCGAAGACTTCGCGCCGGACGATCTCGTCGTCCTGCTTGGCTCCGGCGACGACGGTCGGACGGTAGTAGAAGCCCTGATCCATCGCCTCGCCGCCCGTGGTGATCTGGACGTGGTTCAGTTCCCGCGCGCGGTTGACGAAGCTGGCGACGCGGTCGCGCTGGCGCTGGCTGATCAGGGGGCCGATTTCGTTCGTGGTGTCGTCCTCGGCCCCCAGAGTGATTGATGCGGCGGCGGAGGTAAGGTCGGCGACGAGATTGTCGTAGACCTTCTTTCCGGCATAGACGCGGCAGGCGGCGGTGCAGTCCTGCCCGGCGTTGTAGAAGCTGAAGGCGCGCAGACCTTCGACGACAGACGCGATATCGGCGTCATCGAAGACGATGACCGGGGCCTTGCCGCCAAGCTCCAGATGCGTGCGTTTCACGGTCTTTGCGGCGGCGTCCAGCATCTTCTTGCCGGTGGCGACGTCGCCGGTCAGGCTGATCATGTCGACCTGCGGATGGTTGATCAGGTAGCTGCCGACGGTCTGGCCGCGCCCGGTGATCACAGAGACGACGCCTTCCGGAAGCTCTTCCGCCAGAATGCGGGCCATCTTCAGGGCCGTCAGCGGGGTCTGTTCGGAAGGCTTGAAGACCACGGCATTGCCGCCGCCGATGGCTGGGCCAAGCTTCCAGGCCATCATCATCAAGGGGTAGTTCCAGGGCGCGATCGAGGCAACGACGCCGACCGGATCGCGGCGGATCATGCTGGTGTGGCCGGAAAGGTATTCCCCGGCAACGGTGCCGGTCATGCAGCGGACTGCTCCGGCGAAATAGCGGTAGCAGTCCACGATGGCGGGGATTTCGTCATTCAGGGCGGCGTTGATCGGCTTGCCGCAGTTCAGCGCTTCCAGTGCGGCAAAGCTGTCGGCCTCGGCCTCGACCCGGTCGGCGATGCGCAGAAGCGCAGCGGAGCGTTCGGCGGGGGTGGTGCGGGACCACGTTTCGAAGGCCTTGCGGGCAGAAGCCACAGCGCGGTCGACCTGAGCGGTCGAGGCTTCGGGGACGTCAAGGATCAGCCCGCCGGTACGGGGATTGAGGATGGCTTCCTTCGCCTCTTGCCCGGCTTCAAATGCGGAGCCGATCAGAAGGGCGGTGTCGAGGGTGGCGAGGGTGTCCATGGGGTTTCTCCCTATTTGCCCATTCCGGCGGTCTCGGACCCGCCGCGGGTGAGGTAGTAGGCTGCCAGGATCGGCACGAAGGTGGCCGCGAAGACCAGGATGGCGACGACGTTGGTGACGGGGCGCTGACGCGGACGCACCAGTTCGTTCAGCATCCAGATTGGAAGGGTGCTTTGCTGTCCGGCGGTGAAGGTGGTGACGATGACCTCATCGAAACTCAGGGCGAAGGCCAGCATGCCGCCCGCCAGAAGGGCGGACCCGAGATTCGGCAAGAGGATATAGCGGAAGGTCTGGAACGCGTTGGCGCCAAGGTCGGCCGAGGCCTCCATGATGCCGCCCGACAGGCGGCGCATGCGGGCTACCGCGTTGTTGTAGACGATGACGATGCAGAAGGTGGCGTGGCCAAGGACGATGGTCCAGGTGGAAAACGGGATGTCCATGATCCCGAAGGCGGATCGCAGCGACATGCCGGTGATTACACCGGGCAGGGCGATGGGCAGGATTATCAGCAAGGAAAGCTGGTCACGCCCGAAAAAGCGCGCACGGTTCATGGCGGCGGCGGCGAGGGTGCCGAGGATCATCGCCATCAGGGTGGCGATGGCGGCGACCTGAAGCGACAGATACAGCGGCGGCCAGATGTCCTGGCGCGCCCAGGCGACGGCGAACCACTTGGTGGTCAGGCCGGGGGGCGGGAACTGGTAGGTGCGTTCCTCAGTCGTGAAGGCGTAGAGGAAGATGAACAGGATCGGCAGGTGCAGGAACAGAAGCCCCCCGGTGGCTGTGACCCGAAGCAGCAGGGAGGGGCGGTCAGAGCGCATCGAAAGCCCCCGCGCGTTTGGCAAGCGTCAGGTAGACCAGCATGATCAGGATCGGCACAACCGCGAAAGCGGCGGCGAGGGGGGTGTTCCCGGCCGTGCCTTGCAGCTGATAGACGGTCAGGCCGATGAAGCGCGAGCTGTCGCCGATGATCTGCGGGATGATGTAATCGCCCAATGTCAGCGAGAAGGTGAAGATCGACCCGGCAATCACGCCGGGCAGGGCCAGGGGCAGAATCACCGTCCAGAAGGTCTGGCCCCGCGTGGCGCCAAGGTCGGCGGACGCTTCGAGCATCGAGGTCGGCACCCGTTCCAGTGCGGCCTGCATCGGCAGGATCATGTAGGGCAGCCAGATGTAGACGAAGACCAGGAAGGTCCCGAAGGGTGAGGTTGAAAGCGACGACCCCTCGAACCCCGGAACGGCAAGAAGACCGTCGATCAGGAAGGTGGTGCCGGTGCCTTCAGCCGCCCAGGTCAGCACGCCCTCTTTCGCGAGGATCAGTTTCCAGGCGTAGACCTTGACCAGATAGCTGGACCACAGCGGCAGCATGACGCCAAGGTAGAAGGCGGCTTTCCATGGGCCCTTGGCGTAGCGGGCCGCGAAGTAGGCGATCGGGAAGGCCAGGAAAGCGCAGGCCAGCGTGACGGCAGCGGCCATGACCACGGTGCGGATGATGACATCGAGGTTCTGGGCGCGGAAAAGCTCGGCGTAGGTCTTGAGCGTGAATTCTTCCTTCACCACACCCGAGAACTCGTCGATCGAAAAGAAGCTTTGCAGCAGAAGCGCGGCTAGCGAGCCGAGGTAGACCACCCCCAGCCAGAGAAGCGGCGGCGTGACCAGGAGCGACAGGAAAAGCGTCGGCCGGCGCCAGAAAAGGCTGGTCAGGCGGTCAGCAAGGCCGCGCGCGGGAAGGGTTGCGGGGGCGGTCATCGCGGGGCCCTTTGGCTGACAAAATCCTTGAAGAAAGGATTTTGGGCGCCTCGTTCTGCGGCCTGGTGTGCGTGGCAGAGGTCGGAGCCTCCGGCGGGGATACTTGGAAACAGAAGAAGCTGCGGGGATGCGGGTTTCTTCTGTTCCCGGATATCCAGTAGTATGACCTCTGCAGCGCCACCGGTTCGAGTGGCAGATGCCTTGGCCCCCAGTGCGAGGCGACGGCGGCCCCTGCGCGGGCCGGGATGGCTGATGCGGTGGGCCATCATGCGCCCCCCATCAGATGCAGCGCCGTGGGATCGAACTCGATGGCGGTCATGTCACCTTCGGCCGGAACGGGCTGACCCGCTGGCACAAGGGCCGCGATCTCGGTGCCGTTGGCTTCCAGGACGACGCGGGTGCCGGAGCCAAGGTATCGCAACGTCTTGACCTGACCGTAGAACGGCCCGGTGGCGGCGAGGCGGGTCGCCTCGGGGCGCAAGGATGCCCAGGCTTCGGGGCCGCCAAGCGCGCGGGTCAGCGCGGGTGGCAATATGTTGGACGAGCCGACGAAATCCGCCACGAACCGTGTGGCGGGGCGGTCGTAGATGTCCTGCGGGGTGCCGATCTGGGCGATGCGGCCTTCGTTGAAAACCGCCAGATGGTCAGCCATCGACAGCGCCTCGTGCTGGTCATGGGTGACGAAGACGAAGGTGAGGCCAAGCTTGTGTTGCAGCGCCTTCAACTCGTCCTGCATCGCCTCGCGCAGTTTCAGGTCGAGCGCGCCGAGGGGTTCGTCCAGCAGCAGGACGCGCGGTTCGTTCACCAGTGCGCGGGCAAGGGCCACGCGCTGCCGCTGGCCGCCCGAAAGCTGCGCAGGCTTGCGGTCACCGTAGCCGTCAAGCTTGACAAGGGCGAGCATCTCGTCGGCCTTGGCGTAGCGCTTTGCGCGGGGTATGCCCTTGACCATCAGCCCGTAGGCGACGTTGTCGCGCACGTTCAGATGCGGAAAAAGCGCATAGTCCTGAAAGACGGTATTGACGTTGCGCAGATGCGGCGGGGTGTTCGAGACATCGTCGCCGAAGATACGGATGCTGCCGGCACTGGGCTGTTCAAAGCCCGAGATCAGCCGCAGGCAGGTGGTCTTGCCCGATCCCGATGGGCCGAGCATGGCAAAGAACGACCCTTCGGCGATGGAAAGGCTGACCCCATCGACGGCGCGAACCTTGCCGAAGTGGCGGGAAACGTCATGGAATTCAACAGCAGCGGTCATGGGGAATCCGTAGGGTGAGGGTACGCCCCACCATTGCGCGACATCGGGGAAAGCGCCCCGCCTGCGAAGGGAAGCCCCCGTTCCGCCAGGGAAACGGGGGCGTGTTCTGGTATTACCGGCCGCCGATGACGCCGATGTAGTCTGACACCCATCGGTAATAGGGCACGCACACGCCGTCGCCCTGGCTGCAGTTCGAGACCGGGGTGGTCCAGAACCGGATCTTGTCGAAATCATCAAACCCGTTCGCGGTGCAGCCTTCTGCTGTCTGCATGCCGCGCCCGTCGGTGCAGGCAGCGGGAACAGAGGGGTTGGCCCCGAACCAGACCGAGAGGTCGGATTGCAGGTTCGAGCTGAGCGTATGCTCCATCCAGAGATAGGCGCAGTTCGGGTTCGCGGCTTCGACATGCATCATCGTGGTGTCGGCCCAGCCGGTGGCCCCTTCCTGCGGGATGGTCGAGGCGATGGGCAGGCCTTCACTTTTCAGCAGGTTGACCTGGAAAGGCCACGATCCCGAAGCCACCACGCCCTCATTCTTGAAGTCATCCATCTGGATGAAGGCGTCATGCCAGTAGCGGCTGACCAGATTGCGCTGGACGCGAAGGAGGTCAAGCGCCGCCTTGTACTGGTCTTCGTTCAGCTCATAGGGCGAGGTGATGCCAAGCTCGGGCTTGTGGGTCATCAGGTATTGCGCTGCGTCGGCGACGTGGATCGGGCCGTCGTAGGCCTGCACACGGCCCTTGTTCGACTTGCCATCGGGGAGAGTCATTTCCTCGAACACGACGTTCCACGAGGTCGGTGGTTCGGGGAATACCTCGGTGTTGTACATCAGCACGTTCGGGCCCCACATGTAGGGGACGCCGTAAGGGACGCCATCTACGTTATACCAGGGCGCGTTCTTCAGGCGTTCGTCGACCGTCGACCAGGACGGGATCAGGTCGGTGTTGATCGGCTGGACCCGGTCACCGGCCACAAGGCGCAGGCTGGCGTCGCCCGAGGCGGTGACGAGGTCGAAGCCGCCTTCGTTCATCAGCGCGACCATCTCGTCCGAGGTATTGGCGGTCTTGACGTTGACCTTGCAGCCAGATGCGGCTTCGAACTTGGTGACCCAGTCGAATTCCTTCACGGTTTCGCCACGCTCGATATAGCCGGGCCAGGCGACGATGTTGACCTGTCCTTCCGGCGCGCCGACTTCAGTGACCTGGGCAAGGGCGGGGGTGACCCCGATCAGGACGGAGAGGGCCGTGGTGGCCAAGATTTTGATGCGTTGCATTGCTAGGCTCCCGTTGGTGTATCCCGTGCGGTTGGCGCCGGGGGTCCGGTTTTTCGGACTTCCCGGCAGGGTAGACCCTCGACGGACTTTCGCAATAACAAAAGGATGAAGCGTGATATCGGTTTTTCCGATGGCAGAACGGGGGCGGAGTGCCAATCGATGCCGGTTTTCGCTTTGCAGCTCCGGTCGGCCGACCTATGGTTCACGCTACGAATGAAGGCGATCCGTTGATGCCAAGGCTAATAATGATCGCACCGGCGCCCGTGCTGGAAGCCGGGTCGCGGGTGCGGCTGGACGTGAAATTCGTCGAGGGCATGCGCGCACACAAGGCGCATTGGCCGGATCGGATCACTTGCGTCCTGCGTCGCGATGTTTCTGCGATCCCCTTCGGGGCCGAGTTTGACCGAGGCGAGCTTGATTTCGATCTGGTCCTGCTTGATCCGAAAGAACCGCTGGGGTCCGCGCTGATTGCCGGGCAGGACCTGATCTACGCATCCGGGGACGATTTCAACTGTCTGGGGCTGACGGATATCATCGGGCCGGAGCAGAAAATCGTCTATGTGATTGAGTACACGCTGGAGACGCGGCTGCAGATCCTCCGACTGGAAAAGGATCGCGGCTGGCTGCGGCGGCTGAGCGGGATGATCAGGCTGCTGGCGGACGAGCGGCGGCGGAAGCGGGCGTTCCGGGCGGCGGCGGGGCTGCAATCGAACGGCTATCCAGCGCATGATCTTTATGGTCCGCTCAACCGCGACAACATGCTGTATCTTGACGGGCGGATGACGCCGGAGCTGTTCGCGACCGAGGCCGAAATGGTCGCGCGCGAGGCACGGCGGGCGGCGGGCGGGCCTATGCGGCTGATCTATTCCGGCCGGCTGGAGCCGATGAAGGGCGCGCAGGATTTGCTGCCGGTGGCGCGGCGGCTTGTGGCGCGGGGGGTGGATTTCACGCTGGATATCTTTGGCACCGGATCACTGCAGCCCGAGATCGCGGCGGGATTGTCAGGCACGGGGGCGGAAGGCCGCGTCCGGCTGCATGAGCCGGTCGATTTCCAGACGGAACTGGTGCCGTTCACCCGGAAGAACGCCGACATGTTCCTGGGCTGCCACCGCCAGTCCGACCCGTCCTGCACCTATCTGGAGGCGATGGGCTGCGGCGTGGCGGTTGCCAGCTATGACAACCGGATGTGGGCGCGTCTGAACGGCGAGGCGCGGGCAGGTTGGGGCGCCCCGCTGGAACAGGTCGACGCGCTGGCCGATCAGGTCGCGCTGGCGGCGGCGACCCCGGCAGAGGTCACCAAGCGCAGCCGCAATGCCTGGGCGTTTTCACGCGCGCACGACTTTCCGTCAGAGTTCCGGCGCCGGATGGAGCATCTGGCGCGGATCGCTGGCTGACGGCTTAGCCCGGCCGCACGAAGGCGGCGCTTTGGGCCGAACGGATGAAATTGCTGGCCGGTCCGGTCAGCGGCGCGCCCTTGCGCCAGGCGAGCCCGACCTGCACCGACGGCAGATCACCCGACACATCGCGGATCTCGATGCGGTCGCCTTCAAGGCTCCAGGGCCGGTAGACCAGGCTGGGCAGGATCGCGAGACCGGCGCCGGTGGCGACAAGGCTGCGCACCGCCTCGACGCTGCGGGTACGGAACGCGATTTGCGGTTTGACCGGCAAGGCGGCGGTCAGTCGGCGGGTGCTTTCCTCGATCTCGTCGACCATCAACTGGATCAGGGGCGATCCTGCAAGTTCCTCAAGCGCGATGCTCTCTTGTTGCGCCAGCGCATGGCCAAGCGGCAACCACAGCCGATAGGGCGAAACCAGCAGCGTCTCGACATTGAGCGCCATGCGATCCTTGACCGAAGACGTCAGCAGGACGGCCACGTCAAGTTCACCCCCGATCAGAAGGTGCTGCAGATATTCGCCATTATCCTCGATCACGCTAAGATCGACTTGCGGAAAGGCGCGGCGATAGCGTTGCAGGATGTCCGACAGGACATAGCCCGCGACCAGACTGGTGACACCAAGCGACAGGCGGCCGGCGGCGGTCTCAGCTTCGTCCTGAAAGGTGGATCGGGCGGTGGCGACGTCGGACAGGATCTGGCGGGCATGCCGCAGGAAGGCCGAGCCCTTGTGCGTGATCAGAAGGCCGCGCGCCTGGCGCTCGAACAGGCTGACGCCAAGGTCGTCTTCCAGACTGCGGATCGCCTCGGTCACCGAAGATTGGCTGATCGACAGCGCCCGGGCGGCACCCGAAACGGACCCGGCCTCGGCGGCGGCGACGAAGAACTGAAGTTGGCGGAAGGTGAAGGCCATGCGATGCTTTGGCTGCGAGTGACGGGGATTTCACTTCCCCGGACCTGTGTGGGACAATTCGGGACAGTTTGACACCCCAGATACTCTCCCCATTCCCGGATGCAGGGCAAGGGTGCAATCGGGAAGGTTGTTGCCGGTTCGCCACCGTGGTTCTATCGGCCAGCAACGGATGGAGACGAGCATGTGGTGGGCAGTGGTGGCGGTGGTGCTGGGCGGCGTGGCGATCGCGGTGCAGGCACCGATCAATGCGGCACTGGGGCGGGGTTTGGGCGCTCCGGTCCCGGCGGCAGCGGTGTCTTTCGGGGTCGGGTTTGTGGTTCTGCTGGCCGTATCCGTGTTGCAGGGGCAGGGCGGGGTCTATCTGAAGCTGTCCCAGGTGCCGATGTGGACGCTGGTCGGCGGTCTGCTTGGCGCGTGGTACGTGTTCGCCGCGGTCTGGGGCGTCGCGTCGCTGGGCGTGGTGACGCTGGTTGCGGCGTTGGTGCTGGGCCAGATGGCGGCGGCGCTGGTGATCGATTCCACCGGAATCCTTGGCATGGCCGTACGCGAGATCAGCCCGACGCGGATTGCGGCGGCTGGGCTGGTCATGGCCGGGCTGGTGCTGTCACGTCTTTAGCCCAAGCGCGCCTGTCCCGGCGATGCGGCGCCGGGAAGCGGAAGGGTCAGACCGAGACTTCCTTGTGCAACTGGTCCTTGGCCAGATCGGACTTGCGGCCCTGCAGGGCGACTGCGCCACGCCGGAAGACATAGACCTGATCGGCGCGGTTCCAGGCGAAGTCGAAGTATTGCTCGACCAGCACGATGGCCATGGTGCCCTTGGATTTCAGGTAGTCAATCACCTCGCCGATCTGCTGGATGATGTTGGGCTGGATGCCCTCGGTCGGTTCGTCCAGCAGGAGGACCTTCGGCTGCATGATCAGCGCGCGGGCAATGGCAAGCTGCTGCTGCTGGCCGCCAGAGAGGTCTCCGCCACGACGATGCAGAAAATCCTTGAGGGTCGGGAACAGCGTAAAGACCTCATCGGGGATCTGGTGCTGCGCCTTTTGCAGGACGGCAAAGGCGGTTTCCAGGTTCTCGCGCACGGTCAGAAGCGGGAAGATCATCCGGCCCTGTGGCACGATGGAAAGGCCGCGCCGGGCGATGTCCTGAGCACGCAGCTTGCCCAGAGGCTCGTCGTTCAGCGTGACAGAGCCGCCAGTGCGGGGGTGGGTCCCGGCAAGAGCCTTCAGGAACGAAGTCTTGCCCACGCCGTTCGGACCCATGATGCAGGTCACCTCGCCCGCTTTGGCGGCAAAGTCGATGCCGTGAAGGATCTGGCTGCTGCCGTAGTGCAGGGTAAGTCCGGTGGTGGAAAGCATCAGCCTCGCCCCAGGTAGACGGCGATCACCTGCGGATCGCGTGTGACGTGATCAAGCGAGCCTTCGGCCAGCACCGCGCCTTCATGCAGGACGGTGACGCGGCAATTCAGGCGGCGGACGAAGTCCATGTCATGTTCGACCACCACCACAGCACGGGTCCTGGCCAGATTGACCAGAAGGGCGGTCGTCTGTTCGCGTTCCGCCGGGGTCATGCCGGCTGCGGGTTCGTCGACCAGGAGGAGCCGGGGTTCCTGCGCCAGCAGCATCGCGATTTCCAGCCACTGCTTCTGGCCGTGGGAAAGCTCGCCCGACTTGCGGTGAAGATGGTCGGCAAGGCCGACTTCTGCCGCCAGCGCCTTGACGCGCGCCATGTCCGCCGGTTTCGGCGTCCAGAACAGAACGCGCCAGGGGCCGCGCGGGGCTTTCAGGGCGAGGATCAGGTTGGCCTCGACTGTCTGATCCTCGAACACGGTGGGGCGCTGGAACTTGCGGCCGACGCCCTCGCGGGCGATTTGCGCTTCGTTCAGGCCGAGAAGCGAGAGGGACCGGGTGCCGAAGGTCACGCTGCCGGCATCAGGGCGGGTCTTGCCGGTCACGATATCCATGAAGGTGGTCTTGCCCGCTCCGTTCGGGCCGATGATGGCACGCAGTTCCGCCTCGCCGATCGAGAACGACAGGTTGTTGATGGCGCGGAAGCCGTCGAAAGTGACGGAGACGCCCGAGACTTCGAGGAGCGCGGTCATTGCTGCGCCTCTTGTTCCTGAAGCGATCCGTCATCGGGGCCAAGGGGCGCACCCTTTCGGTCGGGGGTGGCGATGCGCAGGAAGCGGTCGAAAAGTCCGCCGATACCCTTGGGGGCAAAAAGGGTCACGGCAACGAAGGCCAGACCAAGGATCACCAGCCACCAGTCGACCCAATTGAGCGGCAGGGGTCCGAGGCGGATGTCGGGCAGGCGGCCCGAGGTGAAGAGCGACGACAGCAGCGAGACGAAAGCGGCGCCGATGACGGCGCCGTAAAGCCGCCCGCGCCCGCCGATGGCGACCCAGACGGCAAGGTAGATCGAGGCGATGGGCGCAAGTTCCGCCGGGTTGATGATCCCGGCCTGCGGGTAGTAGAGCACTCCCGCCAGGGCCGCGATCAGGGCGGTGAGGGTGAAGAGGAAAAGCTTGTAGACCTCGACCGGGTAGCCAAGGAAACGAACGCGGGCTTCGTCGTCACGGATCGCGCGGATGACGCTGCCGAACTTGCCCGAGACGACCCAGGCAAGGGTGAGGTAGCCCAGCCCCAGGGCGAGGGCGGAGGCCCAGAAGAACCAGATCGAGACCAGGTCCTGCGAGGTTTGCCCAAGGCCGGGAAGGTTTTGCAGCCCGGAAAGCCCGTTGTTGCCGCGCAGGCCGGAGTCGTTCTGGAAAAGGTAAAGCGCAAGGGCCAGCGTCATCGCCTGCGTCAGGATCGAGAGATAGACGCCGGTCACGCGGGACCGGAAGGCCAGCCATCCGAAGACAAGGGCGAGAAGGCCGGGAACGGCGAGCGCGAGGCTCAGTTGCAAGGGGAGCGAATAGGCGAAGCTCCAGATCGCGGGCAGGTCGGAAGAGCCGACGACACCGAAAATCTGGTTGGCGATACCTTGGGTGACTTCCTCGGGCGTGGCAGGCAGGCCACCTTGAGATAGCGCCGTGACGACGATTTCCTCCGTCCGGGCATACATCAGCCACATGCCGATCATGTAGCCGCCAAGGGCAAAGAAGGCCATGTGGCCAAGGGAAAGGATGCCAGCATAGCCCCAGATCAGGTCCATCGCCAGCGCGACGAGGCTGAGGCACAGCGTCTTGCCCAGCGTCTTGACGAAGGAGGTGGAGAGGAAGCCGCCTCCGTAGGCCTCGGAGGCCAGCGTGACGACCAGGGTGAATACGGCCAGGCAGGCGATGAAGATCAGGGCAGAGGGGTTCCGGGCGAAGAAGCTGCGGTTTCCGTAGGAAGCGGGGGGTTTCACACCCCCCGCACCCCCCGTGGGATATTTGGGAACAGAAGAAGTTGTGGCCATTTGGTCAATCTCCTGCCGCGCGGCCACGCAGGGCGATGATGCCCCTTGGGCGGAACTGGATGAAAAGGATGATGAAGAGGATCATGTAGGTCTGGGCGGCAAGGGTGTTGGAGGGGTTCAGGAATTCGATCACCTTTTGCAGCGACCCGATCATCGTGGCCCCGGCGAGGGTGCCCCAGACGTTGCCGACTCCGCCTACGACCACGGTCATGAAGGACTGGACGATATAGTCGGCGCCCATTTCGGATGTGACTTTGGCGTAAAGGCCGATGGCGACCCCGGCGATGCCCGCGATGCCGGAGCCGAGGCCGAAGGTCAGCATGTTTATGCGGTCCGGATTGATGCCCATGCTGGCGGCCATGGCGGGGTTTTGCGTCACGGCGCGGACCTCAAGCCCAAGACGGGTGCGCTTCATCAGGTAGAGGAAGAAGCACAGGAACAGCAGGGCGAGCACGAAGATCGCGATGCGGATGTAGCTGATCGAAACGACGTCGTTGAACTCCAAGGCCCCGTCCAGCCAGCCAGGCGCGGTCAGGGGGCGGGCCTGCGTTCCGAAGACGTTCTTCAGGATCTGTTGCAGTGCGATCGAGATGCCGAAGGTCGCGAGCAGAGTTTCCAGAGGGCGCTTGTAGAGATGGCGGATGACCAGGCGTTCCATCGCCACCCCGGCGGCGAAAGTGACGGCGAAGGCGAGGGGAAGGGCGATCAGGATCGAAAGCGTGTAGTCGGGAACTAGCTGCTGCACGACGAAGCCGGTATAGGCGCCGATGGTGATGAACTCTCCGTGCGCCATGTTGATGACGCCCATGACGCCGAAAGTGATGGCAAGGCCGATGGCGGCCAGGAAGTAGATCGCCGCCAGTGAAAGCGCATCAAGGCCGAGGTCGGCGGCCTGCATCAGGCCGACCTTGCGGTCGATGCTGGTCAGGGCGGCCAAAGCGGCAGCGGTGACGGAGGGGTCGGTCTCGACGTAGGCGTCGAAGAAGCGGTGGGCGGCAAGAGCGGCTTTCGCCTCGTCATCGGTGGCGGCGGTGGGGACGGTGCCAGCAGCCTCGAGCGCGGTATAGGCCCGGTCGCGGGCAGCTTGGGTGTTCAACTCGTCTACAGGAATGCCGCCGACAGCGCCATTCACAATATTGGCGACAAGGACGGCGCGCTGTTCTTCCAGCGTAAGCCGGGCGGGGGCGAGGTCGGCGGCGACCAGAAGGGCGTAGGCTTCAGCCTGGGTCAGGTCGCGACCCAGGGACAAAGGGCGGGCGATGTTGCCGGCGGGCTCGCCTGCCGTGGCGATGCGCGTGGTGGCGACCAGCGGGTTCAGCGCGGCGCGTGTATCAAGCGAGGTGTCGGCGCCAAGCGATTCGATGGCGGCGACGCGGGCGGAGGGGTCGGGGTCGAAACGCAGGGTAAGGAAGCGTCCGAGGCGTTCCTTCTGGGTCTTCAGCGCGGGGTCGGTTTCGGAAGGGATCGAAGCGCGGAGCGCGTCCAGCGTTTCAGGTTGGGGATCACGCGCGATCGAGGTGAGGGCAGCACCGCGACGCATGGGATCAGGGTCGGAGAGGGTGAACTGGACGAGAGCGGCGGCAATCAGGCCTCGCACCCCGGCGTTGGGTTTAAGCTCGGTCAGGTCGGCCTTTTCGGCCGCTCCCGCCTCTGACCCGTCAAGGTTGCGGAGGATGAAACCGTCGCCATCAGGCCCAGCGATCAGAAGGGCGTCATCGGCCTTGCGAATCACCAGCCGCTTGTCCGCCCAGGCGGACAGGATGTCGTCGGCCATCGTATCGCCGCTGGCGGCAAGAGCCGCAATCACTGGACCGATGGTCTGGCGCGATGGCTTTTCGATCTGGTCGCGGTTTTCGGCCACGATGGCCGCGGCTTCCTGCGCAAGGGACGGCGAAGGCGCAAGCCAGAAAAGGGCCGCGACAAAAAGGGCGGTCAGGCGCATGGGCATTCCGGGAATGAAGAGGTGCGGGAGGGGGTGGCCCCCCTCCCGCGACAAGGGATCAGTAGTTCGACTTCAGCTGGACGCAGGTCGAGGTCTCGGTGTTGTACATCCCGCATTTGAGTTCGGCCCAGTCGGCCTCCAGCACCGCCGATTCCGGCAGATAGTCAGTCCAGGCGTCGCCGGGGACCGGGTCGGTCTGGCTGATGATGTCGAACTGCCCGTCGGCGCGGATTTCGCCGATCAGGACCGGCTTCGTAAGGTGGTGGTTCGGCAGCATCTTGGCCATCCCGCCGGTCAGATTCGGGAATTCCTGCCCGATCATCGCGGCGGAAACGGCGTCAACCTCGGTCGTCCCGGCGGCGGTGACCGCGTTCACCCACATGTTGAAGCCGATGTAATGCGCTTCCATCGGGTCGTTCGTCACGCGCTTGTCGTCCTTGATGAAGGCTTTCCACGCCGCGATGAAGGCAGCGTTTTCCGGGGTGTCGGCCGACATGAAGTAGTTCCAGGCGGCCAGGTGACCCGCAAGGTTGGTAGTGTCGAGGCCCGACAGTTCTTCCTCACCGACCGAAAAGGCGACGACGGGCAGCGTGTCGGCGGTGACGCCGCCGGCGGCGAGTTCCTTGTAGAAGCCGATGTTGGCATCGCCGTTGATGGTCGAGATGACGCCGACCTTCTTGCCGTCAGCGCCCAGTGCCACCACGTCGCCCACGATCTTCGACCAGTCCGAATGGCCGAAAGGTGTGTAGTTGACGAAGATGTCTTCCTTCGCGATGCCCTTCCCGATCAGGTAGGCCTCAAGGATGTTGTTGGTGGTGCGCGGGTAGACGTAGTCGGTGCCCAGAAGCGCGAACTTGGTGACGCCCAGTTCCTCAAGGTAGTAGTCGACAGCCGGGATCGCCTGCTGGTTCGGCGCGGCACCGGTGTAGAAGACGTTCTTCGACGATTCCTCGCCTTCGTACTGCACCGGGTAGAACAGCAGCCCGTTCAACTCCTCGATCACTGGCAGCACGGACTTGCGGCTGACGGAAGTCCAGCAGCCGAATATCACGTCAACCTCCGAGACGGTCAGAAGTTCGCGCGCCTTTTCGGCGAAGAGCGGCCAGTCCGAGGCGGGGTCAACGACCACGGCCTCAAGCTGCTTGCCCAGAAGGCCGCCCTTGGCGTTCTGCGCCTCGATCAGCATCAGCATGGTGTCCTTCAGCGTCGTTTCCGAAATTGCCATCGTGCCGGACAGCGAGTGCAGGACTCCTACCTTGATCGTCTCGCCCTGCGCGAAAGCAGTGCGCGGGACCGAGAGGGCAGCTGCAGCGGCGGCGCTGGTCAAAAGCGTACGTCTGGTCAAATTCATGTCGTGATCCCCTGTCACTTGGCCGCCTCTGGCCCTTCCATTCCGCGGAAGGTGCGCCATATTCGAACGGCAGCCTTGGTTGCACCCGTGCGGTGGTGATGTCCGCCAAGACCCTTCGCCACCGCACACCCCGGCCCCCATGGGCCGTGCAGGTGCAGCAAATGCCAAGGGTGCCATTGCCGCAATGCTGTGCAGACGGGAGGGGCGCATTTGGCGGAGCGTGCCGCTTTATTCAGCCCAATTCCGCAGTGCAGCGTGATTTTTCAGCAGATCCGGGGCTGCCTGGTGGTGTCAGGGCTGCTCGGCGGTCCGGCGGCCCGCATCCAGCGCCACCCAGCCTTGCGGCAATGCTGGCGGCGGCGGGCCTGCGTCCTGCCAGAACTGCAGCCGGACGTGATCGGGCAGACCGGGCGTGCCCGCCAGGGCAACCACAGTCCAGACCAGATGAAAGCCGTCCTCCAGCAGACCCTCGGCGTAGAAGGTGATCTCTTCGCTTTCCAGCGCCTCGCTGGGCGCATCGTCCCAGCCATCCGCATCCCCCCAGAACACCAGCGCCTCGATTTCAGGGCGCTTGCGGGCGAGGGCGGCAAGCGGGGCCAGGCAGGCCTGGATCGGGGTCGGGTCGGGTTTGCGCTGGGTCACGGTGCGGGTCCTTTGGCTGCTGCATTGTCCTGGGCGGGTCAGTGCAAAGTCAATCCGGCGTGGCGGGGGTGGCATGAAATATGAGCTGCGGGCGTGGCGGCCGGACGCCACGGGCAGCCGGGCCACGGCGCATGGTGCCGAGGTGGCGCTGGGAACCGATCCCGCCCGGCGGCCTGATGCGCTGGACCCGGTGGAGCTGCTGTAGTCGGCGCTGGCGGCCTGCATGATCGAGGGGGCGGAACGGGTATTGCCGGTTCTGGCCTTCCAATTGGACAGCCTTGAGGTGCGGCTGGAGGCCGAGCGGCGGGATGCCCCGCCAAAGCTTGTGGCAATCACCAATGAGATCATCGTCGGGACCGACGAGCTGGGGCCACGGCTGGATCTCCTGCATCGCAACATCCTGAAATACGGGACGATATCGAACAGGCTGGCAAATGCGGTGCCGTTGAAGGGGATCATCCGCCGGGCCTGAGCAGACCTTGCGCTGGCATGGTGCCCCTTTGCCAAGTGGCGAGGCGGCGGACTTGCAGGGTCTGTCCTAGCGCCTGGTCATCGCAATGCGGATCAGGGCGCGTTCCATCACAGCCATGCCGGGGGCCCGGCTGGCCGAACGCAAGGTGAGGTCGGTTTCCAGCAGCAGCGAGATGGCGTTTTCCAGCGCGCGGGTAGTCCATTGCCCGGCCTGACGACCCATCGCGTCCTTTTGCTTGAAGTTCACGCGCGCCCGCTGGATGCCTGCGGCGGGGCCGGCCGGGTCGGTCGCCGCGGCGTGCAGGATGCGAAAGTGCCGCAGCGCGCCGATGCAGATGGTGACAGGCAGCACGCCCTGACCTTCCAACCGGCGGAACAGCGGGCCGATCGCCGGGGTCCGGGCCTCGGCGACGGCGGTGATAAGGTCATCCACCTCTGCCTCGATCGTGGCGGGGGCCATGGCGGCAATGTCGGCGGGCGTGAGAGGCGCGGGGTCGCCCCACTTGTAAAGCGCGATCTTTTCCAGCGTCTGCCGGAAATCGCCGGGATCGAGCGCGCGGGCAAGCGTGGTCAGGTCGGTCATCGCCTCGCGGTCGATATCGCGCAGGCCAGCTTTTTTCAGCGCATCCTCGATTTCCTCGCGGCTGGGAGGTTCATCGTAAAGCCCGATGCTGACGGCGGCGGGGTGCTTTTCGAACAGCGTCTTCAGCGCGGACTTGCCGGTCAGGTTGCCGGCGGTGACCACGATCTGTGCGTCGCCGGGTTTCCAGTCCTTCAGGGCGGCGGCAATCGTGTCGGCCAGCCCGTCGGTCGCGTCTTCAAGGAAGGCCACGCGCAGGCCGGGAAAGAAGCCCACGGCCTTGATCGCGTCGAAAAGCAGGCTGGCATCCTTGCGAAGGTCCCCGCCGGACATCCGGCTCAGGCGCATCTCGCCCTCGCCTTCGGGGCCGATCAGCGCGGCAATCGCCTCTTGCCGCTTCAGGGCCACGCGCATCGCATCGGCGCCGAAGATCAAGAGACCCGCACGACCGGGATCGGGCTTGGCGCAATAGCGGCTGGCTTCGACCCCTTTCAGGATCATGGCAGGCTGGGGGCGGTGGCGATCAGGCGGGCGACGATCTGGTCGGCAAGGATGCGCATCAGGCGGAAGGCCGCGTCTTCCTCGGCCGCAAGGCCCGCGACGGTAGAGCCGGTAGCGGAATAGGCGGTGAAGTTTTGCACCCGGCCAGCAGAGAGGCGTTCGCCCGTCGCGCGGTCCGACAGGGTGTATTCGATCACGCCTTTCAGGTTGAAACGCGTGATCTCGTTTTCCGTGGTGATGCCGACGCCGACGGCTTCGGTGGCGATGGTATAGGACAGATTGTACCGGTGGTCTTCCGGCCGACCGAGGCGTTCTTCCAGTCGCTCCACCAGATCGAAACCGTTCTTGTCGGTCGGATCGTCGGCCCGGACGGTGCCAAGCAGTGCCGTCGCCGCCCCGCCTGGCGCATAAGCCGGGGTAAAGCCGCAGGCGGCCAGAGCCAGTGGCAGCAACAGGATGGTGCGGCGGTTAAACGACGACATTGATGATGCGCCCCGGGACGACGATGATCTTCCTTACCGGCTGCCCGGCAAGGAACTTGATCACATCCTCATCCGCCAGCGCCAGCTTTTCAACCTCGGTCGCGGGCATATCCTTCGGCACGCTGATTTCCGCGCGCCGCTTGCCGTTGATCTGAATCGGCAGGGTCACGGTATCATCGATCAGAAGGGCGGGGTCGGCCTTGGGCCAGGGCGCCTGCGCGCAAAGGCCGGCGCCGCCCTGATAGGTCCAGATCGACTCCGCGATATGCGGCGTCATCGGCGACATGAGTTTCGCCAGCGTGCGGATCGCCTCTTTCATGGTGGCGGTCGAGCCGTTCGCCTTGGCCAGCGTGTTGGTGAAAGCGTAAAGGCTTGCGATTGCCTTGTTGAAGGCAAACCCCTCGATGCCTTTGGTCACCTCGGCGATGGCCTTGGCGGTTGCGCGGGACAGGGCCTCGTCGCCCTCGCCCTTGTGGCCGGCGGGCATATCGCCGATGCGGCTGCACAGCGCCCAGACGCGCGTCAGGTGCTTGTGCGCGGCCTCGGCACCCGAAGAGGTCCATTCGACATCCCGCTCGGGCGGGCTGTCGGACATCACGAACCAGCGCGCGGTATCCGCACCGTAGGCCGCGATGATGTCGGTCGGGTCGACGACATTCTTCTTTGATTTCGACATCTTGGCCGAGGGGATGACCTCGACCAGCAGCCCTTCGTCGCTTAACGCCCGGATCCAGGCGTCGACATCATCGATCATGTCCAGCGGCGGGGGCACATTGCCCGGAACCACGATCCGGCGGTCGGCCACGTTAAAGACGGTCACGTCCTCGGGCAGGTGATAGACCGGGCGGCCCTGGGCGTCGGTGGTCTTGTAGATCTCATGCGTGACCATGCCTTGCGTGAAGAGGGCATTGAACGGCTCGATTGCCTTGGCGGGCAGGTGGCCGGTCTTGTGCATCGCCCGGGCGAAGAAGCGGGAATAAAGGAGGTGCAGGATCGCATGCTCCACCCCACCGATATACTGGTCGACGTTCATCCAGTAGTCGGCGTCTTCCTGGACCGTGGGCGTGCTTGCGCGCGGCGCGGTGAAGCGGGCGAAGTACCAGGACGAGTCCACGAAAGTGTCCATCGTGTCCGTCTCACGGCGCGCCTTGGTGCCGCATTTCGGGCAGGTGCAGTCGCGCCATGTCGGATGGCGGTCCAGCGGGTTGCCGGGGATGTCGAAGCTGACATCGTAAGGGAGTTCGATGGGCAGGTTCGCCTTCGCCTCGGGAACCACGCCGCACGCCTCGCAATGGATCACCGGGATCGGGCAACCCCAATAGCGCTGGCGGCTCACGCCCCAGTCGCGCAGGCGGAACCTGGTGACGCCCGTGCCGTAGCCATTCGCCTCGGCATGGGCGATTGCGGTGGCGACGCCTTCGTCACCGGTTTGCAGGTCCGCGCCGGCAAAGCCACGGACATACCGGACCCGTTCCGACTTCATCGGCGTGAAGGCCTCTTCAAGTGCCGCATCCCCGGCTCCTTCGGCAACGAACACGGAAGTGATCGGCAGGCCGTATTTCGTCGCAAAGTCGAAGTCGCGCTGGTCATGCGCCGGGCAGCCGAATATGGCGCCGGTGCCGTAGTCCATCAGGATGAAGTTGGCGATCCAGACCGGCAGTTCCCGTTTCGGGTCCAGCGGATGCTTTACCCGGATGCCGGTGTCATAGCCGATCTTATCGGCCGTCTCGACCTCTTCGGCCGAAGTCCCGCCCTTGCGGCATTCCGCAACGAAGGCGGCAACGGCAGAGTCGTGCCGCTCCAGCAGCTTGGCCAACGGGTGATCGGCGCTGATCGCGGCAAAGCTGGCGCCCATCAGGGTGTCGGGGCGGGTAGTGTAGACCTCCAGCGTCTCGAAACCTGCTGGCGCGCCGACCGTCTCAAACCCGAATTGCAGGCCGCGCGACTTGCCGATCCAGTTCGCCTGCATCAGGCGGACCTTTTCCGGCCAGTTGGTCAGACCGTCGAGCGCGCTCAGCAACTCCTCGGAGTAATCGCTGATCTTGAAGAACCACTGCGTCAGTTCGCGGCGTTCGACCAGGGCGCCAGACCGCCAGCCGCGCCCGTCGATGACCTGTTCATTGGCCAGCACCGTCATATCGACCGGGTCCCAGTTGACCACGGCGGCCTTGCGGTAGACCAGCCCGGCTTCCATCATGTCGATGAACATGGCCTGCTGCTGGCCGTAATATTCCGGATCGCAGGTCGCCAGTTCCCGCGACCAGTCGATGCTCAGCCCCAGCGGCTTCATCTGTGCCTTCATGTCGGCGATATTGCCGTAGGTCCAGTCCTTCGGATGGCCGCCCCGCTCCATCGCGGCATTCTCGGCGGGCATGCCGAAGGCGTCCCAGCCCATCGGATGCAGCACGGAATAGCCCTGCGCCAGTTTGGTCCGCGCCACCACGTCGCCCATCGTATAGTTGCGCACATGGCCCATGTGGATGCGCCCCGACGGATAGGGGAACATCTCCAGCACGTAATACTTCGGCTTGGCGGGGTCACGTTTCGCGGTGAAGGCGCCTGCCTCCTCCCAGGCCTGCTGCCATCTGGGTTCGATCACCGAAGGGTCATAGCGGGACATTCTGGGGGCCTCGTTGCGGATTACCGCGCGCAATTACACAGAGCGTGAGGCGAAGGTCCACCCCTTCAGCCTCTCCCGTCTTCCTCTCTGCGAAAATATCCCGGGGGGTGCGGGGGGCTGGCCCCCCGCTGCTTCACAGCTTGCTGTCGCGTACGCGAAGCTGGCGGGCGCGGGTCAGGATCGCGTCTTCGATGGCGCGGACGGTTTCGGGCGCAACCGTCCCGCCGCCTTGCGACTGAAGGGCTACCTTCAGGCTGCGTGCATCCAAGGCTGGGTCCTGCACATAGACAGTCGCGCGGTAGGCGCGGCCACCGCCCGGCGGGCGGCCATAGCCGGTGACGAAGACGCCGGTGAACGGGTCAACCGATTCGACCGGCAGGAAGTTCAGGATTTCAAGGCTGGCCTGCCAGATATACTTGTTGACCTCGACAGTGGTATTCGGGTCATCGGCGTTCGAGAACAGGTCCCAGATCGTCGATCCGCGGTCTTCCTCGGGGTTGGCGGCGGCGAGGGCGGCGCGCTGCGCGTCGGCGCGTTCCTTGCGGGTCAACTGGTCTTCTGTCGGGATCGACGGTTTGCGACGGAACAATCCGCTGTCGCCGCTGGCGAATCCGCCACCGCAGGCAGATAGCGAAAAGGCCAGCCCCGTCACCAGCGCCATCCGTCCAAGTTGCTGCAAGATCATCAGGCCACCCTCAGTTCCAGTGTTTGTTGTCTAGCCGAGCGACCATTGCCTGCCAAGACCTTTCGCGCCCGCAAGGCCTGGGGGCTTACTCCTTGGGCCCGGACTGACCGGAATCCCCGACCTGTGGCTTTGCTGCACCAACTTTTCTCAGTTTTCCCTTTTGCCGTCCCTTGGCGTTGCAATCCGGGGCGGCAGGGGTGAAATACCATCCATTCCCACTGCGGATTCCCCTGCGGCGGGCCTACCTTTAAGAAAGAGGGAAAACATGAAAAAGGTTCTTCTCGCGACGAGCGCTCTGGTGATGTTCGCCGGTGCAGCTTCCGCAGAAATCACCCTGTCGGGTTCGGCCCGCATGGGTATCGTCTATGCTGACGATGGCACCACCTCGACCACTCAGTTCAGCTCGCGTATCCGTATCGTCTTCACCGCTTCGGGTGAAACCGATGGCGGTCTCACGTTCGGCGGCTCGGTCCGCAACGACCAGTCGGGCGTTGGCGGCACTTCCAACGGCGATTCGACCGTGTTCATCTCGGGCGCGTTCGGCAAACTGACCATGGGTGACGTTTCGGGCGCTGCCGACGCACTCGTCGGCCAGACCTCCGGTGTTGGCTACGGCCCGAACGACGGTCTGCATGAAGTGAAATTCATCGGCACCGAAAAGACCGCCCTGTACTACGAATATAGCGCCGGCGCTCTGACCTTCGGTGCTGGCGTCGGTCAAATGGACGTGGGTAACGACACCTACAACGTGGGCGTCAAGTACGCCGCCGATGGTTATTCGGCCGCTCTCGCGTTCGAAAGCTCCGATTCTGACGGCGACATGATCTCGCTCGGCGGCTCGGCAACCTTCGGCGCGGCCACCGTGAAGGCCCGTGTTTCGGATACAGATGTTTCGGGCGAAGACACCGTGTACTCGCTGTCGCTCGACTACGTGTCCGGCCCGACCACCTTCACCGTGGTCTACACCGACTACGGTAACAACTCCTTCCTCAACGACGCCTACTCTGCCGGTACCGACACGCAGCACATCGGTCTTGGCGTGGCCTATGACCTGGGCGGCGGTGCGACCCTTGCTGGTGGCATCGTTCAGCAGAACAACACCGGCGCAGCCGACCAAACCTTCGCCGACCTCGGCCTGAAGTTCTCGTTCTAATCCACCCGGATCAGACGAAACGGAAAGAGCGGGCCCTTGGGTCCGCTCTTTTCTTTTCTGCCATGGGGGCTAGGGTCGGCCCGACATGGGGGGCAGGATGGCACTGGCGGAAATCGCGCAACGGATGCGGGTGGCCGAGGTTGCGGCGGGGCGGGCTGAAGGGTCTGTCACCCTGATCGCCGTCTCGAAGGTGCAGCCGCTGGAGCGGGTCGTGGCGGTTCTGGCTGAGGGCCACCGGGTCTTTGGCGAGAATTACGTGCAAGAGGCGGCGGCGAAATGGCCCGACCTGCGTGACCGTTTCGGGCCGGTGGAGCTGCACATGATCGGCCCCTTGCAGACCAACAAGGCCAAACTCGCCGTCGAGCTTTTCGATGCGATCCATACCCTGGACCGCCCCTCGCTGGCGCAGAAGCTGGCCAGTCTGGCGCAGGCGCGGGGGACCTGTCCGCAGCTTTTCGTGCAGGTGAACACCGGGGAAGAGCCGCAGAAGGCGGGCGTCCTGCCTGCTGACCTTGCGGGGCTCCTGAGGGATTGCCGGGCCATGGACCTCGCCCCCGTCGGCCTGATGTGCATCCCGCCTGAAGGCGAGGACTCAACCCCGCATTTCGCCATGCTTGCTGCAATGGCGGCAGAGCACGGCCTCTCCGGCCTCTCGATGGGGATGAGCGGCGATTTCGAGGCCGCGATTGCCCATGGCGCGACGCATGTCCGGGTGGGCAGCGCGATCTTTGGCGCGCGGGATTATCCGGTGAAACCGCTCTGAGGCAGCCAGCCGGTCAGCCCGGCAGGCAGGACCGGGGGCGCACCATGGGCGTATAGCGTGGCATCAAGGTCCATGCCGCCGCTTGGCGTGACGCTGACCGGCCCCAGCGACACGACGGCCACATCTTTGAGCAGAGAGCCGACAAACCCATCGGGCGCCATCATGACCAGCGCTCCTAGCGCATCGCCCCCCAGCCGCATCACCAGCGCCAGCCTGCCTATCCAGCCCGAAAGCACCAGCGGCAGAGCGATCAGCCAGGGGCTCGGCTCAATAGTCATGGATATGCTCCAGCGCGCCCTCTGGCAGATTGCGCAGGGTTTCGGCAAGTTCGGACACCGGGATCAGGACCAGATGCCGGAAGCCTGTGTTGCCCTGCCGCGCGAAGGAGTGGATCGCGCCTTCCACGCTGGGCTGGTCGCTGATCATGGTGAAAAGAATGTCGTCGTTCCCGCCAATTTCGGTGAAATCCCCTCCCGCAGCCGCAATGGCCTCGGCCATCCGGGTGAAGGCGCGGTAGCGCGGAGTTTCGATCACCGTGCCTTCGGGCAGGCTTTCGATCACCTGCACATCCGGCAGTGCAGCAAGGCTGGCATCCTCCATGCCCGTCACCACCGCCCGCAGGCGCAGCTGATCTGCCCCAGACGCGGCAACGGCAGCCTCGATCACCTTGGCGTAGCCCGCCTTGGCCCGGTATTCCAGGCCAAGCGCAAGACGGCGCTCTCGGTCGCGCAGGGCACTGGTCGCGGAGCTGTCCAGTTCGGCGGCATCGTTGGTGAAATCCCATCTGTACCAGGGCACCTGCTGCAGAAAGACCGCGTAGTCAGCGGCTTGCCGGGCAGAAAGATCGTCGAGCGGGGCGCGCGTGTCGCCACGCAGGGCGGCGAACAGGCGGCCCAGTGTTTCTTCGTAACCGGCTTTCAGCAGCAGTTCGGTCGTGAAGCTGACGCCGATGGTGTAGACCATCTGCTTGGTTTCCCAAGGAAAGCCGCCATGCGGCCCCGAGGCTTGCGAAAGCGCGCAGGTCGAGGACCAGAAGCCGCCAATCGAGGGCAGGAACCCGTAGTCATGGGGGTCGCCGGCGCGGATCACTTCGGCATAATCGGCATAGGCGTGAACGATGTGCCATTCGGGGTAGGTCAGAAGGGTGCGGCCCTCAGATCGCTGCCAGTCGGATCCGACCAGCGGCGTCCGCACCTCGGCCGAGCCTTCGGGGCGGCACATGGTTTCAATGTAAGCGACGGGCGACAGGAGACCCAGGATCAAGACCACGACAAGCAAAACGAAGCGCTTGAGCAAGCGGAACAGGACCGTCACCGCTTCAGACCCATGAACAGTGCGAAACCGCCCAGGATCAGGTGGGGTGCCGAGGAGAGGAACTTGAGCGTGTAGGAGATGTCGAGGACACCCCAGGTGAAGATGCCAAGGTCAAGGAACCCAGAGCCCGCAAAACTGCCCAGAAGCCCGTCGAGGAAGTAGATCGCGCCAAAAAGGATCAGGAATATCCGTGCAGCCCGAGCCGAAAGGATCGCAGCCACCAGCGCCCAGAGGGCCGAGGCGAGGTGCAGCGTATCGTCGTAGACATCCAGCGCGAAAATGCCGAAGGTCCGACCTTCGGCGTCCACGATCCCGGGGATCGGCAGGTAGTTCAGCGAGGCGACAAGCGCCAGGATCACCGCATAGATCAGGGCGGTCTTCTGCTGCAGCGTCATCTCAGATCTCCGCCATATAGGTATCCCAAAGTGCATTCCGGAAGCGCAGGCCAGGGTCCAGCTGCCGCTTCAAAGCCACGAAATCCGCCGCCCGCGCATAGCAGCGGCGGAACTGGTCGGGCGTCGCGTGGAGACGATATGGAAGGTAGTAGCTGCCGCCGATGGCCAGAACCGCCTCGATCAATTCGGCCGTCATGCGGGCCATGTCCGCTTCGGCCCTTGCGGTCATTTCCTGGCTGAAGAGGAGGACCGAGGCGATGCGCGGGCCTTGCGGAGCATAGGACAGCATCGCGGTCGGGTCCTGGGCGACATAGCGCAGGGTGATGTTCAGAAGCTCCTGGTAGCTGCCGGGGATGATCTGCTTGGCTGCGGCGATAAAGTCGGCAAAGCGGTCGGGTGCCACGAAGTATTCGTGCAGAATGTCGGTGCGGGTCGGGTCGCGGTCGTCCAGCGTGATTACCGGTTCGTTCATCAGACTCGACCGGCTGGAAACGCCCGCTAGCGTCGCGCCAATCCCGGTCTCGATCCCCCAGCGGCGGCGCTTGACCCATTCGTTGCCCGGTTGCGCCCGGAAGATCGCACGGGAAGCCTTGGAGAGAAAGCCCGAGCCGGATGCAGGCGGGATTTCACCGGCAATCGGGTGGTAGGTGACCAGCATCGCGTCGTCAAAGAACCCCTCGCGGTCGATGTTGAGGCGACCATAGGCCATGGGGATCGACCCATCGGCGGCAGCAATGAACGCGGCAGCGAAGTCGGCTGCTGGCAGGGTCTGAAATCCGGGCTCGAGAAGCTGGTTCGGGACCGCATCCACTTCAAGCTCGGTGATCAGGCCGATCAGGCCGTATCCGCCCATCGCGGCGGAGAATAGATCGGCGTTTTCGGTTCGCGAGGCGCGGGCAAGGCTGCCGTCGGCCAGCACCATCTGTACCGACCGCACGGTCGAGCCCATCGGGCCGAAGGGCATCGGCCAGCCGTGTGCTCCGACGGAAAAGGTCGAGGCGACGCCGAAATCAGAATTCGACTGCATGACCTTGGGCGACAGGCCCAAGGGATCGAGCGCCGTGATGACCTGATGCCAGCGGGTACCAGCCTGCACAGTGTAGACCTCGCCCTTCGCCAGGACCGAGGGCGCATCAAAGGTGATCGCATGACCGTCGCGCGGGATCGCCTGCCCGCCCATCGAATGCCGCGCCGCGCCGACGTTGACCGGGCGGTTTTCAGCCGCGGCGGCCTTCAATTCGGCGCGAAGGGCGGCGACCAGGGCGTCTCCTGGCGGCTCCTTGACGACGATATGCCTGAAGATCGGCGTTTCCGACAAGAGCGAGGCGTCGTTCAGCGTCGCCTCGCCCCCGGCAGGCGCAAGGATTGCCACCCCTTCCAGCGAGGGGTTCGCATCCCCCATCCAGCGGCTGCCGACCACACCCACCGCTGCTCCAGCGCCAAACAGCGCCGCCCGTCTTGTCAGCGCCATTTGGCACCCTTCATTTGTTCCGGGCGCACAATGCCCCGCGGTTTTGCAGGCGTCCAGTCGGCAAAACCCTAGGTCAGCCAGACCCGGGCATAGGGCGGCAGGACGATCTGGCCCTGGTGAGTTTCGACCGGCCGGTCCGACAAGGCGTCCAGCAGGGTAAGGGCCCCAAGCGCGCGGGCCTGACCCTCGCCGACCTGCTGCCAGCGTTCGGTGAAGTTGAACAGGCCCAAGACGGTTCCCGTCGGTGCAAGGCGCTGAAAGGCAAAGACGCTGTCATTGCCCGAGGCGACGACGCGGACCGGGACCGCGCCATGCAGGGCGGGGGTCGCGCGGCGGCGGGCCAGGATATGCCGGGTGCCCCAGAATACGCGGGAGGCGGGGCTGTCGCCCGAATGTCTGGTGCCTGCAAGCGCCCAGTCCATCCGGGGCCGGTGAATCCAGCGGCTGTCATGGGCGTGTTCGGGAACATCCAGATAGCCGTAATCGTTCGGCAGGGCCAGTTCATCTCCCATGTAGATCAAGGGGATACCTCCCCAGGCGGCAACCAGCGCATGGCCCATCAAGATCCGCTGCACGGCCATTTCAATGCCTGGCACGTCGCCCGCAGCTTCGGCCCGCTCCAGCCCGGCAAGGCTGGCGAAGCTGCCAGAGACGCGCTTGTCGCCCGTCGCCGCGTTGAACTGGAACAAGGCGCCCTTGGCGAAAGTGCCGGGGAAACTGCCTTCGTAGAAGTCCGACAGGAAATTGCGGTGGCCATGGCCCGAGGCACCGACGGCGGCGGTGTCCTCATCGGTGATTGCCCAGCCGATATCGTCGTGACAGCGGATATAGGTGGCATAGGTGGCGTTGGTCAGCCGGTCGGGGAAATGGGTTACCAGCACATGCGTCATCAACCGGGTGTCGCGGGTGGCAAGCGAGGACCAGAACTGCACCATGAGGCTGTTGTGGTAGGCAAGGTTGCCCTCTTTTCCGTCATGCCGCCCGCGACCGAAATAGGTCAGCATCTCGGCCGGTCCGACAATCGCCTCTTCCAGGTGCAGTACTGCGGCGCTGGCGATGCGGCTGCAGGCGCGCAGGGCTTGCAGCAGCATGTGAACCTCGGGTTCGGACTGGCAGCGGGTGCCCATGCGCTTCCACATGAAAGCCACGGCGTCCAGCCGCAGCACATCCACGCCCTTGTTGGCAAGAAACAGCATCACCTCGACGATTTCCAGGAAAACCGCGGGGTTGGTCCAATTCAGGTCCCACTGGTGTTCGTTGAAGGTGGTCCAGACCCATTTGCCGATCTGGGGGTAATGGGTGAAGTTGCCGGGGGCGTTGTCGGGGAACACCTCGACCAGCGAGCGTTCGTATTGGCGCGGCAAGTCGGGCGTGTCGAACATCAGGTAATAGTCCTGATAGACCGGGTCGCCCTTCGCCGCCTTCTTGGCCCAGGCGTGCTCCTTGGCGGTATGGTTCAAGACCAGATCGACGCAAAGCGAGATGCCACGGGCGCGCAGCGCCGTGCTCACCGCCTCGAAATCCTTCATCGTGCCGAAAGCCGGATTGATCTGGCGGTAGTCCATCACGGAATAGCCGCCATCGCTGTCACCAGGGCGCGGTTTCAGGCAGGGCATCAGGTGGACGTAAGTGATCCCGAGGTCTTCGAGGTAGTCGAGCTTGTCGAGGATGCCCTGCAACGTTCCGTTGAAACGGTCGATGTAGAAGACATAGCCGGCCATGTCGGGGCGCTGGAACCAGTCGGGCTCAAGATCACGTTGCAGATCCAGGCGTTTCAGGTCGGCGGGGCGGTCGGCCCAGCCCTTCTTCAGCGCCTTGACCAGCTTGTTGCGGAAAGCGCCATAGTCGGCGCGGGCACCGTAAAGCGCCTCAAGCATCGGAAAGAGGTCTGGTGCCGAACGGGCCAGCCGCAGATCAAAGATGTCGTCATCCGCGCCGGACGGCGTTCTGGCCATGGTATTCCTCCCTTTTGCGGGCAGACTATGCGGTCCAAAGCGGTTTGGAAAGAGGGCGGAGCCCCGCATCAGCCGCGAATGATCAGCCGGGTCTGATGGGTGATCCGGGGGGCCACCCAGTGCAGGTCATCGCGGGCAAAGGCCACGCAGCCTGCGGTGCGGGCCAATGGCCTGCGCCACTGGTGGACAAAGATCGCCGAGCCACGCCCGGCATCGGCATGGGGCCAGTTCCAGTCTGTGATCAGGATCAGGTCATACATCGGGTCCGGCCTGCGCAGGCGTTCGTGGCTGAAGCGATGTGGAACACGAACCATCAGGTTGTACTCCTCATCCCGCGGATCGTCGGACCACAGGTCACAAGGCCCGATCGGCAGCGCCCAATCCGCCGGGCGGGCCATCCGGTCGGGGCGGTAGAGCATGCCGACGATCCGGTGCACCCCTGCCGGTGTCGCCCCATCACCTTCGCGTTTCTTGCCGGTCGGCACGATGCCGCCCCGCCCGACGGTGCAAGGGAAACGCCGGTTCAGGAACCGCGCGCCCCAGCGGGTGACGACGATATCCTGAGGGGTCACAGCAGGTGCCCGGACTTGGCGGCCTTGGTGGCCAGATAGGCTTTGTTCTGCAAGGTCCCGCCCACCTTCAAGGGCACGCGTTCGGTCACATGCAGGCCGCAGCTTTCCATCATCGCCAGTTTCTTCGGGTTGTTGGTCATCAGCCGCACGGCCGAGAACCCCATCTTGCGCAGGATTTCGGCGCCGATCCGGAAGTCGCGTTCGTCATCTTCAAAGCCCAGCCGGTGGTTGGCCTCGACCGTGTCAAAGCCCTGATCCTGAAGCGAATAGGCGCGCATCTTGTTGGCAAGACCGATGCCCCGGCCTTCCTGGTTCAGGTAGAGCAGAACCCCCGCCCCCTCGGCCCCCATCTGCACCAGGGCGGTGCGCAACTGCGGGCCGCAGTCGCATTTCAGGCTGCCCAGCACATCGCCGGTAAAGCAGGCCGAATGGACCCGGGCCAGCACCGGCTTGGCGCGGTCCGGGCGACCGATTTCGATGGCGTAGTGTTCGTCGCCGCCGTCATCCGGGCGGAAGATGTGGACGCGGCCCGCCTCGCTTGCCACGAGGGGCACGCGGGCGGAGACCACTTCGGCCAACGGAGAAAGGGCGGACAGGACCGGGGCAATCTCATCCAGGCTCAGCAGGGTCAGGCCGCTTTCGCTGGCGACCTGCAAGGCGTTCGCCATCGGGACAACCAATGCTGCCGGCAGCAGATGTGCGGATTTGGCCAGAGAAAGTGCGGCGCGGTGCAAGTCTGCGGGCCCGTCCCGCAGGGATTGCAGCGGCCCCTTCATCGGCATCCGCAGATCGTCCACCGGATCTGCGACTGCCCGCAGCCAGTCAATCCCGGCATCAGAAGGCAGGGCGATGCGCGCGAGGTCGCCATCATAGGCGCGGGCCTTCAGCGTCTCGGCCCGCCGCGCCGTGATGGCAAGCACAGGTGTCCCCAGCGAACGAAGATCCTGCAGCCGGACCGGATCCAGTGCTTCGATTGCCACGATCAGGGCGGCGCCATCACTGCCGCACAGCATCACGGGGACGCCCATGCGCAGGTCACCCCGTGCGCGGGTCAGCCGTTCAGTGATGGTAAGGGTCAGCGTCATGCCCATCTCCTTACCCCCCGGATGACGAAATTGAAACATTCTCCGGAGCGACGACACGACCGCGTGAGAAACCGGTAGCAAATCTTGCGGGCCGCGTGATCGGGGCGCATTTGATCAGCGGAAGCAGTGGAGGCAGTTATGGCCGGACTTCGGAAGATCCTGTTGGTGGACGACGACGACGACCTGCGCGAAGCGCTGAGCGAGCAGCTGGTCATGACCGAGGACTTCGACGTGTTCGAGGCGGGCACTGGCGCCGAGGGCATGGAGAAGGTCAAGGCCGGGCTGTTCGATCTGGTGATTCTGGACGTGGGCCTGCCCGATACCGACGGCCGGGAGTTGTGCCGCCGGATGCGCAAGAGTGGCGTGAAATGTCCGATCCTGATGCTGACCGGGCATGACACCGACAGCGACACGATCCTTGGCCTTGACGCTGGCGCCAATGATTACGTGACCAAGCCCTTCAAGTTCCCGGTCCTTCTGGCCCGTATCCGCGCCCAGTTGCGCACGCATGAACAGTCGGAAGACGCGGTGTTTCAGATGGGCCCCTATACCTTCAAACCCGCCCAGAAAATGTTGGTGGACGAGAAGGACAAGAAGATCCGCCTGACCGAGAAAGAGACCAATATCCTGAAATACCTCTATCGCGCCAGTCAGGGCGTGGTGGCTCGGGATGTGCTGCTGCACGAGGTCTGGGGCTACAACGCCGGCGTCACCACACACACGCTGGAGACCCACATTTACCGCCTGCGCCAGAAGATCGAGCCCGACCCCTCGAACGCGCGCATTCTGGTCACCGAAAGCGGCGGCTACCGTCTGGTCGCCTGAAGTTCCCCTGGCCGCGTCGGGGTTTGATGCGGCACCCTCCCTGTTGGACCTGGCCGGGCCTTGTGCCCGGCCTTTTTTTGTTGCGCCGCAGACACTGCCGATTGCGTCTGCCTTGCAACAGCCCAGAAATCTTGCGCATTGGGGCTTATTGTTGCCGGATTCGCTTGCTACCTTCTCCTCATGCACAGGTTGTGCTTCCGGTTCCCCTCGTCGCGTCGGGGTTATGGCGCGACATCCTCCCTGTTGGACCTGGCCGGGCTTCTTGCCCGGCCTTTTTTTGCGCTGCGCCATTGTTGCTGCACCCTGACCGCTCTGCTAGGCAAGCGGGATGCGCTATGTCATCGGCCTTGTGGTCATTCTCACCTTACTGGCCGGAATCTCGCTTTTGGGCCTGCGCCTGGCCGCGATCCTGCGTGAGATTGCCATTTTGCCGGACCGCATCCCGGCGGAGGGGCGGATCGTCGAAACCACGCTTGGCCCGATCTATGTCGAAGAACTTGGCCCCGACGACGGCACGCCAGTCCTGCTGATCCACGGGTCGGTCGGCTGGTCGCGGATGTGGCGTCCGACGCAGGTGGCGCTGGCGGCGGAAGGCTACCGGGCCATCGCTTTTGACATGCCGCCGATGGGGTATTCCTTCCGCGACCCGGCCGCCGACTACAGCCGCCCGACCCAAGGACGCCGCGTGCTGGCCCTTGTGGAGGCGCTGGAGGTGAAACCGATCGTCGTTGCCCATTCCTTCGGGGCGGGTGCGGCGGCCGAGGCGGCGATGCTGGACCCCGCGGCCTTTGCCGGACTGGTGGTCGTGTCCGGGGCGATCGGGCTCGACGGGCCAAAGGGTGGCAGTCTGCCATGGCCGCTGGGCAACCCGTTCATGCGGGAACTGGCGGTTTCCGCCAGCGTGACCAATCCCTATGCGATGGGACCGTTGCTGCGGCTGTTCCTGTATCGCAAGGAAAGCGCCACGCCGGACGTGATCGACATGCTGCTTGAACCAACCCGGCGGCCGGGCACGACGGCGGCAGTTGCCGACTGGCTGCCAAGCCTCCTCGTCCCGCCGGAAGCAGCGCTTTCAACGCAGCCGACGTCGTGGGAGGGGCTGACCTTGCCGCTGGCCTTCCTCTGGGGCGATCAGGACTCGACCACGCCGCTGGCGCAGGGCGAACGGTTGGCCAGCCTGACGGGTGCGCCGCTTTCCATTCTGACCGAGGTCGGACATATTCCACAGATCGAGGCGCCCGCCGCGTTTCAGGCAGCCCTTGTCGCCGCCCTTGCCGATCTGATCCCATAGGACCAAAGCACAGCAATGACCTTCACCCTCGCCACCTGGAACATCAACTCGGTCCGCCTGCGTGAAGGGCTGGTCTCGCGGCTGATGGCGGAAGAGACGCCGGATATCCTGTGCCTGCAGGAATGCAAGAGCCCGGTGGAAAAGATCCCGCTGGAGCAGTTTCAGGCGCTTGGCTACCGCTATGTCGTGGCACGGGGGCAGAAGGGTTATAACGGCGTCGCGATCCTGTCGAAGCTTCCCATCGTCGATGCCGGTGACAAGGATTTCGCGCAGCTTGGCCATGCCCGTCACGTCGCGGCCCGGCTGGAAAACGGGGTGACGATCCACAACTGCTATGTGCCGGCGGGCGGCGATATCCCGGACCGGGATGAGAACGTGAAGTTCGGCCAGAAGCTGGACTACCTGACCGAGATGCGGGATTTCTTCCGCTGGGAACGCCCTGACCGGTCCATCCTTGTGGGCGACCTGAACATCGCCCCGCGTGAAGATGACGTCTGGGATCACAAATCGCTGTTGAAGATCGTCAGCCACACGCCCATCGAGGTCGAACATTTCGGTGCGGTGATGGAAGCCGGGGGATGGCAGGACGTTACCCGCAACGACATCCGCGACGGCAAGCTTTACAGCTGGTGGAGCTATCGCGCCGCCGACTGGGACGCCGCCGACAAGGGCCGCCGTCTGGACCATATCTGGGCCACGCCAGATATCATGGGTGCCGCGCACGGCAGTCGCATCCTGCGCCCGGTCAGGGGCTGGGACCAGCCATCTGATCATGTGCCGGTCTTCGCCGCCTTCGATCTGTGATCCGCCCGTTGTGCGTGCTGACCATGGCGCGAACGGTGTTCGAGAATAGCGCCGGGAACAGGACGCGGAGCTGAACCCAAGGCACCGGGCGACGGCGGGGGGACTTTTCTTCGGACTGAACCGTCGTTTACGTCGACCGTCTGGCTTTCTGAACCTGGGCCTAATACCCCGCCATCAATGCAGTCAGCACCGCCTTGGCGTTGTCGCCGTCCCACTCGGCATCGCCGATCAGGCGGGCGACCTCCTGGCCTTCGGGGTTCATGATCACTGTCACCGGCAGCCCCAGCACGCCCATCGCCCGCGACAGTTCCGATTTCGGATCGCGCAGCATCGGCAGGCCGGTGATTCGGGCTTCCACAAAGAACCGTTCGATTCCGGCCACAGCATTCCTGCCCGTCGCTACCGGGACCACCGCAATCTCGGACATCGCGGCCTGCAGCCGGTCAAGCGAGGGCATCTCCTCACGGCACGGCGCGCACCATGTGGCCCAGAAGTTCAGCACAACCCACTTGCCGCGATACTCGGCCAGTGACCGGGGCGCGTCGGTGGTGTCGACCAGACCGATGTCAGGCACCGGGACGGGGGACACGTGAATCGCCAGCTTCTTCATGTCGCCTTCGCGCAGGGTGTCCACATCGGCAGCCGCCAAACCTGAACCAAGCACATTTGCACCAAAGAGGAAGGCCGTGTAGACGACACCCAGAAGTTTGCGCACGTTATCCCTCCAAAGGCACAAGCCCCATGACCGAACGCCCCGACACCAATTCCGCCAACCAGATGTGGGGCGGGCGCTTTGCCAGCGGGCCTGACGCGATCATGCAGGCGATCAACGCCTCGATCGGGTTCGACCAGCGGCTTTATGCGCAGGATATCGCAGGCAGCCGGGCCCATGCCGCCATGCTGGCCGCAACAGGTATCCTGACCAATAAAGACGCCGAAGCGATCGGGGAAGGCCTTCTCACGGTCTTGTCAGAGATTGAAACCGGAAAGTTCCCGTTCCGGGTGGAGCTGGAAGATATCCACCTCAACATCGAAAGCCGCCTGACCGAGATCGTGGGCGAGGCTGGCAAACGGCTGCACACTGCGCGCAGCCGCAACGATCAGGTGGCGGTCGATTTCCGGCTTTGGGTGCGCGACCAGTGCGAAGCGGCGATCACGGGGCTGGAGGCGTTGATGCAGGCGTTCCTCGCGCAGGCCGAAGCGGGGGCGGATTGGGTGATGCCGGGCTTCACCCACCTGCAGACCGCGCAGCCGGTGACCTGGGGCCATCACATGCTGGCCTATGTCGAGATGTTCGCCCGTGATCGTGGCAGGTTTCAGGATGCGCGGCGGCGGATGAACGAATGCCCGCTGGGCGCGGCTGCGCTCGCCGGGACCAGCTTTCCCATCGACCGGCACATGACGGCCAGGGCGCTGGGCTTTGACCGGCCGACGGCGAACAGTCTTGATTCGGTCAGCGACCGCGACTTCGCGCTGGAGTTTCTGGCAGCCTCCAGCATCACCGCCATGCATCTGTCCCGATTTGCCGAGGAACTGGTGATCTGGTCCAGCGCGCAGTTCCGCTTTGTGCGGCTTTCGGATCGGTGGACGACCGGCAGCAGCATCATGCCGCAGAAGAAGAACCCCGATGCGGCAGAGCTGCTACGCGCGAAACTCGGGCGGATTCTGGGGGCGACGGTGGCCTTGTTCACCATCATGAAGGGTCTGGCGCTGACCTACTCCAAGGACATGCAGGAAGACAAGGAACAGGTCTTCGACGCCGCCGACACACTGATGCTGGGTCTGGCCGCGATGACCGGGATGGTGGGCGACATGACCGCAAACCGCGATGCGCTCAAGGCCGCCGCTGCGTCCGGGTTTTCCACCGCCACAGACCTTGCCGACTGGCTGGTGCGGGAACTGGGCCTGCCCTTCCGTGAGGCGCATCACGCCACCGGCACGCTGGTCGCAATGGCCGAAGGCAAGGGCGTCGATCTGCCTGACCTGTCGCTTGGCGACATGCAGTGCGTGCACCCCGGCATCCGTCAGGATGTCTTCGCCGTCCTCGGCGTCGAAAATTCGGTGAATAGCCGCACCTCCTATGGCGGCACCGCGCCGGATCAGGTTCGGGCGCAGGTCGCGCGTTGGCGGTCGGTGCTTGGGTAAGGCCCCAAGGTGACGAACAGCGCTCCGGGTGCCAGCTTTTGGCCTGCCCGCCAAGGATGTTGCGATGGAGCCGATTATTCCTTTGCCGATTGCCCTGTCCGCCTGCACCGACCCGATGCTTTCGGCCGAAATGGCAGTCAGCGTCACCGATGTAACGGTTTCCCCTACCTTGTCCGTCACCTTGGGAGGTGCAACGGTCAGCGTAGCCCCCAACTAACCCGAGGACCCAGATGCCCCGCCTGACCCGATCCACCTGCCTTGCCCTGTTCAGCGCGTTTTCCCTTGCTGCCTGCGGTGCTGACGGCGCGCCCGAACCGCCGACAAAGTCCGGCATCACCCTTTCGGGTGAGGCGCAGATCGGAGTCGTCGTCAAATGACCCCGCTTCGACCGGCGTTCCCGGCGCTGGCGATCTCAGTCGCGGTACATCCGATGTCCTGGTTCCTGCTTCACCTGCGAGAGACGGGGACCGGCCTCTCTGGTCTGATCGACGCCTGGTAGGTCAATGCCTCGGCTACCGGCCTCGGCCGGGACCTGACCATCGCCCCCATCGCGCTTACGGTCTGGTTACCGACCGAGGCGATCAACCGCTGCGCCTTGAAGGGACTGGCTTTCACGGCAGGCTGATCCGGGCGCTCTTTCCGTCGCCGTGACATGCAGCGTGGCCGGCAGATCGCGCAAGCATCGAATTGTCGCGCCCGACGCTTCTGTTATACCCCCGGGTGACTGCCGGGGGATACGCATGGACCATTTTCTTTACCGCAACGGCACGCTCTTCGCCGAAGATGTGGCGATCCCCGAGATCGCTGCTGCCGTGGGCACGCCGTTCTATGTCTATTCCACGGCCACCCTGACACGGCACTATCATCTGTTCACCGAGGCGCTGAGTCCGCTGCCGCATCTGGTTTGCTTTGCGATCAAGTCGCTGTCGAACGTCGCGGTGCTGAAGACCCTGGGCAATCTTGGGGCCGGCATGGACGTGGTGTCGGCCGGGGAGTACTTGCGCGCCAAGGCGGCCGGCGTTCCGGGCGACCGCATCGTCTTTTCCGGCGTCGGCAAGACGCGCGAGGAGATGCGGCTGACGCTGACCGGCGGCATCCGGCAGTTCAACGTGGAATCCGAGCCCGAGATGCGGGCGCTGTCCGAAGTTGCGACCAGCCTTGGCCTCACCGCGCCAATTACCATTCGCGTGAACCCGGATGTTGACGCCAAGACCCACGAAAAGATCGCCACAGGCAAGAAGGAAAACAAGTTCGGCATCCCGATCGCCCGCGCGTCCGAAGTCTATGCCGAGGCCGCCAATCTGCCGGGCCTTAAGGTCGTTGGCATCGACGTGCATATCGGCAGCCAGCTTACCGAGCTTGAGCCCTTCGAGCAGGCCTATCTCAAGGTTGCCGACCTGACCCGCCAATTGCGTGCCGAGGGTCATACGATCAGCCGGCTTGACCTGGGCGGCGGGCTTGGAATCCCTTACGAACGCTCCAATTCCGCCCCGCCGCTTCCTACCTACTATGGTGCGCTGATCAAGCGGACGGTGGGCGATCTGGGTTGCGAGATCGAGATTGAACCGGGGCGGCTGATTTCGGGCAACGCTGGGGTTCTCGTCTCCTCCGTCATCTATGTGAAGAATGGCGAGGGGCGGGATTTCCTGATTCTTGACGCCGCGATGAACGACCTTGTCCGCCCGTCGATGTACGGCGCGCACCATGACATCGTCCCCGTGGCAGAGCCACCCGTTGCCGCCCCCACGCGGGAATTCGACGTGGTCGGTCCGGTCTGCGAGACCGGCGACACCTTCGCCAAAGGCCGCGACCTGCCGCTGGTGGCCGAGGGGGATCTTGTCGCTTTCCGCAGCGCAGGTGCCTATGGCGCGGTGATGGCATCGGAGTACAATACTCGGCCCCTGATCCCCGAGGTGTTAGTCCATGGAGATCAATTCGCTGTCATTCGGGCAAGACCGACCTTTGACGAAATCCTCAACCGGGATACCATCCCGTCGTGGCTGTGACGCTCCGTCCGGCCCAAGGCAGGTGAGATGATCGGACAACCGCCCCAACCGCAGCGGAAATCGCCCCCACTGGCATCGCTCGTCTGGCCCATGCGGCTGACGTTGGCGGGGCTTTGGGCCGAAAGGCTTTCGCGTGCGTTCTGGCCGTTTTGGTCGTTGTTGCTGGTTGTGCTGGCGGCGCTGGCCTTCGGGCTGCAGGACTACGGGCCGCTGCTTTGGGCGCAGATCGGGGGCGCAGTTGCCGCGCTGCTGGCGCTGGGTCTTCTTGCGCTGGGCCTGCGCAAGTTCCGCAAGCCGACGGTGGCCGACGCGCTGGACCGGCTGGACGCGACGATGCCGGGACGCCCGATTGCCACGTTGCGCGACACACAGGCGATTGGCCGCAACGACCCCGCCTCGCTCGCGGTGTGGGAGGCGCACAAGGCGCGCATGGCCGCCCGTGCCGCGGCCGCCAAGCCGGTGACGCCAGATCTGCGGCTGTCGTCGCGCGATCCGTTCAGCCTGCGCTATGTGGCGTTGACCGCCTTCGTGATGGCGCTGCTTTTCGGATCGTTCTGGCGCGTGGCCTCGCTTTCCGGCCTTGCGCCCGGCGCGGCGGTCGCCATGCCTGGCGGGCCAAGCTGGGAAGGCTGGGCGCAGCCGCCCGCCTATACCGGCAAGCCCTCGCTTTACCTGAACGACATCACCGCAGAGGGGTTGGAACTGCCCACCGGCACCCGCCTGCAGATCCGGTTCTATGGCGCCGAGGGTGGCCTTTCCGTCGCGCAGACCGTGGCCGATGCCCCGCCGCCCGCTGCCCCTCTGGCCGAGGGTCAGCCCACCCCTGCCGCCGCCGTGCCCGATGGCATGGCCGGGGTGCATGACCTGACCGTAACCCGGTCGGGCCGCCTTGCCATTGAGGGACCGGGCGGTCGCGAATGGCAGATCACCGCGCTTCCCGACGGGCTGCCGACCATCGCCGTCTCGGGCGAGATCGGGCGCGAGGCGGACGGCCGCTTCAAGCAGGGCTTTACCGCAACCGACGATTACGGCGTGGTCGCGGGCCGGGTCACCATCTCGCTTGACATGGCGGGGCTTGACCGGCGCCATGGCCTGCGGGTCGATCCCGAACCGGTGGAACCCGTGGTTCTGGACCTGCCGATGCCGCTTTCCGGCAAGCGCACCGAAATCACCGAGACGCTGATCGACGACCTGTCCAAACATGTCTTCGCCAATCTGCCGGTCACGCTGGTCTTCGCCGCCGTCGATGCCGCGGGGCAAGAGGGCACGGCGGCACCGCGTGCCGTTACCCTGCCGGGCAAGCGGTTCTTCGACCCCCTCGCCGCCGCGCTGATCGAGATGCGCCGCGATATCCTTTGGAACCGGATCAACGCCCCCCGCTCCGTCGATATCCTGAAGGCAGTGACCAATGCGCCCGAAGGTTTTATCCGCCACGACCGGGCCTTCCTGCACCTTCGCGTCCTGATGCGCGAGCTTGAGGCGGCAGAAGCCAGCCTGTCGGTCGAAGAACGCGACCGTATTGCAGAGGAGTTGTGGACCATTGCGCTGATGGTCGAAGAGGGCAACCTGCAGTCGGCCTTCGAACGCCTGCAACGCGCGCAGGACCGGTTGAGCGAGGCGATCAAGAACGGTGCCTCGCCCGAGGAAATCGAACAGCTGATGCGCGAAATGCAGCAGGCGCTGAACGAATACACCCGTGAGCTTGCCGAAGAGGCGCAGCGCAATCCCGGCGACCAGCAGCAATCCGAGATGATGCAGGGCCAGATGATGTCCGGCGACCAGCTGCAGGAGATGCTGGACGAACTGCAGCGGCTCATGGAGGAAGGCAAGACCGCCGAAGCTGCCGAATTGATGGAACAGCTGCGCCAACTGATGGAGAACATGCAGGTTGTGCAGGGCCAGGGCGGGCAGGGCCAAGGCTCTCCCGGCCAGCAGGGCATGCAGGAACTGGGCGAAACGCTGCGCGACCAGCAGGACCTGTCGGACGACGCCTACCGGGACATGCAGCAGGGCGAGGGTGGCCAGCAACCAGGCGAGCAACCGGGCCAGCGACCCGGCGAACAGGACGGCGAAGACGGGCAGGGTAGCCAAGGCACGTTGACCGACCGCCAGCGCGAATTGCGCCAGCGGTTGGGCGGCCTGCAGCAGGGCGAGTTGCCGGGCGACGGCACCGAACAGGGCGAGGAAGGCCGCCGCAAGCTCGACCGTGCAGGCCGTGCCATGGAAGAGGCTGAAGATGCCCTGCGTCGCGGCGACCTTGATGGGGCCCTGGACCGTCAGGCCGAAGCGCTGGAAGCCATGCGCGACGGCATGCGCGATTTCGGCGAGGCGCTGGCCCAGGAACAGCGCGAGAACCGGGAAGCCAATGGCGGCGATCAGGACTTCGGCAGCGCCGATCCGAACGGGCGTGATCCTCTGGGCCGCGAGCCCGGCGACAGCGCCCGCATCGGATCGGATCAGAACATGGTCCAGACCGACCCGAACGCCCGCGCGCAGGAACTGCTGGACGAAATCCGCCGCCGCTCGGGCGAACTGGGCCGCTCGGGTGAAGAGCTTGACTACCTCAAGCGGCTTCTGCGGCTGTTCTGACCTTGCAACTCTCGCAGCGCATCAACGGGCTGGCGTGCCCTTGCCGAGCCGACTTGCGGCGGCAAGGGTTCCGCGTCACAGTCGCGGCAGATCCGCAATTCCCGGCCCCAGATGAGCATTGACCCCCCCTCGCCGCAGGACCGCCTGATCGCGCTTGACCTTGCAAGATCGGCGGCGCTGATCGGCATGGTGATCTTCCACTTCACCTTTGATCTCGCGCTGTTCGGCTACATTCCGGCTGACACGACCTATCAGCCGTTCTGGTACTACTTCGCGCGGCTGGTGGCGGGCAGCTTCCTGTTCTTCACCGGCGTCGGCCTTTGGCTGGCGCATCGGCAGGCCATTCGCTGGCGGAGCTATAGCTGGCGTCTGGCCAAGCTGGTGGCCGCCGCCGCCCTGGTGACGGTTGCCAGCTTCTGGCTGGTGCCGGGCGGGCCGATCTACTTTGGCATCCTGCATGCGCTGGCCCTGTCCAGCCTGATCGCCCTGCCGTTTCTACGCGTTCCGGCGCCGGTGACGCTTGCGGTGGCGGCGGTTGTTGTCGCGCTGGCCTGGACCAGCACAAGCCCGGCCTTTGACGGCCTTGGGCTGATCTGGCTGGGCCTTGCCGAAACCCGCCCGGCGATGGGGGATTATGTGCCCCTGATCCCGTGGGTCGCGCCCTGTCTTGCAGGCCTTGCCCTGGCTCGCGCCATGCGGGTTGACAAGTGGCCCAGGCGCCGACCATCCCGCCTTCTGTCGTGGCTGACCTTCCCGGGGCGGCACAGCCTGCTGATCTACCTGGTTCACCAGCCGATCCTTTTCGGCCTGTTCTACGCCTTCGTCTGGACTGCGGGGGGCTAAGCCTGCTTCCCCTTCCGCGCCCTTTGCGCTAATCCCGTCGGCGCACGTTTACAGGACCCAGCACGATGAAGTTCACCCTTTCCTGGCTCCAGGATCATCTTGAGACCACCGCCCCTGTCGCCACCCTCGCCGAGGCGCTGACCGACCTTGGGCTGGAGGTGGAAGGCATCGAAGACCCGACCGCCATGCTGGGTCCGTTCCGCATCTGCCGGGTGATCGAGGCTGTCCAGCATCCGAACGCCGACCGGCTGCGCCTGTGCCGGGTTGCGACCTATCCCGAAGGCCCCGGTGGCCGGATGGAAGAGGTGCAGGTCGTCTGCGGCGCGCCGAACGCGCGCACTGGCCTTGTCGGCGTCTTCGCACCGGTGGGCACGCATGTGCCGGGCACTGGCGTCGACCTGAAGCCAGGCAATATCCGGGGTGTCGAGTCCAACGGGATGCTGTGTTCCGAACGCGAACTCATGCTGTCGGACAACCACGAGGGCATCATCGAGCTGCCCGCAGATGCGCCGCTGGGTGCGCGCTACATCGACTGGAAGGGCTTGGCCGACCCGGTGATCGAGATCAAGGTCACTCCAAACCGCCCCGACGCTCTGGGGATCCACGGCATCGCCCGCGACCTTGCGGCGCGCGGCCTTGGTACGTTGAAACCGGTCACGGCCACCCCCGTCGCAGGCCGCTTCCCCTCACCCATCGGCGTGACCATCGATCCTGCGCTGAAGGCCAAAGGCTGCCCGCATTTTGCTGGCCGGCTGATCCGGGGCGTGAAGAACGGCCCCTCGCCCGACTGGATGCAAGGTAGGCTTAAAGGGATCGGTCTCCGGCCCATCTCGGCCCTTGTCGATATCACCAACTACTTCACCTTCGGGCTGAACCGCCCGCTGCACGTCTTCGACGCAGCCAAGGTGAAGGGGGACCTTGCCATCCGCCCCGCCCGCGCGGGCGAGACTCTGCCGGCGCTCGACGGCAAGACCTACACGCTGTCCGAAGGCCAGATGGTCATCGCCGACGACCACGGCCCGGAATCCCTTGCCGGAATAATGGGCGGAGAGGCTTCGGGCTGCACACCCGAGACGACCGATGTCTTCCTGGAAAGCGCCTGGTGGGACCCGATCACCATCGCCGCCACGGGCCGCGCGCTGAAGATCAACTCCGACGCCCGCTACCGGTTCGAGCGCGGCGTGGACCCGGCCTTCACCCTGCCGGGGCTGGAACTCGCAACGCAGATGATCCTGGATCTCTGTGGTGGCGAGGCGGGCGAGATCGTGCAGGACGGCGCCCCGATCGACACCGCCCGCGCCTATCGGCTTGACCCCGCCAGGGTGGTCAGCCTTGTCGGCATGGACATTCCCGAGGCGACGCAGCGCGCCACATTGCAGGCCCTCGGCTTTATGCTTCACGGCAACATGGCCACCCCGCCCTCATGGCGCCCGGACATCCTGGGCGAGGCGGATCTGATCGAAGAAGTCGCCCGCATCGCCAGCCTGACCAAGCTGCAAGGCGCCCCAATGGCGCGCCGTCAGTCCGGCGTGCCAAAGCCCATCCTGACGCCGGTACAGGTGCGCGAACGCCGCACGCGCCGCACGCTGGCCGCGCTCGGCTACAACGAATGCGTGACCTACAGCTTCATCGACGCCAAGTCGGCGGCTCTCTTCGGTGGCGGCTCTGACGCGGTGCGGGTCGACAACCCGATCTCGTCCGAGATGACGCATCTCCGCCCCGACCTCCTCCCCGGCCTGCTGGCTGCTGCCGCCCGCAATCAGGCGCGCGGCTTCATGGACCTCGCGCTGTTCGAAGTCGGCCCCGCGTTCCACGGCGGCGAACCGGGCGAACAACACCTTCAAGCCGCAGGCCTGCTGATCGGCGCCGCCGCCCCGCGCGACCCGCACGGATCACGCCGGATGGTTGATGTCTTCGACGCCAAGGCCGATGCCGAGGCGGTCCTCGCCGCCCTTGGCGCGCCCGCCCGCGTGCAGATCAGCCGCAAGGTGGCCGCGTGGTGGCACCCCGGCCGGTCCGGCGCCATCGGCCTTGGACCGAACGTGATGGCCAGCTTTGGTGAGGTTCACCCCCGCATCCTGCAGGCGATGGACGTCAAAGGCCCGGCCGTAGCCTTCACCGTGCTTATCGCCAACATCCCGGCGCCCAAGATGAAGACCCCCACCCGCCCCGCATTGGCGATCAGCGACCTGCAGGCGGTGGACCGTGACTTTGCCTTCGTCGTGGATTCGAAGGTCGAGGCCCTGACGGCCGTCAATGCCGCCCAAGGCGCCGACAAGGCGCTGATCGAAAGCGTCCGGGTCTTCGACCAGTTCACCGGTGATAAGGCCGAGGCTCAGATGGGTGCGGGCAAGAAGTCCATCGCCCTGACCGTGCGCCTGCAACCACTGGACAAGACCTTGACCGAGTCCGAGATCGAGGCCGTTTCAGCCAAGATCATCGAAAAGGTCACCAAGGCTACTGGCGGAACCCTGCGGGCCTGACGCCCGCCGCAATCGCCTCCCCTCCCCCTTGTGGGGAGGGGATGGGGGTGGGGGCCGCTTTGGTGGCTATTTCTTCGCCCGCCAGGTGTTCAGCCAGGCGCCCATCCGTCCGAAGAACCCGCGCGCTTCCTTCTTCGCGGCTTCGGCCCGTTCCCCCACGGCATCAAGCGTCTCGCCCACATCTGCCAGTGCGGGATCGACCATCCGCTCGCGGAATTGCAGCCACATCTTGCGGATCATGAAGATCGCAAAGGCCAGGAACGACAGGATCACGATGTTGACCCAAGGGATCAGCGTCACATCCGGCCCCTCGACCGGCGTGATCTTCACCGCATTCGGAAAGATCGAAAAGATCGGCAGCCTCCAGCCGTAATGGCTGACCGCCACCCATTGCGGGTTGGCCTTGTCCGACTTCAGGTTCTGCGCCTCGGCCTGCAGGGTGCTGCTGTCCCACTTGAAATAGGGGGGCCAGAACCAACCGGTATCCTCGTTGCGGTAAACCATCACGCTTTCACCGTCGGGGTAGACCGCGTCGATGAAGCGGATGTCGCGGATCGTCGAGGTCGTCTCCACCCCGGTCCCGGTGTCCTCGATCGAATAGAACATCCAGTTCGCGCTGATGGGCGTGTTCTTGTTGTAGGTGTTGATGATCTGCACCACGTCGCGCTGCGGCAAGGTGTAGTGCAGGAATGCCGCCACGATCAGCAGCGCCAGGATGCGCAAGCCCCATTTGATCTTGGTCCACATGGGTCAGCCCCTTCAGTTCCAGTTGATGAAATAGATCGTCGCCACAAACCCGATGGTCGGAATGATATAGATAAGCCAGAGAAGCCGCTTCTTCAGCCCCTTGTCATAGGCTTGCATCCCGGCCTCGATGAAGGCCGTCCGGTCGGTCGCCGCCTCACCTTCCTTCGCCGGGTCGGAGTCCCATTGCTTCTCCAGCTTTTCCCGCCTTACGCTGCGCGAATAGATGCCGGTGACGAAATAGATGATCGTCAGCCCCACATACATGAAGAACGCCAATCGTATCCAACCCATCTACCGTCTCCCTCCCCATGGCCCCGACGCGGGCCCGCGGCCGATGCTGCGGGCTGGCTTCGGTCCCGCCGCCATCTCGGGCCGGTGCAACTCGTCCATCCCCGGCTCGGGGCCAAAGAGCGCTGTTCGCGCGCCTTCCCGGTCCACCTGATACTCCCGCGCCAGGAAATCGGCGACATAGGTCTTCTTGCGGTCGGTCCACGTCGCATACTGCGCGTAGAACAACTCCTTGTGAACGATGTACATCTGTCGCACATCCATCGGCGCCAATTCCGACAGGAGCATGTTCACCAGATCGCGGTCCTGCCCCGCCTTGCCCCGCAGCGTATAGAAATAGGCCGGATGCTCGGATGTGATCTTTGGCCAGGCCCCCCCTGCCTCCACCCAGCGCAGGAGGGCCGCGAGGCCAAGGAACTCCTCCGGCAGGGACGAACCCAGCTTGTAGGCCACCTTCCGCAGCTCTGTCCGCCTTGCGTCACCGACCTCGATCCCCAGACGGTCCGCCGCGTCGATCAGGATGAAATCCATCTTCTGCCGCAGCACCGCCGCCGCATCCATGCCCCTCGCCTGCACGATGGGCTCGGCCAGCTGGTTCCGCTCCAGCCAGTCGGCGATCTGGTTCCTATGCGTCAGGTCCATCACCTGCGGCACCGGTACCTCGCCCAGCGACTTCCAGTCCAGCGTCGAGATCGCCGCCGGAAACCGCACGTCGCGGAAAATGTAGACCCCGCCGAAATGGCTGGTCCAGAAGTTTTGCTGCTC